>NZ_JAOQKC010000002.1:0-51662 GCF_025567165.1 Laedolimicola ammoniilytica
ATAAAATATCGCCAGCCATAGCATGGCTGACGATACAAAAATTTATTATTTTTTATTGTCCTCTTGACGGGGAGCATACCACGGCTTTGCCGGGGGCTGTTTTTTTCTTTTATCTGCCGCTCATCTGCTGTTCCTGCTTCATGATCATCTTTTTAACCATCTCGCCGCCGATGGATCCGGCCTGGGCGCTTGTCAGGTCGCCGTTATAGCCCTCTTTTAAGGGGACACCCAGCTCGCTGGCTACTTCTTCTTTGAAGCGGCTCATGGCTGCTTTGGCTTCGGGGACCGCCATCTGGTTCTGGTTGGAACCGGAATTCTGCTGTGTCATGATTATCACCTCCATGATGATAGTGTGACACGGCGGGACGGCGGATATTCTGGAAGTTTTTTCATAAGACGGACGGTTCCGGCAGACGGCTGTGCCGGAACCTGTTCTTCATCTTACACTTCGTACACGATACTCTTCGCGATCTCGTCCGCCTTCTCCTGCCCGTAGAGCTGGGCGATCAGGCTCAGGGCGAAGGGGATGGCGGTGCCGACGCCGCGGCTGGTGGTGATGGTGCCGTCGGTGACTACCGGGGTGGTCTCACAGATGGCTCCGGTTAGGCCGTCCTCGCAGCCGGGGTAGCAGGTGGCATGCTTGCCGTCCAGGAGACCGGCATGGCCCAGAACTGTGGGCGCGGCGCAGATGGCAGCCAGTTTTCTGCCCCTGGCGTTATGCTCTTTCAGAAGCTCCAACAGCGGATCGCAGGCTTTCAGATTCAGGGTGCCGGGCATGCCGCCGGGCAGAATCAGAAGATCTGCGTCTGCGAAATCCGTATCCACAAACAGGCGGTCTGCGGTAATGATGATGCCGTGGCTTCCGGCTACTTCCTTTTTATCGCCAATCGATACCAGGGTCACTTCCGCTCCGACCCGGCGCAGCAGATCGGCAGGCGTCAGCGCCTCCACTTCCTCGAATCCTTCTGCCAGAAATATACTTACTTTCTTCATTTTTCCGACTCCTTCCGTTTTCTGTCACAGTCTTTTGTTTTCTTCGCCTATTATAGCAAATTCCCGTTGAATTTTCCATATCTATGTGCTACTGTCCTTTTATAATATAAATAATAGGATCTTTCCTTTCACCTTTTTCATACGGGTTTGAAAGAAGGGCCTACGGAGGTTTTTTCATGGAAATCGAACGCAAATTTTTAATTCCGAAGCTGCCGGTCAACCTGGATTCTTTTCCCTGCAGATTGCTGGAGCAGGCCTATCTGTGTACGGAGCCTGTGGTGCGGGTGCGGCGCAGCGATGATTCTTTTATTCTTACTTACAAATCCAAAGGGCTTATGAGCCGTGAGGAATATAATCTCCCTCTGACGGCGGAGAGCTATGAACATCTGAAGGCCAAAGCGGACGGTAATATTATCTCCAAGAAACGGTATCTGATTCCACTCCCCGAGGGCCTCACCATTGAGCTGGATGTATTTGCCGCTCCTTTCGAAGGCCTGTGGCTTGCTGAGGTGGAGTTTCCATCTGAGGAACAGGCCAACGCGTTTACGCCGCCGGAGTGGTTCGGGGAGGAGGTTACCTGGTCGTCGGAGTATCATAACAGCACACTCAGTCAGAAAAAGCTCTGATTTGACTCCTCTGAGGGCGTCAGGAAGCTGCGATGTTTGTCATCGTTTGATGGCTGTTTTTTCGGGCTTGTGCTGCATTTTGTGACATTGTGCATATGAAAATCCGTAAACTGGTATAATAATGCCATCTTTTCGGAAGGAGAACGCGCGATGCCTGAATCTTATCTGGCTGATAATCTTCGCAGTCTGCGCGAAGCCAGGAAATATTCGCAGAAATATATCAGTGAACAGCTTCATATTGCAAGGCAGACCTACACCGTCTACGAGAGCGGAAACCGCGTCCCGGATATCAATCTGATCTGCAAGCTCGCTGATATCTATGATGTTTCACTGGATCAGCTGGTGCTGACGAACCTGTCAGCCCACTCGGATCTCATTGCCGACGGAGCGGATCCCCGGCACTATGCGGCTGTTCCCAATAAGAGCCTGATTCCCTTAAGCGGTGCCAACGCCAAGGCCATCACGGATTTTTTGAACTTCCCCGACTACAAACAGCTGGAGGTACGGGAATATATCCGTTTTCAGAAATATCTGTTGTCGAAGGAGCAGAAATGAGTTTGCGATCGCATTTTGCGACTTCACGATCTCCGCTTTCTGCTATCTCTATGCACTCAAAAAACGCCGCTTGCGTGGATGATGGAGATCATCTGCACAGGCAGCGTTTTTCTTTTCGCATCTGTTTTTCTACAGGTTATATACAACCTTTCCCTCGCAAATCGTGTAATGCACCCGTCCGGTCAGTGTCCATCCTTTAAAGGGAGAATTGACTGCCTTGGAACGGAAGCTTTCGACCTTCCATTCCTCGTCCGCGTCGAAGATGACCAGATCTGCGGGAGCGCCTTCGGTGATGCCTGCATAGGGCAGGTGATAGAGGGCGGCCGGATTCTGGCTCATTTTGCGCATCAGCTCCAGGAGCGTCAGGTGACCCGGTTTGACAAGTTCTGTGATGCCAAGGGCCAGGGAGGTCTCCAGGCCGATGATGCCGCTGGGGGCTTCGGTCAGGGGCTTACTCTTCTCATCGATGCTGTGGGGCGCATGATCTGTGGCAATCATGTCGATGGTGCCGTCTTTCAGTCCTTCGATGACGGCCTGCCGGTCTCTTTCCGTCCGGAGGGGCGGATTCATTTTCGCCAGGGTACCATAGGTCAGAACAGCCTCATCCGTCAGGGTGAAATGATGGGGAGCTGCCTCGGCGGTCACATGGGAACCTCGTTTCTTGGACGCCCGCACTGCTTCCACGGCTCCCGCCGTGCTGATGTGCTGGATGTTCACGCTTGCACCCGTCTCCTCGGCCAGACGGCAGTCCCGCTCCACCATGGTGATCTCGGCCTCCGCCGGGGAGCCGCCGATGCCCAGCTTCTCAGATACCGGGCCGCGGTTGATGCCGTTGTTGGCGATAAGCTTCGGATCCTCTTCATGAAGGCTTACGGGAACCTGCAGCTCTTCCGCCTTACTGAGCGCCGCTTTCAGAACTTCTTCGTCCAGGATCGGAATCCCGTCGTCAGTAAAGCCTGCCGCTCCTGCCACACGGAGTCCGTCCATATCCACCAGCTCTTTTCCCTGCATGCCTTTGGTAACGCAGGCGCAGGAAAGTACATGAATGCCGGTCTCTTTTCCTTTGTCCAGCACGTAGGTCAGTGTCTCAGCGTTATCGATAACCGGTTTGGTATTGGCCATGCAGACGACCGTAGTGAAACCGCCTGCCGCCGCTGCCTGCGCGCCGGTCAGAATGTCTTCTTTATAAGTAAGTCCCGGATCGCGGAAATGGACGTGCACATCCACCAGTCCCGGCGCAATCACCAGTCCTGCCGCTTCCAGAATCTCTTCGCAGCTTTCCAGATTAAGCTTTTCTCCCACAGCTTTGATTGTCCCATTTTCCAGGATCAGATCTCCGGTAAATTCTCTGCCGCTTACCGGATCGATGATTCTGCCTCCGCGAATTCCTGTCATATTACTGCTCCTTTTTCTGTGTCAGAGTCTTGTTTGCGTACTCTACGAAGCTGTTCGCCGCTTCCTTGACGCTGTACTCTCCGTCCAGGATCTCGGTCTCCATCTGATACCAGTAGACACGCATTTCCTCAAAGCCGTTTACCTTCTGATAATAGGGGCCGCTGTACGGCATCAGTGCTTCATAGAGACTGGCCTCCTCATTTCCGCCATACACGTCTCCCATGGAGCTCCGCACCGGAAATGCGCCGCTTCGCACCACATTCTCCTGTGCCACGCTCTCGTCGTTGCAGAGGAAGTCAATGAGATAGCGGGAGGCCTGCTCCTTCTGCTCGTCCTCGGTCTTGAATATACAGAAGCCGTTCAGCATGTATTCCAGAGAGGGGGTTCCGTCCTCAGCGGGGTACGGCATCACGACTACGTCCACGCCGTTTTCCTGAAGTGCCTCCGCATTGCTGATGGCCTGGGGCAGGCTCCACAGCAGGCAGTAGGAATTGTTACCCGCCACGAAGGAGGACACTGCGTCCGCTCCTGAAGAGTCGGTTCCGTTCAGGAGCAGCCCGCCGTCCATCCAGCTCTTAATTTTTGACAGAGCCTTCTGACCGGCCTCACTGTTCACAGTGTAAGAAGTCATATCTTCGTTCATCAGGCTTCCGTCGTAAAGATTCGTGATAAAGGAACGAGTCGCGTAGTCTCCGGCGATTCCGGAGCAGTAGAGCATTCCCGCGTTGAAGCCCGCGTCATGAAGCTTCGTAATCACCTGTTCAAACGCTTCCGTGGTCCAGGTGCGGGCCCCTTCCTGATTCAGCAGTTCCATGGCTCCGCTTTCCTCCAGCATGGAGCGGTTGAAAGCCATAACGTAATTGGATCCGCTTAAGGGGTACATTACATAGGCGTCTCCGGACTGGCAGGCGCTTATAATTCCCGGGCTGACCATATCCGCAATCACATCCTCGGTAAACAGGTCGCTCAAATCGGAGAGCAGTCCCTCCTTCGCGTAAGTGCTGATACGTCCCGGCTCATCCAGCAGCACATTGGGCAGCTCGCCGCCCTCGGCCTTAATCTGCTCCTCCAGCTGCTTCGGGCCATCGGTGTAGTCCAGATATTTCACTTCTACTGTGATATTGGGGTATTTTTCGTTAAATTTCTGAATCAGGGACTGCTCGTAGCTGCCATCTCCCTGTTCCTCGTCCTCCACGAAAATCGGGTAAGTCCACCAGGAAATTCGGGCTTCCAGATCGGAGACAACCTCTGTGCTCTTCTCCGGCTCCGCCGTCTCCTCCGTGTCTTCTATCACATCTTCAATATCTATATCCGCGCCCTGGGAGCTGTTTTTGCTCTGGCATCCTGCCGCTGTGGCCAGCAGGATGCCTGTCGTCATGAGGGCTGTCATTTTTTTCCAGTTTATCATGCATTAAAACCTCCTAATCTTATACACTATATCACAGATACCATGTGGGAACAAGAGGAAATACCTGTGAATCCGGGGTAATCCGGGATCGAAAAACGGCACAGCATCGAAAAGCTGCGCCGTTCTCTATGCGGATAACAGGACTTGAACCTGCACGGGGTTACCACCAGAACCTAAATCTGGCGCGTCTGCCAATTCCGCCATATCCGCGAATGTCGTCCACTTCCGTGGACTTGTTTAAACAAAAAGACCGAAAACCCTGTATTCACAAAATCTTCGATCCTCTCATGAAGCATCCGGGATTCGAACCCGGGACAACTTGATTAAAAGTCAAGTGCTCTACCGACTGAGCTAATGCTCCTTATTCATAATAGCTGCGGAAGGTCGTCATCCGCCCAACTGGGCTAACTGGATTCGAACCAGCGAATGCAGGAGTCAAAGTCCTGTGCCTTACCGCTTGGCGATAGCCCAAAATTTTGCTCTCGCAAAAGGGTGGATAAAGGGATTCGAACCCTTGGCCTCCAGAGCCACAATCTGGCGCGCTAACCAGCTGCGCTATACCCACCATATTACTGCCAAGTAACGGCATATGCAAATCAGACGATCTGCAAATGTGCTCGAAGGGATTCGAACCCCCGACCCACGGCTTAGAAGGCCGTTGCTCTATCCAACTGAGCTACGAACACAAACCCTTCGAAGAAGTGTTATCTGTGAGTCAAGTACTCACAGTACACACTGAACACTAAGCTCATTTGCTCGCTGCGCTCCCAATTCGCTAAGTGTTCAGGTGGACGTTCGTACTAGGCTCGAAAATACCTCGCCAAGTACTCACAGTCAGCGGGTGATGGGAATCGAACCCACGTATCCAGCTTGGAAGGCTGGTGTTCTACCATTGAACTACACCCGCATAGGTATCATCGGGGTGACAGGATTCGAACCTGCGACCTCCTGGTCCCAAACCAGGCGCTCTAGCCAAGCTGAGCCACACCCCGAAGCTGTTCACCACCGCGTCACCCGTGACGCAAAATATATTCTACTGGATAAAAGTAAAATTGTCAACAACTTTTTTCAAATTATTTTCAAGATTTTTTCAGATATATTTTATGGTGTAGTGAGCGTCCCCTTTTTCGTCCAGCTCCATGACCATATAGCTGGGCTTCCTGCCCTCCTGACGGGGATAGGACATGCTGCCCGGATTCAGCACGGTCACTTCCTTATCCTGTTCCAGATAAGGGCGATGGGTATGGCCGAACATGGCGATGTCGAAGCTGCGGGCTTTCGCCTCTTCCTTCAGCATCTCGGTTCCCATGGAAATATAATAATAATGTCCGTGAGTCAGGAGCACCCGGTATTTTCCAATCTCGAACTCCTTCTCCCGTGGAAGATCGCAGAAGAAATCATTGTTGCCCGCCACCATATGAACCGGACAGCCGGCCATCTGCCGGATTTTCTCCTCGCCGCCCTCCACGTCGCCACAGTGGATCAGCATGTCGATGGGTTGCTCCCGGCGGATCGCTTCCTTCAGATTTCCTTCTTTTCCGTGTGTATCGCTGACAATCAGTACTTTCATGCGTTTACCTCTTTTAATACTTCTTTCATGGCTCTCAGTGCCTTGCCCCGGTGACTGACCTCATTTTTCTGCTCCATGGTCAGCTCCGCGGTGGAGCAGTGGAATTCCGGCACAAAGAAAATCGGGTCGTAGCCGAAGCCGCCTTCGCCCCGGGATTCATAACCGATGATACCCTCGATGGTACCCTTTGTGGTGAACTCCCGTCCGTCCGGCAGCACCGCCGCAATCACGCACACGAAACGGGCCGTGCGCTTATCTTCGGGCACGCCTGCCAGCAGATCGAGAATCTTCTGATTTTTGATGGTATAGGGGGTGTCCTCCCCCATATAGCGGGCGGAATAGACGCCCGGCTCCCCGTTCAGATAATCAATCTCCAGGCCGGAATCATCCGCCAGCACCAGGGCATCCGTCTGGGCCGCCACAGCCCGGGCCTTAATCAGGGCGTTAGCCTCAAAGGTGGTGCCGTTTTCTTCTGCGTCGCTCACGATACCGGCCTCCCTCTGGGACAGGATCGTGAGACCGGGCCGTCCCAGAATCTCGCGGATCTCTTTCATCTTTCCTTCATTTCCCGTAGCAAATATTAATTTTTCCATATATTCTCCTCTTTTGCTCAGTCCCTGCCCGAAGCATATACCTTCAGGCACAGGTTACTCTGCTGCTCCGTCTCCACACGCTCCCAGTGATACCCGTCGGCGCTGATGTAGCCCTCGCCGTCGCTTAAGTCCACGGCCTCCTTCAGTTCATCGGAGGAATATTCCACAGCAATGGGGTACTGGCTGCCCGGCGTGGTAATCTGCACAATCACCGCGAACCGATCTCCCGCCTGTACAGCCACTGTTTCGTTCAAATCTATGGTGTAATAACCTGCATATTGCAGATAACCTGACTGGAGAATCTGCGCCTCTCCCAGGGACTCTTCCCCGGTAAACTCGGGCTGAATGCTGATCCGGTACTCAGTATCCGGTCCCGTAGCGTAGAAGCCCACGGCCTTCAAATCCTGATTTCCGGCGGCCTCGTATACATTGGCAAAGCTGGCCTTTTCTGTATTGTAGCCAATCTGTCCGCACCAGCCGCACAGATCCGACTGATAAAGGGTGTCGTAATTGTCCGGGCCGTCCACCCGGATGTAAGCCACATTGTCATTTCCGATATTCGTGTCATAATAGGACACGTAAAATATGCCGTCCTCCCCGAAGCTTTCTCCCCAGCTGTTCTGACAGATGAATGCGCCGTCTCCGGCCACCGCCCGGGTGAAATTCTCCGCCGGATAATCATCGTCCCAGCCTATGATGACCACATCGTGATTGGCCGCCTCTTCCCCGGTGTAGCCGTAGCTGCTGTACTCCCGGCTGTAGTAGGCCGAATCCTGGGTCGGATCGTCAAAATCCATATACAGGGAGCTCTCTACGCCGCCGTACAGGTACACGGTCTGCTTGATGGCCTCGTAGTCTTTCGCCGCAGGCATCCGCACCTCCTGCACATGGCAGACTGCCGTCAGATCATCGGGGGACCGGCCGTCTCCGTAGGGATCGTCCTGCTCCAGCACCGGTCCTGCCCAGGAAGTCAGATAAGCCACCGACATGATGTAGGAGCCGCCCTCCTCGGTACCCATTTTAAAATGATTGTGATAGTTCAGATGGTCTCTGGAGAAATCCAGAAGCTCCTCCGGCATCAGGGCTGTCTCCAGCGCGGTCAGGCTGGCGAAGGCCCAGCAGGTGCCGTGCTGTCCCTGATCCCGGACCGGGACCTCACGTTTCTCCTCCCGGTAATCATAGCGCGCAGGCAGCTCCGCTTCTTCCTTTTCCTGATGAATCACCAGGCTCTCGGCAGTCTTTCCTGCCTTTTTTTCCAGCATGGATTCCACCAGGGCCGCGCCGTCCGAAGGCGCTTCGGTGGGTTCTGTCTCCATGTCGAGCACAACCATGGCGCAGCATATCACAAATGCCAGCGCTATCAGTCTTCTGATTGCTTTTTTCATACATCCTGCCGCGGTCTCCGGGGCGGCTTGGGTCCCGGAAACTGATAGAAATAGGTTTTTAACATGCCATTATAGATCTTGCGGTTCTTCGCCGCCTTACAGCCCAGATACCGCTCTGCGTCCTCGTAACTGGTGATCAGGTACATGGACCAGTCATCCAGACGGTTATAGGCCTCGCCAATCTCCCGGTACAGAGCCGGCAGGGCTTCTTTTTCTTCCAGGCGCTCGCCGTAGGGCGGATTTGTGATGACAAAGCCGTATTTTTTCGGATGGCGGAGCTCAGAGACCGGCCGCGCCTGAAAATGAATCAGGTGATCGACGCCCGCTTCTCTTGCATTTTCCCGGGCCGCCTTTACCATGTCCGGGTCGATATCGTAGCCCTGGATGTCGGTTTCGATGTCGTCCTGGATGAGGTCGTTCGCTTCTTCCACCGCGTTATACCAGAGCTTCCTCGGGATCATGTTTTTCCAGTCCTCAGCCACGAATTCCCGGTTCATGCCCGGGGCGATGTTGGCCGCCATCATGGCCGCCTCGATGGGAAATGTGCCGCAGCCGCAGAACGGATCTACAAGAATGCGGTCGCCTTTCCAGGGTGTCAGCATAATCAGGGCTGCCGCCAGGGTCTCGGTGATGGGCGCTTTGCTGGTTAGTCTTCTATAACCGCGCTTATGTAAGGAGACGCCGGAGGTATCCAGGCCTACCACGGCCTCATCCTTTAAAAAGGTGATGCGGATGGGGTAGGAGGCTCCGTCCTCGCTGAACCATTCCATCTTGTATCTGGTCTTCAGGCGCTCCACCATGGCTTTTTTGACGATGGACTGGATGTCTGACGGGCTGAACAGCTTGCTTTTTACGGACGTGGCTTTTGTGACCCAGAATTTGCCGTCCGCCGGGATGTAGTTTTCCCAGGGAATGGCTTTGATGCCCTCGAAGAGCTCGTCGAAGGTCTCTGCCTTGAAGCGTCCCACCTGAAGCATGACGCGCTCCGCGGTCCGAAGGAAGATGTTGGCGCGGCACAGGGCGTCCATGTCGCCGATGAAGGTGACGCGGCCGTCCTCGACCAGGCTTACGTCATACCCCAGGTCCTGTATTTCCCGTTTCAATACCGCCTCCAGGCCGAAGTGGCAGGGGGCAAGGAATTCATATGTTTCCATTTATCTTTATTTCTCCATTTTCTTACTTTTTTGCATTTAGTTTGACGGCAGACGCTTCTGATTGTTTGCTCCTGCGCCTGCCGTCATCCACTTATAGTTTATCTTAATATGCCCTTTCCCCGCTGTCAATGATTTTTCTGCGCCATGCCGGGGCTGAATCTCTAATAATGTTCCAGGTTCCGGCCTTTGTAGGACTGGATGCCGCCCACCAGGGTCCAGACCCGGTAGCCTGCTTCGGCCAGCTCCCGGGCAGCTTTCATACTGGTGCTGCCGCGCTCGCAGTAGAGGATCAGGGTTTTGTGGCGGAGCAGGCGGACGCGCTCCTGCAGATCCTCATAGGGGATGCAGACGGCGCCTTTGATGTGCTGGCGGCGGAAGTCCCGCGGCGTGCGGATATCTATGAGGATATAGTCGGGTTTAAATAAGTAACTGTCTATTTCCCTGGGGGAGATGGTGCCAAAATTCATGGGATCACCTTTTGGATAGAAGGGTATACTTTATAGATATGCGGAAGGCAAAGGGATTGTGAAGAATGGACGAAACTCCCGGGGGAAAATTTTCTTCCCCGGGAGTTTCTGACTTTGGCTCCGCATAAAATCGCCCGGCTCTGCGGATCAGAGCCGGGCGATTCAGATGACACGTTAATTTATGGACAGATAGGTCAGGCAGGCAGCTACGTCTGCAAATGTACGGGATATCGGGATTTCCTGCCGGATAGCCGGGTTGGCAGCCTGCAGCGTGCAGCCCTGATAGCGGCGGAGCATTCCCAGATCGTTATGGGCGTCGCCAATGGCGGCAATTTGACCCTGGAAGCTGATGGCTTTGGCCAGGATAGCGATGCCTTCGGCTTTGCCCAGACCCCGGCTTACGATGTCGGCGTTGTTTTCGTTGACAAAAGCCTCTGCGCCTGGGTAGCGGGCGTTGATGGCCTCGGCTGCTTTGCAAGTTTCCTCATTATTAGAAAAACGCACATGGACTTGCAGGACTTCCCGACAGGCTTTCCGGAAGTCTTCCTGTGTGATGGTCTCGTGGATACCGTTGTACATGATGAGATCTTCCTCCGGGTCGGTTCCTGTGATGACCTGTTTTCGGAAGCTTTTGCAGGTGACGTCTACCGGCATTCCATATTGTTCCAGCAGATAATCGGTTATCTGCAGTACCTCGACCGTATCCATTATTTTCTCATACAGGAGTCGGCCGTCCCAGCTTACGATACGCGCGCCATTATTGCAGATCAAATAGTCAGCCTCGGCTTCCCATTCTTCCAGTTTTTCCCTGAGAATGCTTTCTTCCCGTCCTGTAGCTATGACGAACAGGTTGCCCTGCTGCCGCCAGTTTTCCACTGCACGGGTGTTGGCCTCTGTAATTTCGCAGTTTACATAGAAGGTCCGATCGAAGTCGGACGCCAGCATTTTACCTGATTTTGACAATGCCGTTTTCTCCATTCTGAACTGCGCCTGTTTTCTGCAGCTCTACTTTTTCTCCGCTTGTGAAGATGACCGGAGAGACTACGGATTTTCCCTGCGCTTTCAAATACTCTACGTCTACTTTTACCAGCAGGTCACCCTGTTTTACGGTATCTCCCTGCTTTACTTTTACGTCAAAGCCCTGTCCGTTCAGCGCTACGGTGTCCATGCCGATGTGTATCAGGATTTCTTTTCCGTCATCGGTGTTGATGCCATATGCATGTCCGGTAGGAAATGCGGTGGCAATGGTTCCGCTCACAGGCGCGGTTACCTCGGCTCCGGTCAGTTCGATCGCAAAGCCGTCTCCCATGATTTTTCCGGCGAATACCGGATCCGGACACTGCTCGATGGGGAGCAGAGTTCCGGTCATCGGTGATACAAATTCTTCTTTTTTCTTACGGCTGAATAATCCCATTTTTCTGGTTCTCCTTTGCCTTTTGGGCGCGTTCTTTTGCTTCTTTTGCCATACGGCGGGCCAGAAAGGCAGACAGTCCCGTGTAGTTCTCAGGTTTTATCATTTCTTCCAGTTCCTGATCGGTGAAGTTGTCGGATAATACCGGATCTTCTTTCAGTACGGTCAGGTAATCTTTGCCGTCCAGCTCTGCCAGCATCGCTTTATCATATAATAACTCATGGGCGCGATCCTTGCCAAGCTTTTCCGCTATTTTCATCATGACGCATTCACTGTTGTCGAGACCCTTATTTAACAGGGCGTTCTGATACATGCGCTCTTTATTCACATGCAGGGTGGCGGTCAGCTCCTCCGCGCGCATCAGGACTTCTGTCGTCAGTTCCAATGCTTCCTCCAGCATACCGTCATACAGCATGTAGGCGCTGGAATCTCCCTCAAACATCCGGACGCCGGTAAAAAGTCCGGTGGATACCAGGGAATAGAGCTTCTGTGAGTTGGCTATGATGCCCTTCGCCAGCTTCGGATTGATTTTCTGGGGCATGGTGGAGCTTCCCACTGTACCCTTCTGAAAAGCCTCGCTGACCTCCCCGAATTCTTCCAGTCCCGTGTAGTAAACTTCCTCCGCTATTTTGTGAAGGGCGTTACATAAAAGCGCCAGGTTCATGATGTATTCTTCTTTGTGACTGAAGATATTGCGGGAGGGAACCGGCATACTGTACATACCCAGCTTCTTGGCAAAGCGCTGCTGCACCCGCCAGCCGGTCTCGCCGGTGGCGTTGAAGGCGCCTACCGCGCCTCCTGCCATGGCCTGGAATACCCGTTTTTCACATTCCTGCAGGCGCTCCTGTGCGTTCAGGAGCTCGCTGATCCAGACAGATACTTTATAACCGTAGGTAATCGGAATGGCATGACGACCATGGGTACGCCCCGGCATCACCGTCTCCGCATGAGCCTCAGCCAGATCGCCCAGGTGTTCCAGGATATCCGCCACATAGGACTGGAATATCCGATGGATTTTATAGGTGACATAGAGCTGCCCGGTCTGCTGGATATTCTGGGTGGTCACGCCGTAATGGACGTATTTTCCACCCTCCTCGCTGCAGGCCTTTACCAGCACCTTTACAAATGGTACAAAGCCATGGCCTACCTTTGCCTGAATGCGATCCATTTCTTCCAGATCGATTCGCTCCAGTTTCGCATTTTCTATGATATTGTCTGCTGCGCTGCGAGGAATAAAGCCTTCCTCTGCCTGCGCGTCAGCCAGCGCAGCCTCCGCAAGGAGCCAGGATTCTATCTTTGCTTCCTTTGTAAGTAGCTTCTTGATTCCTCTGTCATTTCCTTTGCTCTTTGAATCATATAATGCTCTCATTTTTTCTTATCCCTTCAGCAATTTATCAACGGCATTTCTTACAAATTCCACATGCGGTCCGAATACCACGTGAATATGATTCTTGGACGGGAAAAAGATACCTGCGCAGCCGGAATCACGAAGACCTGTCTGATTGACCTGCTCCGGATCCTTCAAATCGATACGAAGTCGGGATACACAGTTTTCCACATGTACAATATTCTCCGGGCCGCCCAGATTCTCGACTACGATGCGGGCGATTTCCGGCCAGTTCTTATCCTTCAGCAGTGTGCTTGCGGACTCCTCAATCTCAAAGGATTCCCGTCCCGGCGTCTCCAGGTTCCATTTTCTGATGAAGAATTTAAATACGAAATAAAATACTACAAAGTTTACAATACCAAGCAGAATCAGGTTCAGCCAGTGAGTATTCTCATACATCAGACCGAAGATTCCAAAATCGAAGATTGTTCCGCGGATGTATCCGATGCTGATATGCAGGAACTGATAAGGAATGGTCATCAGACCGCACAGTACGCAGTATACCGCGAAAAGCTGCGGAGAAATGAACAGGAATGAGAACTCCAGCGGCTCTGTAATATTTCCAAGGAAAGCAGTCAGTACACAGGTCATGATGACGCCCTTGCACATCTTGCGGTTCTTCAGGTATGAAGTATGGTACATCGCCAGACCAATGGCCGGGATACGGAACAGTGTAGTCAGCATCTGAGAACCTCCCAGGTAGCTGGTCAGCTTCGGCATCAGTTCTGCCCAGTAGGGACTGTCCGGACCCAGATTAAATAAAATCTCATTGACTGCCGGAAGGATACCTACATACTCTGTACCATTGATAAGATAAGTTCCGCCTGCCTCTGTAAAGCGGACAACCGCTGCCAGTACATGGTGCAGTCCGAAGGGAATCAGCGCCCTGTGCAGCATATAGTAAATACCGCTTCCGATGTAGTTGGTGGTAAAGATAAAGGAAATGCTGATCAGGAAGCTGATTAACAGGTTCCATATAATCGGCAGCACCAGGCCAATCGGGATCATACATACAAACGTAATAATCGGAATGGATTTCTTTCCTCCAAAGAACGCGAAGGCCAGCGGCAACTCCAGATTGTAAAACTTATCTGCTACCTTGGCAGCCACCAGACCGGAAATCAATCCGCTCAGAGCCTCAGTCTTCAGTGTCTGTACGCCCAGCACCATACCCTGGCCTACCTGCGCCATGGTGTCGGCGTCTGCCAGCGTACCCGTATTTTTCAGGAATACATTCATGACCGTATTCAGCGTCAGATATCCGACGACAGATGCGAATACAGCGATTCCCTTTTCTTTCTTTGCCATTCCCTGCGCTACGCCCATGGCAAACAGAATCGGAATATTGTTGAAAATAATACTGGTAATATCCTTCGCTCCACTGATAATCAGTTTCAATACGGCTGCGTCCAGAATCGGAAATTTCTCAATCATGTAGCTCTGCCCCAAAGCGCTGCAGATACCCATAACCATACCAATCGGTGCTAAAAGTGCAATCGGAAGCAGCAGTGAACGTCCAAAGGTCTGGATTCCGTCTTTAAAGCTTCCCGCTTTTTTCTTGCTCATCATAACCCTCCTGAATTCTTAACAATTACTCATCCTCTTATTTTTCTGCATCCTTTGGCCAAAGATTAATTATACTATAGCCCTTGTGCGTTTTCTCTTCAAGGTCACCTTTCGACCTGAAAAAATTACAAAATATGACCCTTAAACCGAAAGATCTGCTATAATACGGCTATACGGGGGAAATGAACTATGAGTATTCATTCTTACGATTTACAGACCTGCGCTTTTATCCAGGAAAAGCAGACGCTGTCTCTGGAAAAATGCAGCCGGCTTTCAGGCAAAAGTATTGCGTCCGTGAAGCGGAGCATCGCTGCGGTCAATGAATATCTGGCGCCTGCACAACAGATTCTCATCAGCAACAATCAGGCTGTTTTTCAGATGACCTATCCGGAATATCTGGCATTTATTCAATCTCTGACCCTGGAGGATTATGTGCCCTCCCAGAATGAGCGTCTGGATATTATGGTTATCTATGCCTTTTTTAATCCGGCTTTAAATATGTCTCATTTATATGAGACGCTTCATTTCAGCCCTTCGACTAAGAAAAAAGATAGCCGCGCCCTGTCGGAATGGTTGAAAACGCAGAATCTCGGCACGGAAGTGGTTCCGAAAACCGGCGTTCGGATTGTGGGAGATGAACTGACCTTTCGTATCTGCGTCACCAGTATTCTGTCCCGCTATCTGGAGGTTGGACAGGATTTTCAACTCACCCGGCGTCTGGCCAATCATCCGCTGCAGACCATGATTGCTGAATATTTTCTGATTCAGGCTGACGCAGAGATCCAGACGGTACGAACTCAGTTAATGCAGCTTATTGAAACCTGCCATTTTCGAATTTCCTATGCGTCTGTGAAGTTCCTGTATATTTATCTGTCCTGCGCGTATTTCCGTCAGCATTTCGGGCATCCGCTGGAGACTTCCCGGGAGCTGCCCGTTCCAGTACAGGATTATCATCTTATGAAGCGCACTGCGGAAAATACCTTTGTCAATCATCTGATTTCCTCCCTGGATTTCAGCACACGGGTCATGCCTCCGGTAAATGAGCACCTTTTTGCCATCACCAGGGAACTGGTACGGAAAGTCCAGAATAATATCATTACCCGGATTTGTGACGACCGTTTTATTTATGAAGAGGTATATGCGTATCTCCATAAATCGCTGATACGAAATACCTATCATTTTTCTTTTTATGATAATAAGCTGGAGGAAACAAAAGAGCAGTATCACCGGCTCTATGATATTCTAAGCAGCGCTATCTCTGACTATGAGGAAACTTATCAGACCCGGCTGAGTCATTTTCAGATTGCTTCTCTGACCCTGATTTTCCGGAAGTTTACCAATCGCAACAAGCTGGCCGGACGCAATCGGAAGAAGCTGGTGATCGTGACCAATTCTTCGATTGAAAAGATTGATTTTTTCATGGAACGGATGAAGTTCCGGGTAGATGTGGAGCTTCTGGATGTGATCAATATCAATGAGTTGTATCTGCTGGAAAAGCTGGATTATGATTTTTTGATTGTATTTTCGAATCGTATCTCTACGATGCTGGATTCGCTGGGCTATTCCTGTGTGAAACTGCATTTTTATCTGACGGAGGCGGATTTTGAATTGTTGAATCATCTGGGATTTTCTACCTCCAGACGGAAGCTGAAGATCGGGGCGTTTCTTGCGGAGATCCGGGGAATGGATGAGAGGAAAGCTACGGATTATCTGTTGGAGAGGTATTCGGATTTCTTTTTAGAGTAGGGATAAGACGGACGAAACTCCCGGGGAAAAATTTTCTTCCCCGGGAGTTTCTGACTTTGGCTCCGCATAAAATCGCCCGGATCTGCGGAGCAGAGCCGGGCGATTCGATTGTTTCGTAGTCGGACTTAGTAGTTGCAGTCCTCGGACCCGCTCTTTGCGTTCTTGCTGCTCTTGGCGGAGCTTTTGGACTTTGCGCTGTTTTTACTGGTGGTGCTTTTTGCGGAGCTCTTGGCATTGTTCATGTCGGTATAGCTTTTGCTCTCGCTGTTGTTCATATTGTCGGTGTAGTTTGCCATGGTTTCTGCCTCCTTGTGAAATGTGTTTCGTTTACACTTCTAGTATGGCAGAAGGGGCGTAAATTATTTTTCCAGTTTCTGGTTTTTTACCAGCCACCGAAAATCATCATGATCAGCCGCACCAGAAGCAGCACAATCGCTATCGGAATCAAAACCGGCAGCACCAGGGACAGGATGCCTCCCACAATGGCACCAATCAGAACGAGAATCAGAATGATAACCACCGCCACCAGCAGCTTGCCGTACCAGGTATTGAAATTAAACCGCTTATACTTGATGTCAATGCCGCCGTCATCGTTAAACTCTGCATGGAAGCCCTTCTTAGCTTCCGGCTCTTCCTCATAGTACGTATAGGTCGGGTCGCTTCCGTAGCCGTCGTTTCCCTGGGTATCGATGATGGTTCTGGCGATCAGCCTCGGATCCCCAAGCTCCTCCAGAACCTCCTTTTCGCTCTTCCCTGAAGCGATTTCCTGGGATATATAATTCTGGTAATAACGCACATTATCCTCTACCACGGCCGGCGATACTTCGCCGGTCAGCGCCGCGCGCAGTGTGCTCACAAATTCATTTCTGTCCATCTGTTACCTCTGCCCTTTCTCTGGTCTACGGTATCTGTTCAGTGCCCTTATCATATCCCATTCCTGTATTTTCTGTCAACTTATTCTTCAGATTCCTCTGCTTCCTGCTGCTTCGCTTCCTTTTTCGCGTTTCTCTTTTTCCGCAGCCGCTTCACCGCGAGCAGGACAATCAGCAGAAGGACTGCCAGAACGCCCAGCAGGATGTACAGCAGCACACCGCCCGGCTCCTCGGTCACGCAGAAGGTGATTTCAGCGCTGTCTGCGTCGAATACCAGATAACTGCCGTCCTTCTGACAGGATATCTTTTTCCAGGTTCCGTCCTCATTCAGGCGGTACAGTCCCGGCTTGCCTGCCATCTCCGGCGCGATGAAACGCAGCTTGTAGGAGACGTCATCAGTCAGAACCGGATCACGTAACGTGGAAGTCCACTGCTCCAGCACGATGCCCCTGGTAGGTACATTACTTACATCTTCCTCAGCTTCCACCAGCACCAGCTTGGCGTCCAGACTGAAGGTTCCCTCTGCCAGTAAGGTAGAGTGTGCCAGGTCACGCATCTGATCACTGGCTACCGCTGTGGATTCGGTGGTGTACAGGACGTTCAGGTCTTTGGAGAAGGTCATATCGGACAGATCGGCCTCTTCCCATTTTCCATTGTAGCCGTCCTTTTTCGGGATCTCCGGGTACTCCACGTCGGACAGATCCGCGCCGTACTCGAAGGGTACCGTTTTCAGGACTTCGTCGTCCGCCACGAACCGCAGCTCGAAGCTCTTGAAATCGGTGGGAATCTCAGCCTTCGCCGCCAGCTCCGCGAATTCCATGGGCTCCGCTTTGCCGCCGTAGCTGATGTCGTCTACAGCCCCGTAGGCGTCGCCTACGAAGTAGTTGCCGGACAGCTCGCCGTCCTCATCCACATCGCCCGCGATGGTTCCGATGTACTCATCTGCCTTTGTTACCTCAATGAGGCTGTAGCAGTCCCGGATATCGTTACCCCAGCCTGCGATACCGCCCACATAGTCGCCGCCCTCCAGGGTGCATTTTGCATAAGAACGGCGGATGACGGAGTCGGAATAGCCCGCGATACCGCCCACATAGTTTCCGTTGGTGCTTAAGACACTGCCGTAGCCCTCGCTGTCTGTCAACAGTCCCAGAGCCATATTGCCGACGATGCTGCCAGCGCTGTCCTTTTTGGATGTAATCTCTCCCTTATTGACGCAGCTCT
Source organism: Laedolimicola ammoniilytica (assembly GCF_025567165.1). Taxonomy (NCBI): domain Bacteria; kingdom Bacillati; phylum Bacillota; class Clostridia; order Lachnospirales; family Lachnospiraceae; genus Laedolimicola; species Laedolimicola ammoniilytica. The sequence goes on from NZ_JAOQKC010000002.1 coordinate 18,350, forward strand.
GGATGATGGCCTTGGTCTCCAGTGTGAAATTCAGGCTGTTATTGCCCAGCTTCGTGATATCATCCTCCGGGTCTGTATCATACTCGATGGCCATGGAACCGGCGATACCGCCCACGTTCACATCGCCCTCGATCTCACCGAAGTTCCGGCAGCCGTAAGCCTTGCCGCGGGTGGTCTTCTCTATCTCTTCGTCGGACACATCCACGATTTTATCTTCGATAGAATCACTGGTATCGGTCACGTCAGTCACCAGATCCACCATGGTATTCATCACTTTATTGAACTGGGCGTTGATGCCCTGAAAATCGTCGATCATGTCCCCGGTCATATCGGAAATCTGATCTCCAAGTTTTTCCAGCTGTTCTGAGATACCGCCCACGGCCGCATAGAGGCGGTCGCCTTCGGCGCGGTAATCGTCGCCGAATTTTTCAAAAGACAGATCGATGCCGGAGATATCTGCCCCCATCTTGTCCAGGGCTGACTTCATGGCGGTGAGCGCATCCTCAATCTCGGAGGTCATGGTTCCCAACCCCTCCAGCGCCTTCTTGGCCGCATCCTGAATATCCGGATCCTGCAACAGATCGTTCAGCTTTTTCTGTGCGTCATTCAGAGCCTTCACAGCGTCGCTCAGATCGCCGGACGCCTCCGTCAGGGCGCTGATCAGCTTTGCCAAATCCGAAGTCTGCTGATAATCATTCAGAGCGTCTGCCGCTTTTCTGGACGCGCTGGCCAGTTTCTCAGACGCCGTATTCATGGAGTCTTGGATGCTCTTAACCTCATTCTGATGCTCCGGCCCGTTGATGGTATCCAGAATTCCGTTGATTTTCTTTATCTCCTCATTGAAGCTTCCGGACACATTGGAAATCTGAGACAGAGCGTTCTTCGCGTCCTGCACGCCCGCCTTGATAGCCGCCTCGGACTTGTTTACCTTCTCCAGGTTCGTATCCGCCCACTCGGTGGTCTTTTTGGTCAGGGACTGGGCGCTGTCTTTGGCGTCGCCCGTATAATCGGAGATCTTATCCATCCGATCGGAGATGCCGGAACGGGAATCGTCCATATGGTTCAGGGCGTCATCCACCAGATCGCCCAGTTTATTGATTTCACCGCGCAGCTCCTCAATCTTATCCGCATCGAAACGCAGCGTCAAATCCGGAGCCATCTGTCCGGTGATACCGCCCACATCCTTGCGGCCCTGGATATAGCCGTAATTCTGATTTCCACTTAAATAGCCCGCAGAACGGCCTGCCACACCGCCCACATTGTAGCCGATGTGGGGATAGCCGACTTTTCCTTCATTGGTGCAGTTCTGCACGGTTCCGGAGGAATAGCCGCAGATACCGCCGGTATCCGTGGTCGTATTCAGAATTTCTGTCTTCTCTTCGCTGCTGGCGATCTGATTCAGATTCGTATCCACATTCAGATCTGAAAGCGTCGTTCCTTCTTCCTGCTCGCCGGTATTTACTTCCGCCTCGTTGGAACAGTTGATGATCTGCCCCAGGTTCCGGCCCACGACGCCGCCGGTGCTGTGGGTTCCGGAGATGCTTCCGCTGACGGAGGAGCTGTAGATGGATCCGGTCTCCTCATTGATACCCACGATACCGCCCACATTGGTCTGGGCGTCGATGGTTCCCGCGAAGGTACAGGACAGAATCTGGCCTCTGTTACTGCCTGCCACGCCGCCGATATTTTTTTTGCTGCCGGTGGGCGTCAGGGTTCCTTCTATATGTAAATCTTTTACTGTCGCGCTTTCCTGCACATATCGGAAAAATCCCTGGTTAGCTCCGTCCCCGTCGAAGGTCAGGCCGGAAATCGTGTGTCCGCCTCCGTCAAAGGTTCCGCCAAAGGTGGGGAGCGACGTGAAATCCGAACCCGTCAGATCCAGATCCGCCGTCAGGGTCACCGTCTTTCCCTGGGACCAGGTATCCAGCTTGCAGTTTTTCGCCAGCTCTTCCAGTTCCTCTACGCTTGCAACCGTAATATTTTCACCGTCCGCGTATACCACCGGCACGCCGTGAGAAAAGGTCAGGGACAGTGTCATCACAGCCGCCAGAAGTCCGCCCGCCGCATGTCTCATTTTACCAGTCATCTTCTTCGTCCTCCTCTTGATCCAGCTTCTTTATCTGCTTCACATCCACCACTGCATTGATGTCTCCGTCTACCACGCCGTGAATCTCCGCATCAACCTGTCCGGAGATATAACCGCGCACACGGCCGTCCACATGGACCTTGCCGCTGACACTGTGGGTCCGCTCCGGGTACTTGATATTGAAGCTGGTGCGTTCCAGAATCTTATCGCCCAGAATCAGGATGGCCGGCAGGATGGCCATAACGAGAATCATGGAAATGATAGTACCACGGCCCAGGCACACGCCGATGCCATAGATGGCCGGGTTCGTCGTAATCAGCGCAATCAATACGCCCGCAGTCGCCAGGATGGCTCCGGAGGTGATAATAGTCGGAAACGCCTGATTCAGAGTTGTGATAATGGCCTCTTTTATCGACATTTCCTTCTTCAGCTCCGTATAACGGTTCGCGATAACAATCGCGTAGTCGATGTTCGCACCCATCTGAATGGAGCTTACTACCAGGTATCCTAAGAAGAACAGCGGCGTACCGGTCAGATAAGGCACTGAGAAGTTGATCCAGATACTTCCCTGGATGACGATAATCAGCAGAATCGGCATACCCACTGACTTAAAAGTAAATAACAGTACGATAATGACGAACAGTGCCGACAGGATACTGATCATCAGGTTATCCTGACTGAAGCTGCTGGACAGATCGTAGTCGCTGGTGGAGTTACCGACCAGATAGATCTCCGCGTCCTCGCCGTAATGCTTCTGCGCCACCTTTCGGATGGTGCTTAAGAACTCAAAGGTCTCATTATTTTCCTCCGGCAAGTTCAGGCTAATCAGCATTCTGGTGTATTTGTCGCTCTGGAGCTGATCCTGACCCTTAATCAGCTGATCATGGAGATCGTCCAGCTTATCTACCTGATCCTGATCTAAGTTTACATAATCCAGATGATCGTAGGCAAACAGGAACATGTCGAGCAGCGGAACGCCATAGCCGTCCAGGTTGTTGATGATATGGCCGTATTCCTCATTGTCTACCGCATAGGCCGAATAGATAATCCGCGCCTGTTCGATGTCCATATCCGCCAGCTCAGCGAACTGCCGGGGCGTCAGGGAATCTGTCAGCATATAGGAATCTGATTTCTCAGAGCTGCCGTTGTCGTCATCGTCGTCATCCATAGATACTTCGATATTGGACAGGCCTGTGGTGTAGTCTACCTCGTCATAAGTCTCCAGCTCCTCCAGCACCGCCTTTTCCTTATCATAATAGCCGGACGGTACGATCAGCGCCATGATATTCGTATCGCCGAAGTTCTCCTTGATCTTCGTCTCCTCGATATGCGCCTCGCTCTGATTAATGGTATCAATGTTGTTCTGGCTGAATACGTATGGGCATTTATTGGAAAAATAGCAGCCAAATACGATAGCCACCACGAAAATCGGCATCAGCAGCGGATAGATTTTTGTAATAATTTTGCCCCAGCCATAGATATCCGGGATAAACTTCCGGTGATGGGTGCGGTCAATCCATTTGCTGAAGAGCATCAGAAGACCGGGCATCAGGGTAAATACCACGATCATACTGAAGATAACCGCCTTAATCAGCACGCGGCCCAGGTCGAAGCCGATCTGGAAATGCATGAACATCATGGCTAAAAGACCTGACATGGTGGTCAGGGAACTGGATGAAATCTCAATGATCGCCTTACTCAGAGCCGTAATGCAGGCCTCTCTGGGCTCCAGGTTCTCCCGCTCCTCGCTGAAACGGTGACACATGATAATCGCGTAGTCGATAGACAAGCCTAACTGCAGGATCGAACACACCGAATTGCTGACGAAGGAAATCTCACCGAACACGAAGTTCGTTCCCTGGTTCAGCAGGATGGCCGCGCCGAAGGTCATCAAAAGGACCGGGATCTCCGCGTAGGTCTGGGAGGTAATCAGCAATACGATAATAATGATTACGATAACGATGGCCATGATCACGTTGATCTCCTGGGCCAGGGTCACGGACATATCATTGCCCACCTCGCCGGCCACAGACACATCGTAATCTGACAGCAGGGTCTTGATGTCATTCAGAGCCTGCAGACTCACATCACTCTCCGCCTCATCGGTGTAGGTGATGGAATACAGGGCGTTGGTTCCCTTGAAATGGTCCTCGGTGTCGTCAAATTCCACCTGATCCACGCCCTTGACGGCCTCGATCTGATCTACCAGGGCCTCCGCCTGGGGATATGTAATATTGGAAATCATGATACGCGAGGTTCCATAGGTAATGAAATTCTTATCCATGATATCCAGGCCCTGCCGGGTCTCGGTAGTCTCCGGCAGATAATCGGTCAGCTCATTGTCAACCTTTACCCAGGATTTCGCGAAAACACTGAAGATAAGCGCCACAATGTAAATCAGGAAAAACAGGTTGCGCTTATCCACGATGAAGGTCGCGATCTTCACCATGGGATTTTTTTTCTGTTTCTTTTCTTCCATAATAGAATGCTCCTCTGCCTATAGCTCGTTAAACCGTTTTACGAGAACTTCTGTCATTTCTTCCATGGACTGTCTGCTGCTGTCCAGATAGATATCGTAGCTGTCCGGGGCGCTCCAGTCCTTTCCTGTATGGAATTCGTAGTATTTTCTGCGATCCTTGTTGACCTTTTTGATCAGGGCTTCGGCCTCTTTTTCCGTAATGCCCTTTTGCTCCATCTTACGACGGATACAGGCATCCATGGGTGCGGAGACAAAAACGCTTAAGACTTTGGCGTCCGTCCGCTCTCTGAGGATGTAGTCCGCGCATCGTCCGATGATGACCGCATCGGTTCTTTTGGAAATATGGCGGATCACATCGCTCTGAAGTTTAAACAGGGCCTCCTGTAATGGCGCTCCCTTAGGCACATGCTTATTTCCTCCGGTAACCATCTCGTACATCCAGGGGTTATGCTTCTTCTCGTCGAACCGGGCCAGATAGGACTCCGCCAGATCGCCGCGCTCCGCGGCCATGGAAATCAGGTTCTGGTCAAAAAACGGGATTCCCAAAGCTTCCGCCGTACGCTCCCCCAGTTCGCGTCCTCCGCTTCCCAGCTGTCTTCCGATAGTAAGTATCTTATGTGCCATAATACCCTCCTCCGATCGCAAAAATCCAGTATTTTATACCCTCTTAACACTCTGCTTATATTATATAGCAAACTCCTGTGAAAATAGCAATACACACTTTCCCGGATTGTGTTACCTTAATTCTGATTATAACTCCGCAAAACGAAAAAAGGAACTCCGATTTCTCAGAATTCCTTTTTCTTCAGCGTGGGCGAGAGGATTCGAACCCCCGACCTTTTGGTCCGTAGCCAAACGCTCTATCCAGCTGAGCTACGCCCACATTTCAGTCATTCACAAGCAATGTTTCCTGACTGCCTGATTATAATAACACACCTCATGGGGTAATGCAAGTGGTTTTTTAAATTCAGAATTTTCTGTCTTTTTCTCCTGCAGCTTCACCTCATATGTTTTTCGAGTTTTCGCTTTTTCATTACCCCGGTACTCATTTCAATATCATAAGCGGCGTCATATACCGCGTTTTCCAGTTTCTTTATTTCATGCTCCGGCATAGAAATCCTCCCTTATAAACTCAGCGGTCCGTTCATTTCCTTTTATTATGCCATTTCCATTTTACCTTGTAAAGGTATACAAAAAACTCCGAATTCTCATCTTCTGTAAGAATTCGGAGCTTTTCTTTCATGCCGGCAACCGGAATCGAACCGTTTTAATCTAAAAAATATACGTTAAAGAAAGGAGATTTTTACCCTCTGATAGATTCTGCACCTCTCTATGCACCTCTTGCATTAAGTGCAACTCAACCTTACATATATAATATATGTACGCATCTTCCTCTGTCAAGTATGCATGAAAATATTGACCTCCACGTTTTAAAATGCTACTATTCTTACATATGAAGGAGGACTATCATGGAAGCATTAACCCCTGTTCTCATATTTGATGGACGGTATCGACTATTCCCAGATGGGAAAATATATTCTACATCTATGCACAAATTCATCTCCCCCTTTATTCAACGAAAGCAAAAACGTATCACCAAAAAAGTAGTTTTGACCACTGAAAAAGGAAAACAATCCTGTTTTTCTCTACATCTACTTGTTGCCAAATACTTCATTCCTAACCCAAACAATTATTCTCACGTTCTGGCCAAGGATGATGATTATACCAACTGTGATGTTGCAAATTTGTATTGGAGTCCCACTCGTTTGTCGGGACATTTTTGCAGCGAATGTGGTGCCACTATCAAAACCTCTGACACGTTATGCCGGTTGTGCAAGAAAAAGCTCCAGCGCAGGAAGGAATTTGAAAACATTGCTCTGGATACATTATCTCCAGAAAACCGCGACATTATTTCAATGTACTTAAATGGAGACTCATATGAGAAAATCGGGCAAAAATACGGATACAGTAGAGAAATGATACATCACTTTATAAAAAGAGCAAACTTGAATGTACCGGTCTCTACAAAATCATCTTCACTGGAAAGATGTTCTTGCGAACTATGTGGCTGCCCCACATCAGGAGAACGCCTTTGTTCGACTTGTCAAAAGCGTTTATCCAGGGAACAAGAATTTAACCGTCTGGATCTTACGGATCCGCAGCTGCCCTACTCTGATTTCGCCAAATTATATATGACAGGTTCCTCTATGACCGCCATAGCCAGGGAATTACATGTATCCCGTGAACGTGCCTATGTAATACTGGAAAAAATCCGGAAATACTATAAACAAAAATATACGGAGGATCTTTCATGCTCGAATTAAATGAGTATTATTACTACGCAAACCTAGCTTTATATTATTGTGATGACTGTGGTGGGGAATTCATTGTCTCATGTGAGAAAACTACAAATGCCGGCCTGAAAGCTCCGTTCTGTCCCTATTGCCGTTCTTCTCAAACCCAATGCAAATCCTCTACCACGGATCAGGATCGCGCACAGTATCATTTAGGGAACCTTTCTCTTACTGAACCAAAATAGCTTTTATCCTACAAAAAATGCCAGTTCGTAAATGAACTGGCATTTTGCTCCAAATTATACTCTATGCTATTTGTCAATGTCTTTGCGTTTTTTCTTTGCTTCCAGTTCTCTTGCTTCTCGCTCAAATACATGCGAAATATCAAACAGTTCCGGAACATCAGATATAGTGCAAACCTTAACACAGTAATTGAGCCACGGCAACGCTTTTATCATTTTGTATATGACAGCCATTGCCTGCGCCTCAGACATTGCCTCTTTGGAATGATATCCAGAGCCTTGTATATGCTCAAATCCGTTGCTTTCAAAAAAAGCTTTAACATCTGTATAAGCATTTCTCCAAGAAGCAGACACTGGATAATATTTTTGTAACTGCTCCGTATTGAGATCGAAATTGATCCCCTTACGCTGCGAACTATCCATACTAATTCCTTATAAAATCTGTAATCAGATTCTCCCTTTCTTCCCCATTATACCAGGTACACTCTTTCAAACGTGCAGATATATCTTTTGCAGTCTTCAACTGAAAAATCGCAGCCCAGAACTTTCCATAATCCTGTGTATGACCCTTTCCAAGATATGTTCTCGTTCCACAGGTAGAAACCTTACACTCTAATTCTTCAGATGAGAAAATACTATCTGTTCTCCTGCAAAGACTATCTCTATCTTTCGCCGAAAGATTATCCAGATCTAACTTTATTTCAACTTTATATCCTTTTCTGGAAACACTTTTTACTGCCATAGCGAAAAGCTCCTTTCCTAATATTCCAATATTTATAGTGTTTTACTGTACTATATAATATTATGCCATCATATTTACTCGTTGTAAAGGTAATTCATACAGGAATATCACAGGATCTTATCTGGTAAAATTCTGTATACCCAGTTCCATAACGAATGCTTCCACCCGTGGAATGCACACTTAATGTTTCGCTCGGCATGTCATTTCCTGCAGCTGCATCATACATACTTTGAGCTTCCGTCTCATCTGAAGCAACTCCAAGCTTTACCAAACCGGTAAGTAAACACTGACACAGTTCTTGTTCACACTCCGTTTCTTCAAAGGGGCCACCAACTAAATTTGCCTCCAGATATTCTTCATTCCAACTGATAATAAAAAATCTTTTCATCAGCTCATACCCTTCTTTTGAAATTATTTGCTCCATGTACAGGCCGGAAGAGGCTGTCTCCACCTCTTCCGGCTTTCGATCAAGAATTCCTGATATCTGAAAGTAATTTTTGATGTCTGATCTGGGTTTTTTCTATGCCCTTTACCGATATCTCATATACCTCCAGCCAGGCTTTTTTTCTCGTCCTATTTGAGAACAGAGATAAATTCCACTTCAAAAGCTGAATGAATACCTTGATTTTATCCCTCCTTCTTTTTTTCTTTTCTAGTTTCATTGCCCGATGATGTCTTTTCAAGGTTCGTAGATTGTAAATCTGATATCTGTTTTTCAAGGTATCAATTCTAAGCCAGTACAGGCACCACGCAAGAAAAACTAGATCCACCCCGATCAGAACTCCAAACAACAACACAACTACATCTTTAGCCAACATTTTGGCCTCCCTTCTGCCCTTTCTGGGCTGTAAAATTTTAGACCCAGAAAACAAAAAAGAACCAATCTACCCAATAGGCAAACTGGTTCTTTGGTTATTTCATATTGTTTTCTTCCCCACACTTTACTGCAGGTATCTTCTAAGTCTATGCACTCAGAATACAATACTAATATTATATTTGTCAATATCTTCTTTTTAGTAGACAATATATCTTTTTATCAGTGCAACCATAGATTTCGGAAGATTATTAAGCTCTGTTATATTCAGAAAATTTTCTTCCCCATACAAAGCTTTTATATTTTCCGCATCATCTCCGATTGCTGCGCCAATGATTTTTATACCTGCCTTTCTGCCTCTTTGAATCGTATCTCTCATATGAACTGTCTCGTGCGGCTGTCCATCTGATATAACAATGATCACCTTTGTCCTTTCTTCTCTCTCCATCATTCTTTGAATGGCGTATGCAATAACATGACCGTCGTTATTCCTACCCCTGGCCGTAATTCCCATCAATCGTAACGAGTCCTGTTTACTCCAGGAATCAAAATCCCGATAATGGTACATTATCGTCCCCTCGCTTCTTCCTGTGGAATGCCCGAACATTAAACATGGGATCTCAAGTTTTCTCACAAACAGATCTACCAAAACCGCCATGTTTTTTAGAGCTTCTATACGATTTCCTCTCATAGAGCCTGATTCATCCATTATAATACATAATGACAGATCCAGTTTTTCAAATGGAATACGGTTGCGATAGAATACCTGTCCATCCGTTCTGTAAAGCTGTTTTTTGTTCAAGTATCCCATATATTGCCCGGACATTTTGGTGTTAATTTTACGCTCCTCCAGTTCTTTCTCCAATCGCCTAGAACAAGCGTTCGCCACTTTACAAACCTCTTTTTCAATTAGTTTATAAAGAACTTCATAGGTATCCGGGATATTGCTTTCTCGCTTTATTTGAAATCCCTGATCATAATATGAATCTTCTCTTCTGATTTCTTTGACGATTTCTCGCTTCTGTGTCTGCAGCTCCTGACATTTTTCTTTTTCATATGCAACGTTGGCATTTTCTTCAGCCACAGCTTTTAAGATTTTATCAAATTCTGTCCCTCCAGCAAAAGAACTCGCTTCACCGTCCTGCACGCTCTCAGAGGCTTTCTGTGCCCTTTTCGTAGCTTTCTCCATATCTGGTTCATGCTCTCTCAAAATTCCCTTATATGAGCTTCCTTGCGCCTCTGTAAAGGGCATAGAGGCATTCATGCTCTCTTGCTCTTTCATCATTGCTTCCAACGGTTCTGTATTTTTCCCATTTTCGGCATCATTTTTTTCTGATGTTCCGGTACTCATAGAATTATTCTGCTCTGATTCAGCTTTCTTTTCAGACGAATTCTCCCCAGAAGAAGACGACTCATTATCTCGGCTCTGCTCTTGCCCCTCGTCTTTTGACTGTCCCTGGCTGCTTTCTGCAGTGCTGTCCGTATACTTTAATAATTCCCTGTAATACGGCCACATAACTGTCGCTATGGTAATAATACAGTTTTCTATCGCCACTGTATTATTACTGTTTCCATGAGCATCTATGATATTCTTGATTCTCTCTAAATCTATCAGAAGATCTGGGGAAATATTCAACTCATTTCCAAGCTTTGTTTTACCATATTTTGAATACCACAGCGTTTGCATCATAAGTGAGCTGATTTTTTTCACTGTCACAGCTTCTGGTCCTTCATCTGCAGACTTTTTGTTCAATCGCTCTTCCATCGTTTCAGCTTTATCAAACATTTCTTCCCGCAGAACAAATAAACATTTTGTATAATAACCTGAAATCATCTCAGAAATCAGCAATTCATCAATAGCATCGTTCATTGCATTTTCAAGCCATTTTAAATCCTTGCCTATAATTTTCTTTATAATGCCATTGTCTTTAATCCTGGCCTGCATTTCTTCATAGTCTGTCTGCATATCCGGTTCTGAAAAGGTCATTTTCCGAACTATTCCCGCTTTTTCATAATCCACGAAAAAATTATGCCATCCCAGACCATCTAAAAAAAGAACGTGGCTAAGTTCATGCAGTACCATTCCAATGCTTAATTCGAATTGCTTTTTTAAATCCGGTACGTTTCGGATAAGCTTATATGCCGCATTGAGCAAAATCCAACTATTACTGTCTGTGCAAGCTGTTGTTTTATTTTCTGGTTCATACAGCACCTGCACTTTTATTCTGGGGGGATTTATTTTTCCCGCTTCCTGAAAACACCGTGCCAATACTGCCTGCACCATTTTCTGTAAGTATTCCAAATACTCTGTTGACTGAAAAAAAGTATCTGCAGTCAAATTTTTCATGAACTGCGATACCTTCTTTTGTAATCCTTCAAATTTCATATTTTTCCTTTCTGAAGGATCTGACAACGCAGATCCTTCAAATACTGTTTAAACAAATTCTGTCAAAACACAAGACTCCAGCTCTGACATCAGTTCTTCATTTTGAGTAGCCAGCGGAATAATCGTATCTTTTGCTGACTCATAAGCATCTCCCAGAAGTACATACCACGAAATCCAGTTGCATAACTCTCTGGTTCCACATGAGTAGTTCTCCTCGCCACTGGTCTGAAGTACCCTGCACATAGCATTTTGTACTTTCAGCATTTTGCGAATCGTTTTCGTATCATCAAATCCTGTATTGGACTTAATACGCTCGATCATCTCATCATCTGACGGCTTATCAAACCTCAATGCCATATGAAATCGGCTCAAATGAGATGCATTTACATCCCTACATGCTGCATAACTCCTGTTCGTAGTATCCACCGCAATAAAATCTGGATGCCTATTCACAATTTCACCGCTCTGGCATACCATAGTTGCCGTTCTATCCAATAATGAATTTAGTCCAACAATTACTCCCGGATTTGCTACAATATTGGGTTCTTGTAGTTCTACCAGATAGCCATACCGAAAAGCCTTGGCCAACGGACTATCTACATACTTAAATCTTTGGCCACTTGTATTCATTCCTGCAGCGATTTTATCAAAAATTGCTGCCATAGCCTCTTCTGGTGTAGCGTCATCTTTATGTTTGCCTGTGATTTTCTCGTAACTTGCAACTGGATCCAATGCACAGCTCAAAGAGTCTGGATATTCTTTTACCAATTCAGCGACTGAACACACATTTCCAGTTTCATCTACGGTTTCCGGAGCAATGCTCTGCAGAAGATCTAATATTTCAGTATTGGCAGAAAAAGTGATCGACACATATGGGATTCCCAATGCCAGGGATAATGCCATTGCTGCACTTGTTTTTCCTCCACCAGCTTCTCCATAAAAATAGAAATTGGAAAAAGCAATCGTCTTTCCATATGTAGCTTTGGCCGCGATTGCTGCTTTTACAAGCTGCTTCGGTACCTGGTACCACTCTCCCAACTTTGCCGCTGTAGCCTGCATCATCAGTTTTTCGCTATCTGTCAACTGTCTGTTTGGATTTCGAACAAACGCATCGGTAATAGAACGCACTGTCCATTTCTTCTGTAACTGTAATTCTGCCATTTTATGTCCAGCTAAAACATTCTTTTTCACCATTCCGGCAAATTTCTTGAACTCGCCTCCGGCGTGCATTTTCTTTACAGTAACATTTTCGATGTCGCTTATGGAAAGAAGTTCTTGTGTCCCCTGATCCTGGCAGACAATCTTCATTCCACTTCCGTCTATGGCATTGCAGTTATCCGTATATGTGCATCTCTGATAAACATTATCACAAAGAACTGCAGCCGCTTCCCAACATGAATGCTTGGAAGTTTCAGATGTACTTTTTTGATAATCTAACAGAGACGTTCGGAAGTATTCGTACTTTTCCTTGAACTCTACATTTTTAAGGAATTCTGGTATCAAAGCGAAGAACATAACCTGCTCATAATTACCAGCCTTTCCTATTTCGTATGCAGCAGCGCCTTTGATAGAGACCGCATTTTTTCTTACCACAGCAATTTTAAATTCCCAACGGCCATTTCTATTTACAGCTTTGCCTAATTGCAGCATTTCTTCTTTGCCAGGATACTCAACCAAATATTCTCCCGATTCAGCCTCGCCAACAGCTGCTTCCGGAACAATTCCCTTTGAAAGCTTCTCTTCCATAGAAACATATTCCATGACAGCCTCGATCAATGCCGGGAAATATGACAGACGCATATTGGTGTTTCCCTGGGAAACCGCATATTTAGAACTTCCAAACGAGTCCTGTGACATTTTCATCTGCATCATATATGATTTTACGGCTACCGAATCCTCAAATGGCTCCTTAGTAGTTATAACTGAACCGGATACCAAAAATATTGATTTTAACACGAAGCAGCCACCTCCTTTGCACGATAGACCAAGAATAAGCGTCCCTGATCGTCCAGTTTTGTAGCCACTCCATCCTTCCGGAACAAACTCATAGCAACTTCCAGATCTATATTTTCCGGAACAGTCGCTATATTCTCACATAAGATCTCACCAGGATACTTCCGTGTCATTTCATTTTCTGTCACCGGCAAGTTCAGATATACACTTGCAACCTTCTCGAAAATGTCATTATACCAACTCTCTGTGTTTTTTCGCTTTTCATCTTTTACTACAGCATCAAAACTTTTCTTTTTCTCTGCTTTATGAAATAGTTGAAACATATTTTCCCTCCACATCAAAACAGAGACAAGAATCTTCATTCCTGCCTCTGCTCACTTCTTTTGCTTTAGTCATACGGTAATTCATCTGATAAATCCAGATTAGTGAAACCATTCTCATAGATCGACATATCAAATGCCCCTGGATCATCGTGTACCGGTCCTGTTTCCTGCTGACTCTTTTTTGCAGAACCACCTTTCTGATTACCAGTTGTTTTCTTCGGCTCCTGCTCAGGATTGTTATTCGCTGATGTCTGCTTTGGGTTATGTGTCTCTCCACCTTCTTTTTTAGCAGTGCAAACCTTAAAATCATTTGCAGTCAAATTCAGGCTTTTCATAACTCCATTTCGACCCTCATACTCATTTATACTAAGCATTCCCAGGAATCCAAGTCTCTGATTTTTTGCCGGAGCATACTTCTGAATTCTATCACACACCGAGCCAAACATGGATATTCGAACAAAATAGCTGCCGTACTCTTTATTCACATAGCCTAAAAGATTCTCAGCCCTTCGATCACCGATCGTTACTGATACTAATACGGTTGCTACATTTACCGGACCATCCTTTCCATTCACCTCTTTAATTGTTACCGTGTTCCCTTCTCTGTCCTCTCTCACATACCCTTCCAGATACACCACTGTCTTATCTCCGACTTTGGTCTGCATCCATGTTGTGTACGTTCTGTTGTTATCTGCCATTTTTCCTCCTTCTGTCCTGGCCTGGACACTTTAATATGAATTTAGACTTTTTTGCAAACAGACAACAAAAAAGGACCTATTCTGCTTTTACGCATAATAAGTCCTTTGAATTATTTCGTTGTTCATTTCTACTCATTTGAGTTACTAAGTCTATGCCTACATCATATCTGATTTTATTTCAAAGGTCAACTCTTTTTTATTCTGCCCCAAACATAGACTCTTTTCGGCTGTATTCCGCTACAATATACCCTTTTGACATCTCCAACAATCTTATTCTTTTATAAGATGCTGCCGTATGTACTATGTTCCCTTTTATATCCTTCAGCAAAAAATACCCTGTTTTCCGTCTTCCAGCAACGAAACATTCCTGATTCTCAAACAGAACTTTATCCCAGAGCCGGAAACCTTTCACAATATATGGAGCCTGATGTAATTTTCTGGTTCCTCCCTTTAGTACGGTTGCATTATGTAACATCCTATTATGTCTTCTCAGGATTTTGTAGCAATAAACCTTATCACTACTACTCTGGCTCTCCGTACTGGCTGCTATTGCAAAGGCATTATTCAATTTTGAGTATGGCAATTTGAATTTTTCTCTTCTGATCTTTGTCTGATAACCATAAACCTCTACAATTTCTGATGGATCTATCGCCGAATATATTCTTCTTCTCAAATACTTGCGAACCATTCCAAACTCCGGAATATCTGCAGGACTTTTTCTCATTTTAGGTTTTGGCAATTTCTTTTTCCCAGCTTCATATCGTAAATAGCAGTTCGCGCACAGAACAACCATATCTTTTGCTTCTTGGCCCACTACAATTAACTTTTTCGTATCTTCTCTTCCCTTACAGGATTCACATGTATGATAAGAGTTCCAAAGCATATATTGACGCACATCATATAAATCCAGTTCATGCGGTATCGCTATTCCATCATATATATACTGTCTGATTTGAGGATAATTGAATTCTGCTATCTCCATCCTCACTTCTGTAACCGGCAATATCTGTTTCACACGCAAGATCGCTTGTATAATCTCATCAACTTTTACTTTTACAGAAGGGGCAGCCCAACCATGCTCTGAATTTCTCTTTCGGTTTTGTGAGCGTTTCGCACGATAACGCCGATTGATTTTTCTTCGTCTTTTAAAATTCTTTTTAGCTTCCATTAACTTCGGAACATCTGTTCGGAGCATCACTTTCGCTGCATATAGCTCCTGTGCCGACGAACAACCGGAAAGAGCAAGTTCCTTGTGTCCAGCATCCACACCTAAGACAACTTCCTGACATTTTGGTTCTTTTATGTCATAGCATAACTGAATTACAAACGGTGTCCTAGAATATACCCTTGCTCGACCACTTTTCAGCATTCTCCGCACCTTCCCATATCTTTCCATAGGCATGAGCGGATTTCCCTGTTTATCAATCACATAAACCATAATTTGTCCTCCCGGATCAAAAAAAGAGGCTGTGTTTGATCACAGCCTCAGTGCGGTAAGCCTGACATAATATGTCAGTAAGTCATCCATCCCCAATATTATTCATCGGTTTTCTCTGCAGACACTGTACCTTCCTGCCAGCACTGTTTAATCTGCAGACACAGCGCTACGAGCTTGGATGTTGTTGCTTATACTCATAGGTGTCTATATCATTCGATGATAATGGAGCTTGCGCCGAGGGTAGTCGAATGGCATATTTATATGCTATACAGGTAATTCAACTACTATTCTCTCAGTTACGTCTTAATCTTATCTTACCTTTACATCTATGTCAATATCGTTTTTGTAATTTTTTTACATTTGATATCCAGCATATATTACTTGGGTTTGCCTCTTACATAGAAGACCAGTCATATCGTGGAAGTTCCTCACTCTCAGCCGCATCACGATCCAGACGAATCAGCTGAATATTATGATTCCATGCGTATCTTATCAGGATTTGAAGATCTTCCGGAAGAGCAGCCATAAAATTGTCGTCGTCATCACACACAGTAATGAACACGCCTTCTTTATATGAGTAACTGTACGGCCACTTGTCCGGTTGTAATCCATCCAGCGTTTCCTTTCTAAGATGGCTGGTACAAATATCCAAGTATCTTTTAATCATAGTTTTCCCTCTCTCTCATGGCTTTTTTGCTCTTCCTTTTTCCTATTTTTTACTAGCAGATAATCATCAATTCCCTTATATCTGATATCCCAGCGGAAGCGCTGACATCTGATCCCCAACGTTTCAATATTACTGGAAATCTGATCACACCAGCGGCGTACATAATTGATTTTTACCGTTCCATCCTCTTGCATTTCGTCTGGCTTAAATTTATCCATGTCTGTCAGATCCTGAACTTCGCAAAGCCCTCTGTTTTCCTTGAGCCAGAGAAGTTCATCATATAAGCCCAACTGATTCGATAGACCACACAGAGCTATAATGGGATACTTATATCCCAGTGAGTGTGCTATATCGCCTTTCAGCGGTCCTTCTGTCAGCCCTATAATCGGAATGTCCCCATCCTTCGGAAATCCCACATGATGAAATTTCGGAATTCCTTCCAAATTGCTTCCCTGGTCCATCAGGAAATTATCAGACCATGAACTTGACCAAATATACTTTTTGCTATCCACACAAGAATCTTTTCGTATCTGCAGCCCCAGAATTCGTCCCTCTATATCTTTTACCGGTATATAAAAGCCATGAATCCAGCCAATATTGGCTTTCCATACATAATTTTTACAATAGAATCCTGGAACACCTCGCAACAACGCATCCTGTTCCTGCAGCCGTTTGGGATATGTTTCTTTACCAATCAGCGGAACTGACTTATATCCGAATTTTTGTATCTGAATATCATTAAGTCCCCTTTTTCTCAAATCATTTAAGTGAGCTTCTGACAAAGACAACATATCCAGATACATTGCATAAGTCCGATCACGAATTTCAATATCTGCAGTAACTGCCTTATGTTTAGCAAAGTCAGAGCTTATTTCATCTTCTGATTTTGCTATATTTCGTGATGAAGTCCTTTCTTCTGATAGCTTTTCCTGAAACTCTCCTGTAGACTTTGCAATCAAACGCGCTGCTTCTGGACGGCTGATCCCTAAAACATCTGAAGCTAATTGCAACATACCACCACCAGCTCCACATTTATTGCATCGTGCAAGATTTTTGGAATAAACAACATGCAGCTTTTTCCCTTTGCATATCGGACAAACCACATCTTCGGTATCTCTGCTTCCTGAGCGTGCATGTTGCACGCCCAGATAGTCTAATACATCCGATACGGAGAAAGTAAACTCCTCCATAAATACCCTCCTATTTCAGCTCCATAGCTCCATCCAGCAGCGTTCTATACACTTCCACCATCGGATCTTCTGGAGTTGCTTTGGATAAATAATATTTTGCAAAAGAAATAACTGCAGCCTTACCTCTTTGATCATAAATATCTCTAAATGGTTTGCCACTATAAGGGCCACCGGCATTTGCAGGTGTTTTATAGTTAAGTGCCTCTTCAATAGTTAATTTGTGACCGTTCTTCGCTGTCTGGCGAGCCGCCTCTGCCTCTTCTGCAGCTTTCTTCTCTGCTGCCTGGCGAACCGCCTCTGCCTCTTCTGCTGCTTTCTTTTCTGCTGCCTGGTGAGCCACTTCTGCCTCCTCTGCAGCTTTCTTCTCCGCTGCCTGGCGAGCCACTTCTGCCTCCGCTGCTGCTTTCTTCTCCGCTGCCTGGCGAGCCGCTTCTGCCTCCTCTGCAGCTTTCTTCTCCGCTGCCTGGCGAGCCATCTCCGCCTCCTCTGCAGCTTTCTTTTCTGCTGCCCGGCAAGCTACCTCTGTCTCTTCTACAACATTCTTTGTAACAAAAGTTGTCTTTCCAGTCACTTCCGGAATTTCCATTTCTTCTTCAGTCATCCGGATCTTGTCTCTTAACCCCTCTTCCGTAATCACTTCTGCACAGGTAAGTTCCATCAAAAGTGTTTCAGATGAGAATCCAAGAATCATAAGAGCCATTTTTAATGCATCTGCATAGGCGTTTTTATAGGCATAGTTCCGACTGTCATAACTAACATCCGGCCGTAGAGAATCAGTAAAACTCTTGCTTGTCCCTTCTGCCTCATGAACCGTTTCATTCCCTTTAATAATCTGGATATTTACGTTCACAGTGACTCCATCTGCAGCATCCTCTGCTGTTGATTTAATATTCAGCTTTTCTCCATCTTCCAGACTACTTTTCAACCATAACAGCAATGAGTCCGTTGAGAAAAATGGCTTCTGCTCTCTTATTTCCATAAATTTTGCCAGCATAATCAAAGTGTTATCATAATCCAATTCTCTTAAATACATTCTCATATTATTTTTTCTCCTTCAAAAGTAAGTTCAATGCATCTGCATTATATTCAACGCTGAAATTGTGAGCGCAACACGCTAATGCATCTGCAACCATGTTTTTTTCTCTTGGAATCCACCTTATTATTGATTGCAACTTTTTCTGGCTTTTCGCAACCACATTGTTGCAGTCCGTATACAGTTCATAGCTTTCTTCCGGATATAGCAGTTCCACAACAGATTTTCCTCTTTCCAGAGCTGCCATTTCTGCATCCGTCGGATTTGCTGCAACCACCTCATCCGTTAATAAATAAACCGGAGCTTGATTATGATAAAGTATTACCGCAATCCCAGCTTTTCCTGTATCTGCATGGTAGCTCCCATCACAATATACCGCTATCATTTCACTATCGCTCCTGACTTTTCTTTTTTCGTGTCTCTTCCAACTCTGATCTACCCGCTTTTATGTTTTGATAACACATTGTATTTTCAAATACGCGGATATAATCACATACGGACCGAAACAACTTTTCAATTTCATCATCAGTCAGCCAAACAAACAAAAACTTGTCCGTTTTGTAACTGTCTTCTTTCGCCTTGAATCCTCCGCTTCCTGTCTTCACTGCTACTGCAGTCCCGTTGCTTATGGCTATTTGCCACGGTGATCGCCTCGGATTTCCTGCGCTGTCTTTTCCGCATCGCTTAATCACAATCCTGGACATTGGGCTTTTCCCATTCTGATCTTTCGAGGCTGCTATCAATTTATCCCCCGTATAAATCACGATTTCCTTATTCTTAGAATAGGGATCTTGGGCCAACGCTCCACCTGCATTACGATCAATACTCTTATTGGCTGCAAAAATCAGATTTTCTTTTTGGCTTCCATCCGGTGCGGGAAAAGAAAAATTCATATTCAGGAAATTGAATAGTCGTTTTATGTGTTCTTCCACCCATGCTGAAAAGACAGAAATTGCGAATATCAGAAATGAATTCTGCTTGTATCCATAAGAAAACGCACTTCTTAAAAATACTTTGTCTATTTCCCTTGCAATATTGGCAGTTATCTGTTTTACATCACACGGCGAAAGATTAAATGTAGCATACTGTGTTTTCCCTTCTCCAGTTCCTTGAGAGTAATCTGCTATTCCCACTCCAATCAGGGAATATATTTTTCTCTCTCCCTCTGCTAATTCCTCCTGTCCGGCGTGCAAGTGTGCATATGCACTTGGCGCTGCTGGATTCATTTTGTCCACGAATTCCACTAATTTTTTGTTATTCTGGAATTTCGTAATCTGGTTACTTATCACTGTAAGTAATCCTCCTTTCTTTGGCTTCGTCATCAGGTTACATCTATGTAAAAGACCTGCATTTTTCCCAACAAAAAAAGGACTTATATACAATAAATGCATAATAAGTCCTTATTATTATTTCGTTGTTTTGGGTTCTCACCACTATGATATGCTAAGTCTATGCCTGTATTCTACATCCAATATTTTCAAATGTCAAGATTTCCCTTTCTCATCTTCGGAAACTTCGGAAACCAGAATGATCTTACCAGAATCGTCCACCTGCAGCCGTTCCCAAACTTCAAATGCGTTGGCAATATAGAGCTTCTGATGCATTGATAAAGTATTTGCTTTATCAGACGAAAGTGCATTGACGGCACCAATTTTATAAACAACCTCAAAGAATTCATCCAATACTTCATTATCAATATCTGAACAAGAAAAATAGCTGCTCTTGTCCTCCAGTACAGAATTACATAAATCCTCTTGGCATTCCGGGCAATAACCACTTTTTATAAATTCACGCCCAAATTTATCTAAAAATGGAAGTGCCTTCTGGACCATTTTACGTTTTGTATTAAAATACAGCGCAACCATGTACTCCATCACCTGATCATAATTTTCCGCATCAATCACCATGTAGGTAACCTTTCCGCATATTGGACACTGCTTTTCCACAATTCTTTTCATCGCCTATTCTCTCCTTCTAATTTTTTCTTTATAAGTTTTTCTGCAAATTCAACAAACTCATCCCGTGACATGTGTTCCGGATAATCTGGGAAAAACTCCCATGCCATGTTTGCAAACATATATTCTCTTGTTTCGAGATCATATGACAAATAGGTATTTCCATCCGGAGTACACAAGCTCCCGCTTCCGTCACAATAATGTCTCCATTTCCATCCAGCAGGAAGTATATTACTATCCGAGATAAACGGTGTCGCTTCTTTTTTCATTTCCACTATATTAAGCAGTTTAATCACACCATATGGATATCGCTCATCGAACCAACTCCATATTTTCATCTTCGGTGTACCTGACGGAAACATCCAAAAACCTTGCTCAAGTTTTTCCGATTTAGGATCCATCGGAATATCCTCCATGCTTTCCCACAGTTGTTCCAGAAATGTTTCATTATGCTCCGGATCCTCACCTGCCTTAATCAATTTCTCATATAAGGAACTAATTTCATTCATTTCAACTATTTCAAAATCATCTTTCCCGCAGATTAGAGCTATGGAACCGCCATCTGACCATTTCCCATGAATTTGACCGGCATCATCAATATACTCTGCCATAAAACGGCTTCCTTTTTCTTTCGGAGAATACGGATCCTCTATTTTACTTGTAAGCTCAAGAATCATTCCTTTTTTAATTTTTTTACGCATAATCTCTATTATCTTATCCATCAATTTTTCCTCTCTCTAAACAATAGATCCGGAAGACATATGCTCCCGGATCCATCAGATTTATTTTGTGCAATAAATTGTGTTTTCAGTTTCTATGTAAACTTTTCCACCTACGATATAGAAATCCTGCACATATGAGGTATGAAACCACCGATCTCCCATGAGAATATTAGCTCCTTTTCCTCGTTCAAGATTCATGCAACCATTGATAATCTTTCTCGGCTTTCCATCGCTTTGTTTCATCTTGTCCATAAGTAGATCAAGTGAAATCCATTTATCATAAATTTCGATGATTGTAACCATCTCATTCACTTCATCTGCCGGTACCAAGCCTCCACAGCAGCCACAAATGACATCTCCATCATCCATTAAAATTCCCACATGGTTTAATCCTGATTCTTTATCCTGAAATAATATTTGTTTCATACTCATCCTTCTCCTATAAATGTGAATTTTTTTGTTTTTCAAACAGCACAAATGATGTATGATCCCAATTTACATTGATCGGAATCCACCTGCCATCCTTTTTAACCTCTCGCGTAAGCAAATTGTACTCCAGCCACTCGCTTGATGGATCTGAAAAGTCTATGATGAAACCTGTTTTCAGTGCCGTATACGGCTCTATTTCTTTCCTGCAGAGCCAATACAATTCATCTGCCATTTCTGGAAGTCCTTCCACACTGAATTGCTGCATCATCCGTTTGCTCATTTTTTTTACCATTCCCGAAGATTCGATTACATTTTTTATAATCTCCATCTCTTCTTTTTCAAAATCTGGATGAATAGGCCATACATGAGATTCCAGCAGTGCGACTACATAGCTGTTGGCAGTTACTCTCAATACTTCTACAGCTTTTTTATAAGCTGCAGCATAATTTTCTTTCAAAAGTTCTCTGCTTCCAACTGCATCTATGTTACGCTTAAACCGTGCCAGAAGTTGATTCAATTCACCTGCCAGTTCCTGTACCGTCTTTTTACCTTGCATCTCTCATCCTCCTGTCAGGCTTCACGCCAAACATTTTACGAATAATAATCCAGCAATAGTTGTAATGCCTGCCTTGAAACATTGATTACGCTTCCTTCTGCAGTTCCCCGAAGTTGGACACGATAATGTCTATCACGTTCCATCTTCTCCATATGTTCCTGTATAAGTCTGGCTTTATACGGATCCGATTCTTTGGGTGGCAAATATTCCAAGTCAATTTCATCCGGATTATCTTCTGTATCTGCAGGCAAATAACTTTCACCATCGAACTGCTGTCTGCAAGTTGACAGTATCACCCCTATTGCCTTTCCGTTTTTCCTTTCTTTCAGGATTTTTTGAAATTTTTCCTCCGGAACATCAAATGATATTCCAACTCTGGCCCACATCTTTTTCAATGTTCTACCTCCATTCTTAATTTTGTTGTGTGTAACGCCTTAATTTTCTGCTTTTCTCCTTTCCCGCTTATTCAAAACTCAGTAAAAAGAGTAACAAAAAAGGCGTATTTTCCTACAAATAGGTAAAATACGCCTTAAAATTATTTCGTTATTCCATGAAGCCTAATACTTCAATCGCTGTTTACTAAGTCTATGATGCAAGAATAGCAAATTTTGTAATTTATGTCAAGTTTACGGTAGCTACATATTAGTTTCATTTTTTCGCTGCTGAATCACAGATAACTTTTCTGGACTCCATATCGCATAAAGTAACTCTTTTATATGTTACCGAATACTTTTCATAAAATTTTCTGGCCTGTTCTTTGTCCATACAATAATATCCTAGGCATTTGCGTCCCTCAGAATTATAGACCTGCACTTTAAAGCCATCCCAGGTAAAATCTTCCATATTCTCATTTACAATCGCTGTCACATCTACTACCCAGTCTGCCCCAAGTTTTGCCATGATTCGCATGGCCTCTCTTGATTCGTTTAATGTTTTTATGACTGCAATTCTCATCCGACTATATTTTTCCTGTTTTTCATCTATGGATCCATCCAAATAGATATCCAGATAAATCCCTTCACTACCTCCATAAGCCACTTGAGAAACGACACTAAATTCAGATGACCGTATTTCCAGTTCTTTGTTCTCTGGTAATGCATAATCAATACCATCTGGCCAGTTTCCTTCATTGCAAATTTTTTCTTTTACCTTCTCAAAAAATTCTTTTACGGTATATGGTTTTTCTCTCATTCGTGATTCTCCTTCTACATAAAATCAAAAATACTAAGTTCTTCGCATTTTTCCCAGAGACAAATTGTCAAGGACTTTTTAATCAAATTCACAAAAAATCTACAAAAAAGGTGCCAGAAGCACTGTATGGCTCCTGACACCTCGTTTGATAGATTACATTTTTCCGTTCAGCAGGTCTTTGCAGAGATACGCATAGTCTGGCAGCTGGTTGATATATGGCTCCCAGAGCCGCTTGATTTCGGCTAACTCCAGCGGGTCGGCTGCTTCCAGTGCATGATCGTTGCCAGTCATATATAAAACATCCGTAGCAACATCATCCAAACACTTGCCGCAGAGATCGGCGGCAGATTCTATCCTGATACCGGTATCCACATAGACTGGATTTACGCCAATCGTCAGCCAGACATAGCCCACCTTGTCCGACCAGAGCAATTCAAAATCAGGGCTTTGCCGCAGATGTTCCGCAAAGACTTCCTTTACTCGCTCAATTTCATGTTTCTCTTTTTCTGTGTAAAGCATTTTCATGTCCTCCTTGACAAAAATTTTGGTGCGTACCATCATCAGTTTAGCACAAGGCGGCTTAGTTTATCAGTCTGTCACATCTGCTGAATTTCATTTTTGAGCATACGCTTGATTTTATCGCTCATGGTTTCTGTGCTGGTATTGCTGAAATGGACATGAACCTTGTAGGTCGTCTTGCCGATTTTCTTTACCATCGCTGGCGTGTTTTCCGGCGCTCTGGCCGCAGCAGCGGCGTCTGCCATCTGCATAGTACGGGGTTCTTTGTTCATAGCGCTCCTTTCTCCGAACGGGTCTGTGCCGCCCGGTAAAAAATCAATCGTGCTTACTGTTTACAATGTCTTTTGCTGCCTGTCGGGTGACACCGGCATTTTCTTCCCGGAAATTCTTCCCGTCAAAGAGGATCGGCGCACACCGTTCCAAAATACGGTCATAGATACGGGCGTGGGCCAGATCAGGCGGATTTTTCAGCTCGGACAGTTTCAAGTTTGTTGTGATAATCATGGGTCTTCGGCTGCGATAGCGGCTGTCGATGACGAAAAACATCTGCTCCATAGCATATTCGGTACTGCGCTCTACACCCAGATCGTCAATGATAAGCAGGTCATATTCGTCAAAGCTGGCAATAAACTCTGACCTGTCCTCAGAGAACATCCCTGTCAGGCGGTTCAGAATGGTGGGGAAGTTCGTCATCAGCACCGGCACATCCTGGTCAAGTAGAGCGTTGGCAATACATCCGGCGAAAAAAGACTTGCCGGTTCCCACATCTCCAAACAGTAAAAGCCCGATATTGCTCTTATATGCCTCTTTCCAGTTCTCCACATAGGCATGAGCCTTGTCCATCAATGGGTTTTGCCTGTTATCATTGGAAAATGTGTAGTCGTACAGATAACGGTCTTGCAGGCCCTGTGCCTTTCGGCGTTTGATACGCTCCATGCGGCGCTGCCGTTCTTCAGCAGCCTTGCGCTGCTCCTCAGCCTCCCGCTGGCACTGGCAGATGCAGTGCGGCATAAAGTAGCCGGATTTCCCGAAGCATGGCACAACGGTCTGCCTCTGGCCGCCGCATTTCTTACAGTGAATGAGCCCGTCTGACGGGTCTATATACTCGTCCTCAGCCAATTCCACACCGGCAGCTGCCTTGTCGATGAATGCCCGGATTTCTGCGGTAATCTCAATCATACAGTTTCATCCTCCTTTACGCTGTAATCCCGGTTGCGTGAGGGTGTGACCGTTTTTTTAGCGTCCTCACCGGCCCAACGCCGGATGGTCGCTGCATGGCTCTGATAACGCTTGCCAGTAGAAGCCATGTACTCGGACAGCTTTTCGATGTACTGTTCCCATACAGCAGGAAAGCTGACCTGCAAGTCTGCCAGTTCTTCATCCGTCAGGAAAACATTCTGGTAACGGCCATAGGTGTGGGAAGGGTGCCCCGTTTCAGGGCGTACCTTCTCTATCTCTCTCTTTATCTCTATCTCTTTCTCTAACTCTATCTCTATCTCTGGTGGACGAATGTCGGACAAATGTCCGCCACTTGTCCGGAGCGCAGAAAGAGCCTTATTTTGAAGCCTTGCAGCCCGCTTTCGCTCGGCCTCGGTAGAGGACTGGCCTATTAAAAGTTCGATGTTGCTCATGTAGAATGTGCCGCTGTCCAGCACTTCCACAAGACCCAGCTTCAAAAAGATCTGCAAGGCTCTCTCCACAGTGCCGATCTGCTGGCGGGTAATGGTAGCGATCATCTGCGCTGTGTAAGGGATGTCCTCGTCAAGCTGGAGCCGCCCGCCATGTTTCAGCGATTTCAGGTACAGCTTGAGCAGAATGTTGGAATACAGCACACCGTCCTGCATACTTTCCAGCAGCACGATGGAATCATCATCAAAATAGTTTTCTTTGAGTTTCAGGTAATAATATTTTCGATTGTCTGACATAGGGTTCCTCCTTAGGGGTTCTTTTGGGATTCTGTACGCATTTTAAGGCTATTTTAGGGGTCAGAGGATAAATCTATCAGACTGCCTTTGACACCCTCAAAAAAAGCCTTGATTTACAAGGGTTTTTCAGCCCCTAAAGCGTGACATTTCTCCCGTTGTTTCCGCTTGCGCTTTGCGGCGTTAATCCGCTTCATGCGTGCGGCACATTCCGGGCAGTATTTAGCCCGGTTAGAACCGGGGGTAAACAGCGCCCCGCATACGGCGCATTTCTTAGCATTCAGCCGGTGGAACAGCGCCGTTTCCAGTTCCTTATCCTGCGGCAATACCGCCGCCCGAAACCACCTGCACAACAGGGAGTAGGAAATGGACTGGACACAGATACATTCCTCCCCATCGTCCAGGGCGATACAGTTTCCGGCAATGTAGTTGCAGCACTCATGCACCAGTTTCCGCGCTCTGCGGTACTGGCGGTAATCCATGACAGGGATAGGTTCAGTCTTGTTGTTCTTCATAAATGATTTCTTTCATAAAGCAGGTAACCTCCTTGAATGAATTTATTGTTAAATATTCGTGCAAAGTATTGTTTTCTTCGTGCAAATGGCATATACTATAATTGCCAGCAGAAAGGGGTTGATCGTATGGCTGGAAATACCACAAACATCAGTATCCGCATGGACGCAGATTTGAAAGCGCAGGCGGACGCACTGTTTACTGAACTTGGCATGAACCTGACTACGGCGTTTAACATCTTTGTGCGCCAGTCGCTTCGTGAAGGCGGCATTCCCTTTGAAGTAAGGCTGGAACAGCCGAACAAAGAAACGGTTGCTGCCATGCTGGAAGCGGAAAGGATTGCAAAAGACCCGTCTGTAAAGGGCTACAATGACCTTGACGAGTTATTTGCTGACCTGAAAAGATGAAAGAAACCAAATATACCGTCAAGTACACGACCAGTTTCAAAAAGGACTACAAACGAGCCATCAAGCGTGGCTTGAAGATTGAGCTGCTGGAGCAGGTCGTAGCATTGCTGGCAATGGGCGAACCGCTGCCGGATAAGAACCGTGACCATGACCTGTCCGGCGATTGGGCAGGTCATCGGGAATGTCATATTCTCCCGGACTGGCTGCTTGTCTATCGCATAGAGGATGATGTTCTGGTGCTGACGCTGGCCCGCACCGGCACACACAGCGACTTGTTCGGCAAATAAACAGTCTGCCGCCGTATGGGGAAACCTGTACGGCGGTTTTTCTGTATGCAAAAGTATGTCGTGAAACGCGACGCACTTGACAGGGGTACGCCAAAACGCGGTAGCCTTTACCGCTCCGGCCCACGGTCGTGAGACTTGTCCCTTTCCTGTCGGGACAGCTGCTCGGCGGTTTTGCGGAGCCGTTCCACTGCTTTCAACTCCTCCCGCATGGATTTCATGGCAAGCGTGTCCGTCTGCTTTCCGGCGGCCAGCTGGTCGATTTCCCGCTGCCATGCCTTCGGGGTGATCCCCTCGCCGCTGTCTTTCAGTTCTTTCAGATACCGGGCTGCTGCATCATACAGGATCAGTTCCCGGCTGTGGCGCTGCTCAAACTGTTCCCGTTTTTCCGGTTTTACTTTGGCAAGCTGCTTGTGGATGGACTTGTACTGGTTGTACTGTTCCCACATCTCCCCGCGTTCGGTAAGAATGGCGATCCGGCGCTCAGCCTTGACGATCTTTCCCCGCAGGTCATAGTAACAGCTGTTCATATCAGCGATTTTTTCATGAAGCTGCTGCATAGACTGGATGCCGTTTACCTGCAAAAAGCTGAATAGTGCAGCGCTTTCCTGCAAAGCCCGGATTTTGCCGGTGCGGGTGCGGGGAGCGTTCAACTGCTGTTGGGCTTCCCACAAGGCGGTCAAGCTGCTTTGCTGCGTTTGTGGTTTTTCCGCTTCCGCTTTCGACCAGCGATAAAGACGGGTAATGCGAGCTTTGATTTCTTTCAGCAGCTTGTTGTCGGCGACGATCTGTCGGTTTACTTCCCCCTTGTCGGTGCGGATACCGCGCTTTTCCATTTGGCTGGCAGCTGGCCCCAGATGGACAGAGGGAATTTTATCAATGCCCTGCCGCTTGTAGCTGCGGTGGTCAATACGCTCCGGTCTACCGGCAGATTCCAGTGCCCGGTTGGTGTAGGCTGCCCACGCTGCCCGCCAAATCTCCACATTTCCTTTATCGTTCCAGTCGGTCGTATCCTCCCGATGATTTTTCCAGCCGCCTTTCCCATCCGGGATACGCTGTCCATTCTCGTCCAGATCGTATGCCTTGCGGCACTTTGCGCCCCACTGTCCATTTTCTTTCAACGGCCGGAGCGTCAGCATGATATGGACATGAGGGTTGCCGGTTCCCTTGTCATGGATAGCAAAGTCGGCGCACATTCCTTTGTCTACAAAGTTGTCCTTCACATAGGCACGCACAAGGGCAAGCTGTTGTTCGCCGGACAGTTCACGGGGTAAAGCTGCCTCAATCTCGCGGGCAAGCTGGCTGTCTCTTGCTTTCTCGATTTGCTCCACGCTGTTCCAGAGGATAGAACGGTCTGCAAATTCCGGCGGGGCGTGGGCAGGCAGCATGATCTCCGC
Organism: Laedolimicola ammoniilytica; assembly: GCF_025567165.1. Taxonomy (NCBI): domain Bacteria; kingdom Bacillati; phylum Bacillota; class Clostridia; order Lachnospirales; family Lachnospiraceae; genus Laedolimicola; species Laedolimicola ammoniilytica. Next base: position 46,590 of record NZ_JAOQKC010000002.1, read on the forward strand.
ATGGACAATGCCGCCTTTCCGGGTGTAGTCGTGGGTCATTCCGTCCCATTCATTTGTCAGCTTGGTTCCGCTGCGGTAAGCAGCTGCGGCAACGGCAGAACGGCCTGCGCTGCGCTTGATAATACTGACGGGGATATGACAGAAATCTATGGGGAACACCTCCTTTCAGTGAGGGGATAACAGGCTCTGTGGAGCCTGACAAACGCAAAGCGGGTGTCCGGCTGCGCAGAGCGCACAAGGGGTTTGGGGAGCGTAGCTTCCCATCGCGGACGAAGTACGCAACGCCCCCGGCAGGGCGCACAGCACCGGCAACGGTGTATAAGTGCGCCCTTGTAAACAAGGGACTTATGGCGTATCCCCGGATTTTGACAGGTTTGCAGTCAATTCCGCAGCCCCCGGAAGATGGGACAGGGTAATCAAAAATGCTTTGACCTCTGTTCCGGAAAGGTTGGGAGCCAGCGGAAAAATCCCCTCCAAAATGGCTCCGCGCTCAATCAGGCGGCGGGTGCGAACCCTGCGTTCTTCGTTCCGCTGCTTGTTCTCCAAAATCTTCTTTCGGTTTTCAAGCTGCTGGATTTCCTTCAGGACTTTCTCCCGTTCTTCTTTTTGGGGGTGGGCTGTAATTTTTTCGTTCATATCATGCACCTCTTTTCTTTGGAAACGCTCATAGATTGACCGTCCATTTCTGACGCACAAAGTACCGGCGCAACCTCCGCAGTGCAGCGTGGATGGATTTTCCCGCCTGCGATGGTGTGATACCTTCCATTGCGGCAATATCTTTCACTTTCATGCCCAGCATATAGCGGGCATGGACACGGCGGGCCTGCATAGGTGGCAGGGAAGAAATGGCTTCGTACAATCGCCGTATCAGTTCTTCGTATTCGGCTAATTCCTCTTTTTCTATCAGATAATCCTCTGGCAATGGCTGCGCCCAGCCGATTGCAGCATTTTCGATTCCGTCGTTACAATCGAGGGAGTAAAACGCCTTATAGCGGAACATCTTGCGTTCCCTGGCGGCCTCGGCTCTCTTATCCAGAAGAAACGCTTCGACGATTTCATCGGACACCTCCACAAAAATGTCCTCTTTGCAAAATGGATAATATTGTTTGAGATTGATGGTCTGCATAGGCACGCCCTCACTCTGTTTGGAAAAGGCCATCATAGCAACGGCGCATATTCCGCAGCCCCCGACGGATGGAAACGCTGACCTTGCTGCTGTGGACGCCCTCTCTCCGGGAGATTTCCGGCTGCTTGATACCTCCAATGTAGTAGGCGTGAACACGGCGGGCCTGTGTCGGAGTGGCATGAGCCAGAGCCACCGGCAGAGCTGCTATCAGGTGCAGGCGGGTGGTCATTTCTTCTCGTTCCAGCAAAATATCTTCCGGCGATCTGCTGTGTTCCAGTGCGTAATTTTCCAGCCAGCTGTATGCGTCCAGAGAGTAGTAGGCGCGGTGGTAGACTTTCCGACGCTCATAGTTCTCCATCTCCCGCTGGGCCTGATACATCGCTGCCCATACCTCGTCCGTAACATCCACAAACTCGTCATGCCGGTAGTGGGGATACATCCACCGCAGATTGATTGTTTTCATAGGCTTACCTCCTGAAAATCGGAGAGGCGGGCAGCTCGTCCGCTGTCCGCCCCTCGCTGAGATAAGGGAAATGATCCCTTTCACTTGGTAGCCAGAAAACAGGTCATTCGTTAAGCCTGTTTTCAAAGAAATTTATAAATTTTTTTCTGACCGCCTCCACACTTTGATACACAGCCACTTTGGAGCAGCCGCACAGCACACCGATCTCTGCAAGGCTCAGCCCGTCAAGCGCATAGAGCAGGAACCGGCGGCGCTGGGCCTCGGTACAGGTGTCCAGAACTGCCATCAGCTCATGTAGCGTTTCCATGCGGCAAAGGTATTCTTCCGGCGTTTCGCCGTAGGCTCCTACACCCTCGGTGGTAATGATGTACTCGTCAAACTCCCGGCCATCCCAATGCCGCCGCTGTTCATGGAACAGGTTCTCCGTTTTGTGATCTGCCCGATCAAGAAATTCATAGACTTCCAGCGTGACCTCCACGGCCACAGCTTGTCCGTTATAATTGATGGTAACTTCCATCTGTCCTTCCTCCATTCAGACTTTTTTGGGAAAATCTGAATGGGGTGGTGGGGCGCGGCACCGGGGATAAAGTTCGGGCCATGCTGACCCGATGTTCCGGCTCCATAGGGACAAAAAAGCGCCCGGACGGCATAAAGCCATACGAGCGTAATAGAGTATATTTGGCTGTTTAGTTACATGGTATAGTGCATACTGCTGGCCGCATTGCTCCGCTGCTGGAAACAGGCTTTTTTTAGCTGGTGCAGGTCATGGGTACTGTGAAAAAAGGCAAACATAGACACGGCGGCAATCCTCCTATATGCCGCCGTGGATTTACACGGTGTTAGGTCGTCGTTGGTTTAGGATAAACGAAAAGAAACGGCGGCTCTGAAATCAAAGCCACCGCTTCATAGGCGCGTGGAAATGTGTCTGCTTTACGACGGCTTTTTTTCTTTTGCCGTCGTCCGGCAGAATGTTACTCCATATTCAATTCAATGCTTCCAGTGAAATTTTCACATTCAATGCCGATATAGTTTCCACCTTCAGGGAGTGTAATTGTATCACTATATGTTCCGGTTGTTTCAAGCAAAGTGACTTCTTCATCAGCTCCAGAAATCCAAAATACTTTTGCAGTTCCATCCGTAACCTCCAGCGCGCAGTCAATAGACAGATCCTTACCCGCTTCACGCTTTATGGAAGTTCCGCCGAACAAATACTCTGTATCTGAAAAATCCTCATAGTTGGCTGTATAGCTTCCTGTATAATCATCAATTCCTTTTTCTTTCGTACCTTGTAAGGATGAATTTCCGGTAAGTGCTATGGAACCAGCAGACTGAACAATATTGTTATACTGATCGAGAACTTCATCTTTTGTACAACCGGAAAGCACAGAAGCGCCCAACAGTATCAAGCATAATGATAGAACTATTTTCTTCACAGGTATCACCTTCCTTTCCTGCGTACAGCACGCTTTCCTTTTCCCTTGGAATTTGCCTGTTTACGGGATTTTATTTCTTTTTTGTTACTGGACATCAGTAACAACAGCACCGCCCAGAGAACCATGATGCCAACCCCAATGACTGCCAGCAAAGGATTCGGGGCTGTGGTTGTTCCGGCATATCCACTCATGTCAAAGCCCACTAAAATCAGCGCAGCAGAAAACGGATAGATGCTGGCAAGGATACCGCCTTTGAAGAACAGCATGCTATATCCAAGGAAAAACGCCAGAATGGAACCTCCCAGATATGCCCCTCGGATCTGCCCAAAAATCAAGATCAGCGGCATACAGACCAAATAGGTCGTCAGAGCTGCCAACACGATCTGTGTACCTCCATGAAAAAACACTTCCACTGTCAGTCCCGATAATCCAACCGTCAATCCAGTAATCAAGGTAACGCCAACGCTGTATATTCCCAGCAGGACTGCAAAAATCCCGACCCAAAAGAGCTTAGCTCCCAGCATTTTCGGCATGGAAACAGGAATTGTCATGATGTTTTTCAGCGTATCATGGGTGGATTCTCTGTCAATCAGCCAGCTGCCAATCATCACCAGTGAAATCGGAAAAAACATCTGCGTATTGCCCCAGACAACATTCTCAAACAGAGTGGAAAAATCATAGTTTGGATTTCGGTACTCCGCCTCCACAATCAGCTGGCTCCCATATTGCACCAACGGACAGAGTGCAAGCGCCACCAGCCCCACCCAAAGTATTTGGCACCGGCGTAGCTTGAGCAATTCTGCTTTTAATAAATTCCACATAATTACACCCCCTTAGATTTCCTGGCGCCGGTAAACCAACGCAATCAGCGCAAGAAATACAACGGCTTCCCCAACAATCACACCGAACACCTGAACACCATTCAGAAAATACGGACTGATCCGTTCCAACAAGTCTGCCAATTCCGCACTGGTCTGGCTTTGGTCATAAAATTGGAAGGTCCAGCGGAAAGCCAGCGGTCCCGGAAACAGGGTTCCGATATTCAAACCAAAAGGCTGTGTGAGGAACGCATCGCTCATCGAAAGGATATAATTTGCAGTCGTATAGAAAAAGGTAATCACGACCGACACGATATAGTTTTTATTAAGAAGAACAACGAGCAGGATACATGGAAGTGCGCCTACCCACATAATCAGCCCTTCTTCTATCCCAACGCCAAACAAGGTCCAAAACCCAACCGGCTCCCAGCCCTGAAACAGCAAAACCGCAAGATTTACCAATCCTCCAACTGCCATAAAGCCAACGGCAAACAATAGCAAAACCAGCATCTTGGACAGCACCAACTTGGTTCTGTTTATCGGTATGGTAACAAGGTTTTTTAGTGTGTCATTGTCCAGCTCCTCAAACAGCAGATTGGAAGCCAGTATCACAAGGAGCGGCATCAAAAGCAAATAAGCACTGAGCTGGAACAGGCTGGACATCACTCCATTTACAGCATCCACATCAGTGTTTACATCTGCCAGAAAGAAAGCATAAGCCAATGGCATGAAAACAGAAAGCAGCAGAGAAATAAATACCAAGGGCTTCCGTTTTAATTTCAAAAATTCGCATTTGATTAGTTTAAGCAATTCCTTCGCCCCCTGTCACACGCTTGAAGTAATCTTCAAGACTTTCTTCACAAGTATGCGCCTCCGATACCTCCAATCCATTTTCTACAAAGGCAGTTACAATTTTCCCCACAGGCAGATCAAGGTTGTGCAGGCGCAGATTGTGGTCGTCCTGTATGGAAAAATGGTTTTCATGGAAATTGCGTTCCAAAATTCTTGCCGCCTGTGCAGTATCAGAGAGTGTAAACCGGATATGCTTACTGCTTTTTTGCTCCAGTTCAGCAAGGCTTTCTTCTTCCAGCAATGCGCCGTGGTCGATAATTCCAATATCGTCAGCCAGCAAGGAAATCTCCGAAAGAATGTGACTGGAAATCAAAATGGTTTTTCCTCTTGCGTCGCAAAGCTCCCGAATAAAGGAGCGTACTTCTGCAATACCGATAGGAT
>NZ_JAOQKC010000002.1:51912-133786 GCF_025567165.1 Laedolimicola ammoniilytica
AATCAAGCTACCAATACGGGGCAGCAATTTCTTTTCATTCCCCTGCAAGGGTTTCCCCCAGATTTTGACCTCCCCGGAAGTCGGCTTCGTTAAGCCCAACAGCATTTTCATGGTAGTGGTTTTTCCGGCTCCGTTTCTGCCCAGCAGACCATAAATTCTCCCACGCTTCACATGGATATTTAAGTCAGCCACACTCTTTTGTGAGCCATATTGCTTCGTCAGATTTTTTGTTTCAATGATGTAATTTGTATCCATATTCAAAACCTCCTGTTCTGTAAGGTATTCTATCACGCCAACCTTGCATTAACCTTGCCGCAACCTTGCATTAACCTTGCAATTTGAAATCCGGCAAAAATGACAAAGGTTCCCGCCATAAAGACGGGAACCCGCTTAAATCTCCAAAGGAAAAAGCAACATAAATTCAGTTCCTTCTCCCGGAAAGCTTTCAACTGTTATGCTTCCACCCATCTTTTCTACAAGCTGATGGACAATAGAAAGACCAAGTCCGCTTCCTTTTTCGGAGCGTCCTTTATCACACTTATAAAGCCGTTCAAATATGTGTTTCAAATCGTCTTTCTCAATTCCTACTCCATTATCCGCCAGCAGCAGCTCCATGTTATTTTCCTTCTTTGACAGGACAATTTTGATTTTGTCTGCATGGCTGTGAGCGATTACATTTTGAATGAGATTGTTGACGATCCTCATATAGCTGTCCATATCCAATCTTACCCGGACAGGCTGTTCGGGAATATCAATGTCATAATCAACCTGTTTATCCTCAAAAATCGGTATCCAGTCAATCAGGATATTTCTTGTCAGCTCTGCGGCCTCAACGCTCTGGATTTCCAAAGCAAACTCATTGGAATTTAACTTGAACCAGTCAAAGAGCACATCAATATATTCTTTCAGATCATGGGCTTTCCGTCGGGCGGTTTCAATATAATCATCCCGGTCTTTTCCTGTGACCAGTCCTTTGTGTGCAGCGTCAAGATACCCAATCAGAGTGGTAAGGGGTGTCCGAACATCATGGGAAAGGCTCGTCATAAGCTGGCGGTTGGTTTCTTCTGTCTGCCGTACAGTTGAAAGTCTGCTTTCATAGGACACAACAATCTCATTGATTTCATAGGCAAGAGGTGCTGTCAATTCATTTGTTGCAGACAGAATACGCCGGTTGCCATTTCCGTTTTTCACATCAACCAGCACATCGGTCATTTCTGCGATTTGTTTTTTTACGCGCCGAACGAGAACGATGGAAGTCAGCACAGCCACAACAGCAATCACAATGGACAAGAAAACGATGATTTCCATATTGGCTATACCTCCTTATTAAAGCGGTAGCCAATCCCTTTGACCGTTTGGATATACTTTGGGCTTGAAGGATTGACTTCTAATTTTTTACGAAGCCGGCTGATAATCGCCATAATGTTACTGTCATCATAGAAATATTCTTCGCCCCAAACTTCCTCATAAATCTGCTGTTTTGTTAAAATTTTTCCTTGATGCTTTGCGCAGTACAGGAGCAGATCAAATTCCTTTGGTGGAAGTTCAAAAGTGCCATTTTCCGTCGTAACAGAACGATTTTCAAGGTCAATTTGCAATCCATCAAAATCCAGTTTTTGCACAGCTCCGGCTTGATGATTAAAGCGGGTGTAGCGGCGAATGAGGGACGCAATACGGGCAATCAGTTCGTCCATATCAAACGGTTTTGTCAGATAATCGTCCGCCCCGGCCCGTAAGCCCCGCACTTTAGAAATGCTGTCATTTTTGGATGTAAACATCAAAATCGGCAGGCTGTTCTCTTTGCGGATTTCTTCCAGCGTTTCAAAGCCATCCATACCGGGCATCATCACATCCAGCACCACAAGCTGATACTCCTGCTCTTTTAATTTCTGCAAGCCCTCTTTTCCGGTATTACAAAAATCGGCTTCTATATGTTCCGATTGTACGCTGCGTTTAATCAAAGCGCACAGTTCTCTGTCATCATCTATAATCAAAATTTTATTCATGGCGTAGTTCCTTTCCTTGTTTTGTCCGGCCATCAAGCGGCTTCTCCGCAGTTTTAGGGAGCAGCCAAACACCGGCCATTTTCACAGCGCCGGGGATACGCCCACCGGCACAATAATAATTTACCCTACGAGGTGTCACGCCCCATTTCTCGGCGGCCTCTTTCAATGTCATATAGTCCATTTCGCACCTCCACAGAGTACATTATAGTTCTCTTTCTCGAACAATGCAAGAAACGGAATGTGAATTATAAACTTCAACCAACATACATATAGCAACATTCCACAGGCAAAGTATGAATTATACAATGTAACCGGGTGATGTTATATGGCGAAAGTTGAAGATTGTCCCGGTTTTGAAACCTTCGGCGCAGATGTCAAAGCCGCACGAGAGGCAAAGCGTCTGGCACGAAAAACATTGGCAGAAATGGTTGGGATTGAATGGCGGTATCTTGCCAACATTGAGAATCAAGGTGCGATTCCGAGCCTGCCTGTGATGATCCAGTTGATTAAGGTCTGCGGACTTCCCGTGGAACGGTATTTTAACCCGGAGATCATGCGGGAAGAAAGCGAACAGCGGCAACGAGTCAGCCACAAGCTGAAGCTTTGCCCTGAAGAATACCTGCCGATTATCGAAGGTGCCATAGACGGGGCGCTCAAAATGGAACAGACTGCGAAGCAGAAGGAGGACGCATAATCGCGGCCTCCTTCTGGCGTTTCTATATCAAGTTTCCCGGCACTTTTCCCAAAGTTCCCGGCACCTCTGCTGGATTTCTCCGGTTTCTGTCACAGTCAGATCGCGGTCATTTCCGGTAATCTTATCTTCCAGAAAGTTGGCGTATGTATCCAGCAAGGCGTTTCGCAAATCCTCCGGAGTTTTCTGTATTTCGGCGCTGTACCAGTCATTCCGGTGAGGTTCCCATGCCATCAATGTATAACCGTGGCTGGTCTGCACCACCTCATACAGAGGATCATCATCCAGATATGCCTGAAACACTTCCAGAACCTTTTCAAAGGTCAGCATTTCCCACACCTCCCATTCAACTGCAAATCAGTTCCCTGATTAAAATTTCCTCAATCTGTGCCGTTAATGTGTTCATCAGTCCTACCCAGCGCATAGGATCACAGGCTTTCAGTTCCTCAGTGACACCCGCAGCCTCCATCATGTGAGGCAACATGGTGTCCACGCGCTCCTGCGCTGTCCAATCAATCTCTAACAGGTGCGGATACAGTTTCTCGCTCATCAGCAGTTGGTTGTAGAGAATAGGACGGTGTTCCTTCAGGTAGGACTTTCGCATCCTGCCGTACTTGCCGATAGAAGTTTCCGGCTGTTCAGAAAGTTTTAGGTTGGGTATATCATAATCTCCACAACGAATGTAAGTCAACTTACTCATATTCATGCTCCTTTGCTCCGTGATGATTAGACTGCTGCGCTGGCTGCTATGCTGCCTTTGCGCGGTTCTTCTTTTGGTAGCTGCCCGATAGTAGAAAAAACACCTTTTTTCATATCCTCAGCCCGGATCAGGGCTTTCTTAGCGTCCATTTCCGCTTTTTTCTTCGCCTTGATTTTGTCCTCATACCGTTTCTGTGCGCCGCTGGCTTTCCGCTTCAAATAGTTCTGATGGAGCCTGTCCTTGCGTTCTTCTCTTTTCCGCAATTCTTCCTGTTCCTCTGGGGTTAAAGGAACCGGCTGTAAGGATGGTGGAATATAGCGTCCTAAAAAATTAAAGTAGATTTCAATTTCCTGCGTGGTATCCTGACTGCCTTTTCGGGAGCGTTCATGGACAAGGATTTTCTCTACAAACTCGTTGAGCATGGTATTTGTCAGCGTGTCAAAATTCTCGTACTTATCAATCAGGGCTATAAATTTCTCTGCTGATTTCTGGCTCTGCTCATAGCCGGTAACAGCCTTTTCCAACTCCGCAATTTCAATCTCAAGTGCGTCCTGCTCTTTGGCATACTGTGCATCAAGCGCCTTATATCGTGTATCCGGCAGCTTGCCGAGGGCGTTATCCTCATAGATTTTGCAAATCAGTTTTTCCAGTTCTCCGGCTCTCTTTTGGGCAGTAGCCAGATGCCTGCGCTTTTTCGATATATCGGCACTCTGTTGAGCAACCTGCGTCTCCTGAACAGTGTGAATAAATTCCGTCCGGTCATTTCTCGAATATTCAGCGATAGCCCGGAGTGTGTCGGAAACCAATGTCAGAACAGCACTCTCATTGATACGGTGTTGTGTAAGGCATAGTGTCCCACACGGAACTTTGGTATAATTGGAACAGGTATATTGAGAAATCCGCTTGCCATTGTTGGTGCGGTGGACATACATCTTGCCGCCACAATCGGCACAATAGAGTAAGCCTGTGAGGGGAGCTGCTTCGCCCCAGCCGTTTGGATAACGCCGTACATTGCTGCGGATTTTCTGCACCAGATCAAAGGTCTGCTGGTCGATAATGGCTTCATGGGTATTCTCAAAGATCGTCCACTCGTCCTCAGAAACATAGTGGCTTTTCTTGTCCTTAAAGTGCTTGCGGGTCTTGAAATTGATGGTGTGCCCCAAATACTCTCGTTTTTTCAAAATGTTCACGATGGTAGATGATCCCCATCCATAGGGGTCTTTGACCGGCTTTGAACGGTTCACACCCTCGTTGAAGCGGGCAAGGTGTACGACGGGAATTTCAATCCGATCTGCGGATAATTTGCAGGCAATCTGATAAGGCCCATATCCCTCCAGCGTGAGGGAGAAGATACGGCGTACCACTTCGGCGGCTTCCTCATCTACCAGCCAATGCTCCCGTTTTTCGTCCCATAAGTAGCCGTAAATCACAGTGCCGGTCAGGTGCTTGCCGCTCATACCTTTTGCCTTAAACACAGAACGGATTTTCCTGCTGGTATCACGGGCGTAAAATTCATTCATGATGTTGCGGAATGGGGTAAAATCGTCATCGCCTTTCAGACTGTCCACACCGTCGTTGATGGCGATCAGACGAACACCGCGTTGCCGCAAAACCTCCATGACCTGACCGACCTTCAGATAGTCGCGCCCCAACCGGCTCATGTCCTTGATGACGATTGCCTCTACACGCCCTGCCTCCACTTCCTCCATCATCGCCAAAAATCCGGGGCGGTCAAAACGGGTGCCTGAGATACCATCATCTGTAAAGTGCGTAGGGTTTGGCAGCCCATTCCGGCGGGCAAAATCCTCTAACATCTGTTTTTGGTTGGATATGGAATTGCTCTCGCCCTGTAACTCGTCGTCCCGGCTCAGGCGCTCGTACAGTGGGGTAATTTTTTCATTTCTCATGGCTGTACCTCCTGAAACAAAAATGCTCTAAGTGATTGCTTCACTAACCATGACAAAATCATGATTAAGAAGTCACTTAGAGCATATATCACCAGTTACATGTCGATATTTCCGGGAACCCATCCATTCTGTTCGCTGTTTGCTGCACAAGCTCATTTTTCTGATCAACATACCATTTTGGCGCTCTCAGAATATTCATCGGATATTTTTCTACTGATATATCCAGTTCCTCCTTATCCAGATCTTCCAGCTCGATAGCCTGACTAAAATTTTCCACTGCATATAATGTATCTTTTTTCTCTCTGTATGCACAATTAGACAATACATGATACCAGGAATTACTTCCATACTCGCATACCGACAATGCATTGTCGCATATTTTCTTTGTCTGATATTCTTTTGGAAAAGCATTTCTTTGAAAAGACTCTGGACTGTATTGCATCAGCAATTCTGCATTTTTTTCACTCCGATACTGCCGTGGAATCTCACAAAATTCAGAAACTATCTTATTTGTGATTGCATCCTCTATTACACCAGCTGTAATGTATTTTTCTGGAAGCTCAGAGATTTTCCTATATAGGCGCTCCCGAATAACCATTTCCCACATTTCATCTGTCATCCACTTCTCATCTATCATCGTATACACGCGATACCGCCGACTTCTAAGAAGCGTTGCCACAAGCTCTGCTGTCATCTTGTTTACCGGAATTTTTGCAGCCTCACCTTTACGGGCAATCTTTTCCCAAAAGCAAGCCGAAAATTCCATCTTAGGTAGCACAAAATTTTGACACCCTATCAGTTTTTCGCATATTTCTTCTGTAAAATACGTCGTTGGAATTTTATCCGGCAAACTTTTAATATCATAATGAAGTGCCAGAAACTGAAATGTATTCTTACTCATGGTTGCAATATCTACATGAGATAGCCAGGACAACTGTTTATCTTCTCCTGCTTCTGCAAGTTCCAGATAAAAATCATCTTTCCGTAATCTTTTTGGCAGATTGCTCATACAGTTTGGATGTGCCTTAATACATTCTATAGAATTCTCTCTTGTTTTTTGCGCTTCCGGAAGATGCATATACAGCTGATATGCATAACCAGGATGATACTGATGAAGTCTCAATGCCTCACATATATTTTCTGGTATATACTGTTCTCTCTCACCTTCTGGAAAGTATCCAAGATTAAATGCTTCAGAGCTTGCAAAATATAAGCGGAACATGTAATCTCGAAATTTTTCAGGGATGTTACTGAACCCACCCAGTAAAAATTCTTCTCTCTGTTCCAACATAGACTCCAGAAATGTGTATACCATGTTTTGAGTAATAAGCTCCTCCGGCACTCCACACATAGCTGCAGGCTTCATTTTTATGACCTGGCATATTTCTTCTTCTGTTAGTTTCCGAAACTCTTCCTCATCACTTTGCATATAGCCCAACCGGGAAGAATTGTAATCTCCATTAAGTAAATGTAATATGATTGCGCTCCGATTGGGATTCTTTATTTTTGCTAAAGCAAGACGACTATTTCTTACTGCTGCCATTTGTTCTTCCGGATCCGGATTATCAATATACTCTATCCAGGCCCCATTTTTCTCCAACAACTGCAAAATTCTGTGTTTTGAGCTATTCATAAATATGTTCCCACTGGAAATTGCTTTATTCAAGAGGTTCCGCGCCTCCATTTCTGATATCTGCAGAATCCCTGAAACCGCCTCATATACAAATGTTTTTACTTCCAGCTTTTTATTTAACAGATACAGCAATTCATTTTTCTCATTTCCATAAACTGATATAACTGCAGCCATTCTGATATTCATTATTTTTCTCCTTTAATGCAGAAGGACACGCTTTGCAGCATGTCCTTCTCTATGTCTTATTTTATCTCTGTTCTTATTTTACGTTCTGCAAATCTCACAAAACCTTCCAGATTCATATCCTGGAACAAATCATCTTCTTCCTCATTGCCGCTCCAAGGTTGCTGACCTCCACCATTTTCTTCAAACACCTGGGCCACCAGATCATATGAAAAAATTGTTCTGCCAACAGGATCGCTTATATGACCACTGCCATCACAATACATGGTCCATTTCCATCCTTTCGGAAGCGTCAATGCATTCTGGATAACACACGGGATATCAAATTTTACTTTACAATTCATTTTTCATCTTCTCCTTGCGTTCTTTTTTCCATCTCATACCGATACAAAAACTCAGCCAGCATAGTGTTTCTTCTTCCGCTATCCACAGAATTCACAGCATATGTAACCATATCCTTCTGGCCAACCAGAACAACACCTTTTTTTGCTCTGGTTACTCCGGTATACAATAGATTTCTCTTTAGCATCCCCTTATTAGATTCCATTATCGGTATAATAACATACGCATATTCGGATCCCTGGCTCTTGTGTATCGTAACACTGTATCCCAATGTTACGGTTGCCATGTCTCCCTGCGAGTATGTTACTTTCTCACTGTTGCCATCAAACAAAATTTCTATTTTGTATAGCAGCTTATCATCTTCCTTATATGGAATGATTCCAGTGATTGTACCGACATCTCCATTATTGGCCTTGTCATTGTTTTGGGTTTCCATAATCCGATCACCCACATTAAAATCCTGGCCATTCGCATGTACTACCTTGTCTGACCGGATTCCAAGCCTTTTTTTAATGGACTTATTCATGCTTTCCGCACCGATAAGAGAATTTTTTCTTCGTGGAGTAAGCATTGCAACGTTCTCATATCCATGCAGCTTCACCATATTCAGGAATATATTTTCCATCAGAGATTCAGCCTGCTCGTCCGTAGCCGCTTCAACAAAAGAGAATTCCTTATTATAGATCAGAGCCGCATCCCCATTATTGATTTTATGAGCATTGGTACAAATAGCTGAATCTTCTCCTTGCCGATACACAGTATCCAATCGAATCGTCATTATGCAGCGACTCATAATGAGCTGCCTTAATACGTCTCCTGGCCCAACTGATGAAAGCTGATCTGCATCTCCAACCATAACAAAATGACTATTGGCAGTGAAATAACTCGTCAGTCTCCAAATTTTCAAGGCATCTACCATTGACATCTCATCACAAATCACTAAGCCATTCTGAAATGCATCTTTTATCTCATCAGCCTCATCATTATCCAGTGAATACAACATCTTATCAACTGTTACCGCTGCTTCGCCTGTGGCTTCTGCAGCTCTTCTGGCTGCTTTACCTGTTGGCGCTAATACAAATATATGTTTTTGCGGATTTGCATTGCGATAAGACTGTATAATTCCTTTCAGGACCGTAGTTTTCCCGGTACCAGGACCACCTGTTATAATCATGGCTCTCTTTACCAGGGCAAATCGAATCGCCCGGTCTTGCTGCACCGATAAGGAAATATTTACACTCCTCAAAAACTTGTTGACTGCATCGGAATATTTCTGTTTATCGTACTGAATAGGCGAATGATTCATTTCACATAGTTTCCTGGCTGTCTCTTTTTCCATTTTCGCATAAAGTTCCGGATATATACGATTGTTGCTCTCTACAACAAAGCTTCCAGCTCTACACAATTTCTGTACCTGTTCTGCTGTCTGCTCATATGTAACTTTTCGTGTTCCGGTATTCAAATACTTTAAAAGCTCCTGAAAGAAAAAGTCTTGTGGTAAAAATAAATGACCTTCCACACGATAATGTGAAAAAACATATTCTGCTACTGACTCTATTCTTTCTTTTGCTGTGCTGGAAAAATTCAATTTTTGAGCCACTGCATCGGCAATCGGGAAGCTGATATTTGCCTTCGTAACCAGAATATAAGGATTACTTTTTACACGTTCCAACGCTCTGTCTCCCAATGTCTGATAGATACGATATGCCATTTGCAGCGATATTTCCTCATTTCCGATCAGTTCATGTAATTCTTTCACAAATGCCGTCTTCTGATAAGAGGATTTTATCTTTTTCAGTTTTTCTACTCCAATTCCAGGGATAGATAAAAGCAGTTCCGGATTAGATTTCAGGATTTTGAAAATATCCGGGCCAAATTTTTCTTCTATTGCTATAGCCTGCTTATTTCCAATACCTTTTATTAAACCACTGGACAAATACGCAATTCGTCCATCTGCTCCTGTTGGCTCAACTGGCATAGCTGATTTCAGGTCGAATCCGATCATGCCATTCTTCCCGACACTCCAAGTTCCCTGCAGCTGAAATAATACTCCTTTCAGCAATTCTACTTTGTATCCTTTAACTGAAAAACTTATTTTTGATTTTCCTTTACCTTCCGGTTTCAAAGAATCCGGCAGATTCTCAATATCATCTGTTTTCCACTGTGATATTGAGTAATCGCCGGACATGTAATTTGTAAACCCGGAATAGTAAGCGTTAATGATGCTCATATTCCCGTATACATCCTTTCTCTCTTATAAGCTGTTCAATATCCGTCTGCAAATACTCGTCACGAATTACAAACAGCTCTTTCTCTGAAGCCAGTCTCAAATCTGTCTTCACTGTTTTTTTCTTTGCTCCACAAACATAAATTGCATCACATTCTGCAATTATCTGATTGCACATCTGACGGATCATCCGCTTTTCCCCTCTACTGGGATGAGGAAATAACCCGCCTATGTACTCCTGTGGAAAATAAAATTTGCTTTTCACTCCTTTGAGAGCCAGAAGAACACTTAAATTAACTGCTTTCATCTGGATCACAGATTTCGTATCTGCTGCTTTCATTTCCTCATCCGGAGCTGAAATGTAAATTTTTAATTTCACGTACCACAAGCTCCTTTCTGCAGCTGTGCCATTCTCTGCCTGTAAATAGCTCTGGTCTTAGCTGTAAACTTTTTCTTTCTGATTTTCATGCTTCGATTCTCATCCCCGGCCTGTTCTGACAGTTCCTCACATATCTGGGGATAATCTGCACGTAACTCACCAATTTTCACCTTCGTATATTCCGACATAAGCTCCGGATGTTTTTCCATCAGATTTTTGGCCGAAATTACGGTTTGCTTTCGCGCTTTATAAGCCACTTCATAGTAAGAATCATTTTCTCTGGCCGGGATCATTCCCACGGTTGCCTGCCCCATTGCCTCAACAAATGGGATTTCCAACCGCAGCTTGATTTCTTCCAGTTCCTTGATCCTTGCTTTTAGTTCAGCAATTTGCTCATCAACCGCTTCCATTTCCTCTACATCCACCGAATAATCCGGATGGAAAATAACACATGGAAGATTCGGATCCGCGAAACCAGAATACGCCCGCAAGTCTGCAAGCGTATTCTTCGGTTTCTTGGACAGTTCCAGCGGAGGCTTTTTCCTTGGTATAACGTAAGTATTCCAAAATCGCACATTACGTTCTATCAAATCAGCCTCTTCCTCCATATTCCTTTCGATCCGCACACAGGCATAATTCTTTTTCTCGTCAAAGCCCCACATGCAAGCAATATATGCTTCATCCAGATCCATGACGGCCAAATAGAACAATACCTGAAGCCGGTAGTATTCCGGGCATTTCCCCTTCTTCCAATACTCTTCAACTGCTGCATTTTCCGGAAATGTGGTTTTCAATTCCAATACTCCACGAATTGTCTTTTTATTTCCATATTTGTCCTGTGTTTCACGCTCATACATCCGATCAAGATTAACACGCATAAAAGAATAATCCGCATGATGATAAATTCCGGTATCGTTGATCACCTTAAAACCGGTTTTTCTTTGAAATACCTCCGCAACCAACGGCTCCAGAATATGACCTTTCTCTTTTGCATAATCATCCTCTTCTTTAAACACGTATTTTTTCATTCCGCAGCACTTGGCCCACAATCCATACATGCTATTCCATGGAGAGTACCCGTAAAGGACTGCCTGATCACTTCCTCCAATTCCGATTCGCGATTTTGCAAATTCCTCCTGTGTCATGCCGGCGCTGTCTCCAACCTTTACCGGTTTTTTACCAATCACTATTTCCCGCCTCCTTTAATTGTATCAAGGTTCGGAAAATCAGTACCTTTCCAGTTAATTTTCAACGCGCGTGCAACCATCGAGGTTGCTTTAGCTACTCCAGCTTCCACATCTGCACCTTTGGCTCTCGTCTCATTTGAGACATAGGAAATAATTTCGCACATCCCAATATACACATCCAGAGCAGACATCTTCTGATTAGCTTCCTGGGCCGGGAATACAGACATGATATTGAACATTTCCGCAGACATTTTTGTAGCTTTGGTATACTGCTTCAGCAAACCTACTTGAGCTGACATATTCATAAAACAATCCAGCGGATATGTAATCTCAATGTCTGCCAGGGTACGCAGATTCATTATTTTGCGTTCAAACTGGCCTTCTACTTCCAGCAGCGCCTTCTTGAATTTCTCCAAAGGGTTATCATTTCCACGATGCTTATTCGTGATCGGATCTCCCAGCGGGATCTTCAGCCCATTAGCATATACCTCCGGTGCAATCGTTACTGCCGCTTTTGCAGAATCTCCCATACTTATCTGCAGTGTTGGGAAAACTACTTCTGCCTTGAACAGTTCTTTTACATCATTGAACAGTTCCGCATTGTATGCCGAAAAATCAAATTTTGATACTACACCATCATGATTCATCGTTGCTTCCACAAATTTTGCATCTGGATACTGCAATGCTAACCATTCCTGTGCTGTAGCATAGGCTTCATACATATTAAAGGGATTGTACTCATCCGAATGGATGCTCAAGATTTTTCCACCTTCGTTACGGATATAGCATTTCTTCCCAATATCTGTAACAGAAAGTCCATCATTAAGATGCTGCGCCGTTTTTTCTTTCGACAGCCTCCGATATGCCTGACCTGTGATACCCGCTCGTCCCTGAACGCTGCTAATTCCCTGTTCACGCAAGCAATATGCCTGACCATCGGGAAGCGTAACATAGAATCCAGAGTTATGCATCGTATCCTCTACCGTTTCTGGTTCCATGGTTTCCTGGCTCCGATATTCTTCTGGAAGTTCTTCCCATGGTACAATCGCATGAATCTGAATATCTCGTAACGCGACATCTCTGATCCAGGTGCTGACATCCTCCAGTTCTTTGAGTCTGTCAAGTAATTCTCCCATGTTGTTAAAGGTTTCCTCATATGAGTCCTTCATAAATTTTGTGCTCATTGGCACTCCTTTCCGGCCGTAGCCTAAATAATATTTAGACTCGTATTTTCCTAAACGCAAAAAAGGATCAATATACGCATCTGCATATTGATCCTGTAATTATTTCGCTGTTTAATTTTTTAATACTAAGTCTATGGTTCTATTATATCGTCCAGGCAAATTTTGTCAAGTATCCTGCCCGCCAAATAGTTCAACTGAATACACTTGCAATTACTGTAATTCAATTTTCTTCTGAACAGAGGTGCTTTTCCAAGGCATTACTCATTTTAAATTTGAGGTGAACATGCGGCTTACCTCTCGTCGGCTCCTGCAGATCCAGACCTATTTTCTTCGTTCTGCCTTTATAATACCTCATCTCGAAAGTTCCAAATCCAGAAAAAATAACTTTTTTCCCCCCTTTTACTGCATCCAGTAAAATTTCTTCCTGTACTTTCAAAACCTGCTCAACTTCTTTTTTAGACATTCCGAGCCTGTTTTGCATTATCTTAGTATAATCTGATTTTAATAACTTTCCCATACATTCACCATAATTTTCACTCATTTTTGCTTTCCTATTTTACCATTGCGGATCAAACGTAGAAATGTCCACAAACAGATTATTTGCGTTGGTAGTATCCATATCAACAATTTTCCACGTATCATCCATGTACCTTAAATGCAGTGTCGTTACTTTTCTGCACTCCCCCAATGTCGTATTCACTGACGCATTTACTTTTACGATCACGCCGTCATTTTCTGCAAGCCTACAATTATATTCGACCGGAAGTGTTCCCGAAGCTTCCTTATTATAATATAAATTGCAGTCCGTCACTGTCTGCAGCTTCTCGTAGATCGCATCGTAGTTCCGGTTACTCTGCGAACATGTCTCCAGAATGTTACCCGATAAGAGGTATTTTCCAAGTTCTGCATCACTGGCCTGTGCCTGTAAAAGCGTATAAATATTTTTCAAGCTATTATTGGCCTGATCCAAAATCTCATTGACGGTTTCATCCGGAATGATTGCAAGGACCGTATGATACGGTTCTGCAGAGGAAGATGTCGAAGACTCCTGTTCCACATATTCTGTTTCAAAAGTCCCCAGCTCTGATGCAATAAGAAAATGCGGTGTACAATTTAAAAATCTTGGGAATTCAAACTTATACCATGTAGTAGACCATTTTTCCTCTGAAAGATACGGCTGCTCTATTGTCGTAACCAAATACTGTTCCAGATCCTCATCTTCCTCCACATTTGCACTATATTCATAGAGATTCTTGGACGGGGACTCTAATTCATAATTTTCTATAATCCCAGAATCCGGAACAAACCGCATCACTTCGTCTTCCGGTTGATACACAAACCTGCAGCGTACCGTATTATCCCCTGTAAAAAAAATATAGTACGCATGTTCATCATACGTGACTGACTTGTAATTAACTGTCTCTTCCCGTTCCTCCTGCCGGTCCAGTATACCTATCTCTGACAAATCATAAGCAAAAAGAGGCTGAATCCCTGTGATTTTCAACCATTGATTATAAGTCTCTGTATCAAAGGCATCCGGCACATCCATAATCTTACATGCCTCAATCGTATTACCCGCTTTCAGATACTGAAACAAATCCCTTAAAACTGCCTCTTCCTCTGTCAGCTGATGCGAGGACATACAGCGGTATCCCTGTTTTTCCTCTTGCTTCTGTTCGTAGTAAATTGTTTTTTCCTCTGCAGTCATATCTTTGACCACCAGCCATTGCCGAATTCCTCTTGCCGAGAGAAACAGGACCAATGCTACACCGCATATAACGAGCAACCGTTTATGCTTTTCCTTCAACTTAAATCTGAAATTCACTTCTCTTTTGTCTCCTTTTCTTTATTCCGGAACACATTCTGTAATTCTGGTTCGCCTACATTATATAGGGTGTCTTCCCTACTTGCAAGCAACGCAATTTTTCTTTGCCTTTTGTACCAAAACGAATGTATACCATAATAGTATCAAAACTTATTGACTTTTTTCTTTTTCCGATATAAAATATTAGTATCAAAACGAACGAACATTCATTTTAATATTAGAAAAGAGGATTTTATGAAGACTTTTGGCTATTGCCGAATATCCAGACCTACTCAGAATATTGAACGTCAGGAAAGAAACATACTGGCCCGTTATCCGGATGCGATCATTGTGCGTGAAATATTTACCGGTACCATGTTCCAGGGCCGGAAGGAACTTGATAAAATTATACGCCTTGCAGAACCCGGCGATAGAATCGTCTTTGATTCCGTCTCACGAATGGCCCGCTGCGCCGACGAGGGTTGTGAAGAATATGAAAAACTATTCAAGAAAGGACTTGTACTTGAATTCTTGAATGAACCGCATGTAAATACCGCTGTATACAAGCAAGCACTGCAGCAGCGAATCAATATATATTTCACCACAGGTAATCCGGCTGCAGATAAATTTGCCAAGACCATGATCGACGCTATGAACGAGTTAATGATGGATTTGGCCAAAGAACAAATTCGCATTGCCTTTGAGCAGGCTGAAAAAGAAGTCAGCGATTTACATACGCGAACCCGCCAGGGAATCGAAACCGCCCGCCTCAACGGTAAGCAAATTGGCGGTGTTCCAGGACGGAAACTTACTACAAAAAAAAGCATCGAGAAAAAAACTGAAATTCTCAAACACTCCATTGATTTCGGTGGAACTCTACATGATAACGATTGCATGAAATTAACCGGTATCGCCAGGAATACATTTTACAAATACAAACGAGAACTCAGGGAATCCCTTCTCTCTGGTGAAACAGACTATCCCACATGATTTTTACATGAAAAAGGCCGTGTTACATCCACGACCTTTTTCATTTCCCATTACAACATTTCAAACAAATTGAGCTGCACCGGACGTTCCCGTTCAGCTCTTATCCGTTTTTCATACTCTGCTTCCAGTTCCCGGATTCGCTCTGCAGATAGAATCTTTTCAATTTTCTTCTGCATTTCTCTCGTTTGAGACGCATAGCCACTCTTTAGGATTAGCCTTTCAAAGTGTTCTTGCTTCTTTTTTTGCGCCACTCGCCGAGCCTCTTTCTTTTGTTTTTGCTTCCATTGTTCGTTTTCCTCATAGAAAGATATTTTTATTCCTTGTTTCAGATTTTCCAGATCCTCCAGTAAATCCCTGCTGGCACGACATTCAGAGCGGATATTCAATATATCAATTTCAAATTTTTCATGATGAAATTCCGCATAGAATAACTGACTATGGTATTTCAGGCGAATACTCGCTTCCAACTCTGCCTTACACAGCTTTTCATAGCTTCTGCAAATATCCAGGCTGACCGGTCTTTGAAATACTCTTCTGCCTTTTTCAATATGAGAATCTACCTGTCCTTCAAACAGAGTTCCATTCAAATCTGTCCGCAAATAAGTAGTCTTCAGATCATAAAAGACATTTCCTCTTTTTTTATCCAGTTCTTTTCCTAAAATTGGACAGTAGCCACGGCAGTTATTTTGAGCGCATATTTGAGGACGATACCGCATTGTCCATGCCCGCTGTTCCGGATCGTAATACATATGATGCTCGCAAGCTCTTCCCTTCCTGGCCTCTATGAATTCACGCTTGTCTTCGCTTATTCTTTTTTCTTCCAGTTCTTCCACTTGTTCGAGACTATTTTCATATTGATACGGTTCATCTACCTGATGTACATTACACCAGGTCTTTATCACACCGGTACATGGTAAAGATTCGTGTTTATCCTCACATACTGCTATTCGATATGGACATTGTACAGTTGCCATATCATTTTCGAAGGTCCACTCAATTCCTTCCAGTTCCAGACTTGACATGCAACTTTCACCTCTGCATTGCAATCCGCAAGGTGTCCGAAAGGTCATCTTTCTAATATGAGAACGTACATATACAAATCCACCATCTAAATTACTCAATGGATTATCCTTGTCCGGGCAGGTACTTCCTACCATAACATAATCTGGATGACACTCTGCTGAATATCCTTCGGCCAGCAATTCTTTTGTCAACTTATTATATTCTCTCATATCAGCCTCACAGTCCCTGGCATGGCCGCTCATCCAGGTATTTATCCATATAATTTCTGAATGTGTCCTGATCCATATCATATATTTTGCAGAAACAGCTTTCGCAAGTATCATACACTTTAAAGATATTGGTCAAGCGCACATCCCAGGTATTCATCTGAACGCCGCATTTATAGCAATAACGCCCTTTTACTTTTTTACTCATACTTGGTTCCACCTTTTGTAAAATAAAGCAAGGAGAGCCGTTTCCAGCTCTCCTCGATCAAATCTTATTTTTCTAAAAATGTGAGGTACACATTGTAATCATTGGATCTGGTAATCAATCTGATCCATATGTTGAAATGCTCTGTATCTGAAAAAAGATTATATTCTGTTGGATCCGTCGTAGCAGCTGCATAATTGCGGCAAAACTCGCTCAATGAATCCAGATCATAGAATTCTCTTCTTTCAAAAAATGCATCCACAAATGAGTCTATCTCTTCGCCCAAGCTCCGATCAGACAATTCTTGTACCGAAAACCAGGTTCTCCACCATTGCCCCTTGTAATATGCTCGACAATATGAAATCTCCTTTTTCGGGTACCTTCCATCTTTGTCTTTGAGGTCATCCAGAAATTCACACACTCGGATCAATGTTGCCTCTGGGCCTCCGCTCTTACTGTTTTCTTCATTATAAATATGAATTTTTTCTATTTTCATAGCTGTTTCTCCTCTCCATAAGAGATTTTCTCTCACCTGCATTATTTTCACCCGATATTTTCTGCATCTGGTAAAAATTCCGGGAAATCGTAAATGTTCATCTGGCCTTCCAACTCCCATGTTGTAGTCGGTATACCACAATCATTCAGCGCCTGCATATAGGTCACGCCATTGTTAGTAATCTGCAATGTTCTCTCACACATGGTCCGATGCCGTTCATTATCAGATGCCCGCAATCGCTGTATTCTATTCGGCTCAGACTCTAAGTGGCATCCAAAACCGCATACAACGCAACCTGTTCTCTGTTCTCCAGTCAAAACATAAACTCCTTGCTTATTCTTGATACAGCAACCGTAAACGCTGCAAATAGGTATTTCTTTTTCTACTTTGTAGCGCAGAATATCTTGTTTTGTCCAAAAACCGATTGGCTGGCTCTTAATGGTTGATCCATCATATACATTACATCCCGTATGATTGTATTGGTTTTCCCGCCTGAAGCTTTCATCCTGTGTAATTCCCATGAATGGATATCGGCCGGTTTCTTTTACATATTTCTTAAATGGCTTTTTCTTTAAGATTTCACAGCACACATCCGAAATATCCTCTGGTATTCGTGTGGTATCAGCCAGGTACTGCCATTTTTTTGACAGCATTCCGAATTTTCCACGCTCATCACCATTCAAAAGATAATTCCGGTATCTTTCACCTAATTTCCCATGCCGCAATTTCTTAATCTTCCCTGCCGTCTCTTTGCTGATAATCGGAAATCCTTTATTTTCACATACCCAACGAAAACTGTGTTCCGGATGCAATTTAACAAGTTCCAACTCCAACTGTGGGAACTTTTCTTTCAGCCACTCTATGTAATATGTAACGAACTCTCTGATCTCTGGAAATTCCATGCCTGTATCACAAAATACCAACGGTATCTTTCCTGGCAAGCCATATTTCACATATGCCTCACATATCAGATACCCAAGTACCGTGCTATCAAGCCCTCCTGAAAAAGATAAATAAATCTTTCCATCCCAGTATCTATGCCATTCATATATTCTGTACATGCTGAAATTGGGTTTCAATTCATACGGTTGATATTTCATGCTTTCGAAATTATCTTTTGGAAACTTAAATGTTTCCGATAATAGATATGCCATACGTTCACCACCATTCTATGCCAGCTTTATGCTATCATCCCAGTTATCTTTAGCTGCAAGAAATGCATTGACAACATCTTCTGCTGACATCTGAATTTCTGCTGGAAGTGACGTAACTGAAAAATTCTCTACCGACAATTCAAACCAACAATGATCATCTTCAGTAAGTTTATCAAAACGTATCTCCGGGAATCCTACTTGCTTTGGGATAAAATACTCTCCATCAGACAAGCAATCCTGAATACTTTCCTTTTGAGCTTCATCAAAAGTGCCTGATACTATTACCTGATTTATTTTCTTATAATTTGAAGCATCTCGATATAAATACTCAATTTTTGTATTCATTTGTTTCTCCTTTTTACCTAAATGGATTTGCCAGCGTAACCTCTCTGGTATCGCCATAGAGGTATACTTCGTTCGATAATTGTTCTCCCAGCGGAACATGCTCCATGTTTATTTCATGCACCATTTTTTCTACCTCTTCCGTCTTTTGCCCTGTCATTTTCAAAGCTTCCACAGAAACTGCAATTATCTCATGTCTGGATGACGGTAGCAGCAACAGCTCTGAATCTGCAAGCTTGACTACTTCATCAAGAACCTCCGGATAAAGCAACACTGTGGCTCCATTTATGTGTACGATATTGGATAGTATCCACATACCGTCTATTGGCCCCATATCTTCCTGCGTCAAACTCACCATTCCTGATGGATAAATTGCACCCAATATCCTCTCTGTAAATTCTCGCATAGATTCAATCTCAATAGGGAAAAGCCTTTTCGTATTTTTCAGGGCATTCTCATAAAGATCTGTTTCGCTCATGGAATACTGTTTCGCCAATTCGTTTGTGACCAGAATTCCACTTTGTCCATTACTTCCCACATCGTATATCCATCTGTAAACGACAGACAAATCATTAAATTTTCTGTATGGCACCCTTTTTAGCAGTTCCTCATTCATCTCTGTATTCACCAGTTCAACTACTACATTCCGTCGGAACAGTTCTGCATTTAAGGACGCATTATACATAAAGTCCTGTACCTCTGTTTCTTTCTGCGGCATTGAGGACTCTATTCTGGTTATGATCTTTGCTGCCCCACGCATTACCCATTCAAAATCATTTTTCTTCGCATAAGCATCATAAAAATCATTGATATAAATCGTGGGACAAGTCTTTGCTCCAGGAATTTTAATCTTAACCCATCCAGTTTTTGATTTATCTTCTGTATACTCACCACAAAAATATCAAATTCGCTGTACTTCGCAGGTAAATATTCCTTGATGCTGTTTATCATCTTTCCCTTGAATTCTTCATAAGTCATCATACTCATTTCCTCCATTTCTTTTATGCATTTACAATTTCCCAGGTAGTATCATTCTGTCTGAAGCATGGATACCGTTGTAATGTCTGCCGAATTTTTTCTTTCCAAAACCGGTTGCTATCGCACCGCTTATACCCTTCGATCTCATCGTAAATCATTTTCAATTCTGCCGGCGCTCCTATCTTTCCCAACGCTGCAGCCACTACATCTTTCCATGTTGCCGAAGCCGAATTACGAATATCCAGCTTTTCCGTTTTTACCATCTGGTAGTCCAGAATATACGGAAAATCTTTTCTCAGAATCAAAAGATACTCATGTACCGTCCGGATGAAAGAGGCTTTCGCATAATGGGTCTGATCTGACACACAGTTATGTTGTGTTTTCACAATCACCTGCTCTACGGTCCCAGGTTTGCAGATTTCAAGCAGCATCGAAAAAAGTTTACCTCTTGTTTTGATGTCACCCATCAAGATTCCCATATGGCCACCCTTTTGTAGAGCTGCAAACTGCTTCATAACAGTCCTGTTCAACTGTTTTACAAATTCATCCCATGATTTTATCTGGGACAGATCCGAAAGCCGCGGATCATATCCGTACCTATCTCTTACTTCCCTCCAGTCATACTCTGTATTGGAATAAATGATCTTTCCATTCATGTTCCAATAGGGGGGATGGTAAAAGATATTCTCCGGAACATCCGGGATATCTGCGTTCAGGAGATCAAATCCCAAACGCAAATCGGTCCAATACCCATTTACGTGTTTACGGTTGCATACATCTACGGTTGTTCCACTGCCAATAGCATAATCCGAGAGATATTTCATATCGTACTGCTCGATAAATTTCTCAATAATGCCAGGGCAGCAATTCCCCCGATAAGTTGCATCACCTCCACTGCCTCGTATTGGGCTGGAAAATATAGTGCTTTCAAAGCCTTTACCCATCTTTTTCCTCTCCTTTCTGTTTTAGGGTAAAAAATAAGACCCTGTCACCAGAAAACGCACAAAAAAAGACGGCATATGCTTATTTGCATAGTCCGTCCTGTGTTTATTTCGCAATTTTTTTAGTGATTAAAAGTCTATACTCTCATATTATCACAATTATGAAATTTGTCAATTTTTTTAGGCATCATACAATGATGATGCCTAAAATACAAGTTAATGTCATGTCCTTTCTTCATGTATTCTTCTGTTTCTCTGGATGACAGCACAGCGGAATGCTTTCTGCATCGCTGGAGAAAGCTCTTCACAATCCTTATCAAATGTAATTGGATGCTTTTTCGCTTCCTTGATTGCTCTGATTTGCTCTTTCGTAGGTTTCTGGCCTTTTTTAACAATATATGTTTTCACCATAGCCTCTCCTATCCTGCTCTCCGCTTGTAATTTACTTCCAAAACCGTTTTACATATCTTGTGGCATCCTCCGGAGATAGGGAAAACTTTTCTTTGATCCTCATAGATGTGGAGTCTAAGGTTTTTCCATCTTCCTGGCAGATCTCAACCGTTGCTCGGATACCTTCTGCAATTCCTTTTTCCATACCACGTTTTTCGCCAACAGCAATGCCAGCTTCCTTTATTCCCTGACTCAAATTGCACATAAACTCATGCCTCGCTTATGCTTTACTTCCAAAATTTTTTTACATATCTTATGGCATCCTCCGGTGACATTGAAAACTTTTCTTTAATCCGCACAGAAGTAGAATCTAAAGATCTTCCATCTTCCTGGCACATTTCAACCATTGCACGAATACCTGTTTCCATACCACGTTTTTCGCCAACAACAATGCCTTTTTCCATGCCTTTTCTTACATTTTCTTCGTCTCTCATCAACAATGTCATAAACTCACGCCTCCATTCTTTATTTCGCTTTGCCTGCTGTACTTCCTCATCCAGCCGTTTTACCGCCGAGGTCTTAGGCTCTTTTCCTGCGACATATTCCAAAAAGTCTGTAAGTTCTTCACTCATCCCGTCCGTTTGACCTGTTGCATTCAAGAAGATCTTATAGGTATCGTCTCCCAGTTCCAAATCTGGTTCTTCCTGGCAACGTTCCGTAAATGTGTACACACATCTGTCTCTTCCAAATGGATCAAACGTACAGATAAATATAATATAGCTTCTTTTTAAATCTTTGTAAAAAGTTCCCTTATCTGTCATTCCTACATCAATCGCACCTTGATAGTACCTGCTTCGCTTCGGAAGCTCCGGTCCATCTGTTGTCTGCATTTCGATGTCATATACACTATTCTTTCCATCCTGTACATATACATCCAAACGCACACTTTTCGCATCCACACCAACATCTATACTTTTCTGTGGCTCCGGATACTCTACACGATCTATTTTTATCCCCAGAATGATTTCCAGAAGCTCCTTACATAATTTTGCATTCTGCATAACCTTTCCAAAAATAAAATCATTGCTGATACTTAATTCTTCCCAATTTATTTCCATGTTTACCACTTCCTTTTTCTTTAGTATACCTATTTTGCAGGTAAAACTCAATGTTTTTTTCTGTTTTACTTGAGGTATAAATTTATACTGCCAACTCATATCCTCTATGGCAAAATCCGGTTTGCTCTGAAATATAGTCGGAAATTGACTCCTCATCAGACATTCCATCTGGAAGTTCTATTTCTTCCGGAAGAAACGCCAACGCTTCGTTATCTCCATCTGTATCCCACTCAATTCTAACCGCTTTCATATAAGATGTTCCTCCTTAATATCCCAGCTCATGTAATTCTTCTTCCGTATCTGCAGATGCAACAACACCAATATACATGATCTTAGTTTTACAAGCGTTAAGTTCTGCAGCCAGCGATGAGAAAAGTTCCGACAGCTCTTCCTTTCCCGCTTCTGTAAGCAGGTGATGTGTTACTGTCAGCTGTGTTTCATCCCGTTCTCCTTTGCGATTGATAAATGCAATATCTACGCAGGCGACTCTTTTCAGAGTGGATGCATCCCCTTCTACTCTCCCAGCTTTCATATACTCTTTAATTGTCATACCCGTTTTCCTCCTATGAAAAGGTTGCAATCTGATATTCTTCACGGGTAAGATAAATTCTCATTTGAGTATCTACCGTTTCCAATATTACCATCTTGTTATCCTCATGAATTATTCTGCATTTTTCACCGTCGCAGGCCAGATACAAATTATCTACGGGTTTTCTCAAATCGTAATATTCTGTATCCCCTTCCTGTCTATGCTCAATATGCCCTCCATAAAATAACTCAGCACCTTTTTCTTCATACAACTCTTTGAGGCTAATACACACTGTTCTCATATTCTGCTTCCTTTCCATTTTTCCAGCCGGCAATTACCGGCTGGAAAGCATATTCTGACGCTATAAGCAGGACTACACCTTCCCATTTTCCTTATATCTGGATAATGGTTCGATCCACACTTTTTTCCCACTCTTATACGTTCTAAAATGTCCTTTTACCTGAACAACATACTCTGGCTTGTGGTACCTTCTCTTATCCTGAACAACATTTCCCTCACGTTCCGGGAAATCCATCAGTAAATAGGTCCTTCCGCTCAGAGCTGCTGGTTTACCTGACAATTTTTCTTGAGCTTCACCATATTTTCCAAGTGATTGCCCTTTCACTTCTATTACTGCATTATAGTGAATGGAAAATTTCATCAAGGCATGGTATTTGACAGATTCTATTACATCTGTATTCTCCCTGACCATGACATCAATCATTTTTTTCCGCTGCACATGATTCATGTTGGCTGGAAACCTGTGATTTGATATAGTTCCTGTTGCCGGATCGTAATCCCACATCAAAACTTTTTTCCCGCTTTTTATCTGCAGACACAGCTCAATCAACCCATACTGCTTTGCTTCAAAGCTAATGATTTCTCCCGGTAATATAATACTGCCAGACTGAAATGGTATCACAAATTTCTCTGCATCCAACGTCTGTTTATTATCCTGGTACCATTTGATGATTTTTCCCACTTGATCATTATTTTTCACTATGATTCTTACTGCCTTTTCTGCATTCAACGCTATTCCTCCATCAACATATTTTTTTCCTTAAATGAGAAATAATCGGGATTTCCTAAGATGATATGATCTAAAAAATTGATACCCAAGACAGAAGCTCCGTTTTGAAGTGTTCTTGTAAAATCCAGATCTGCAATAGATGGATTCGGATTTCCGGAAGGATGGTTATGGACAATAATAAAATTTACTGCACCACTCAGCAACACCCTTTTCAACACATCCGCAATTCTTACCTGTGCGTAATCTACGCTTCCATGGGAGATTTCAAAAAAGCCTGTAGGATTATCCTTGAGGCAGGTAATCAAATATAAGAATTCTTCTGCTTTTCGGTTCAGCCCAAAAACCTCATTCATGACCCGCACTATTTTCTTTGGTGAATCCAGAGCACTTTCTTTCCCATAAATAATACATTTTTCTTGGACCAATTTCAGTCTCATATTGTTATCAAATTCTGTTCCATATGTAATAATTCTCATCTAACGCTCCTTATATACAATTAAATAGCAAGCGTCATCTGACCGCTTGCTTCTTCGACAAACTGTTTCATATCTAACGGATTCATGCTGATCTGCTGGGTTGCTTCTTCTGTACCTTCAAAAAAGCCTCTAAACTTTTCCCATTTCAGATACAGCATCGGTGTAAACCACACATCATTATCCGGATGAAATCCGGGCTTGGCCAGGCTGTCTCCTCTTATGACTGCAGCATTGCATCCGAGCAATGATAACTGAACGTAGCACATTAACATAGCTGTTTCATCTATATCTTGAGCCACAAACAGTACCTTATCCTGATAATTTATCTTGTGTTTCCTTGCTGTATTTGCAAATGCAATCAACATAGCACCTGCTCCGCAGGCTGGATCGCTTACCGTTATATATTTTTTACCCGTTTTCGCATCAAGCATCTCATCCCCTGCATAATTTATTTCCGACATAAATTCGCAGATATGATACGGTGTAAAAAACTGCCCTTTCTGCTCCTGCTCCAGACCAATTCGGTGATACAGTTTTCCCAGGAAATCCTGTTCCGGATTATCGTCCAGTGCTGCTGCAGTCACCGCAAACAGATTTGGCATCATTTCCTGATACTCTTTTTCATATTTGCCAATCGTCTGCAGATAACGTTCTTCCCGCTGCTGCCATTCTGCAGTTTTCACCGTATTCGCCATAGATGCGGCCGAAAGATATAAAAAGTCTTTCCATACTTCCCATTTAGAATATTTCTGATTGAACTTATTATAGATACTCAGGAATTCTTTCTCATAATCTATCTTTTCCATGCTTGTTCTCCTATATTTCAAAATATTCTATGGTTTCGCCTGGTTCCCATGGTAGTTCCGCTGCATCCAGGATTTTTTTCATGTCCTCGCAGCTCCAGGATATCCACCTACCTTCTTCCCAGGCATTTTCCGGACTTCCAATGCAGCCACCTAAGTCACCATCTTTAAGTTGTTTTTTCTCCTCATGTGAGAAATCTGTAAAAGCTTGATTTAACCTTTTACGTGCGTTTACCGAAAGTTCCACGCCCATTCTCTCCTGCTGCATCCGCGCCTGCAGGAACATCCAGCTCTCACGAGGCACCCAAATGGTCATGCTTGTCCTTTTAACCGGTTTGTCTAATAAAATACTCATCGTTTTTTCCTCCTTTAAATTCAGCATTCTCAGCCACTACGTTTACTTTCTACCCACCTTTCTTTTGCAAATAAATAGACTCAGCAAAAGACGGGACACAAAAAAGGACGCATATTACCGTAATGGTAAAATACGTCCTTAAATTATTTCGCTAATCCATGAGGATTTTCCTCAATCGTTTTTTACTAAGTCTATGTAATATAGGATACCGGATACACCATAATTTGTCAATACTGGCTTTACTCGCCCAGTTCTTGTATCCTGGCTTCTCCAGCTCCGCCTATGCCCCTCCAGGACAAGCATAGCAGGGGCATATTCTGTAAATAAACTACACTGTGAACATATTCCCGCTATGATTAAAGAAACGATTTCTGGAGCGTACAGAGCCTCACACGGAGTTTTAACTTTTTCCCGTTGCCTTAAAGCCTGATTGTGCAATCATCCAAATAGTTATATTCATTACTATTCTCTAATGTGTCGGCCTCTCCTGATTTTATATTTTACTCGTTCGGACCATGTAAATTCTATCAATCCCTTTTTGTTCCTTTACTTAGAATACTCTTTCTTTTCCTATTCTTTCCCTGGCCTGCTGGCCCAAATGTAGTTCATTATAGAGAATTGTGAAAATACGGTTGCAAGAATTATTTTAAGCCTTCCCCTGTTATCCAGTTCTCAAGCTCAGCCATCACCTGGAATCAGAAACAAAGAAGCTTTATGACCTGAAAATGGTCGGCACCTCCTCCATGCTGCGGCACATAGGAGAATAGTAATGAATAAAAATATTTACCTGCTTTCTTCCATGTTATTTTGGATTCGTGCATACAGTTCTTCCGTCTTCTCTGTATGCCGCTTGCCATGCCTCCAGTAGAAAAGATGTGCAAATTCATGAGCTATCACATGCTCCAGCGTCTCAAATGTCACATTCCAGGCATTATGGAAGACTGACTCATAACATTCATGAATAAAATAGGTGTCTATCGTAATATATGTTTGATCTTCCGCTTTCCATATGATTCCGTATGCTTCTTTACTCTTTCCCTTCAATCGAGAATGATTCATTGAATAAATGGGAATATCTTCTTCCAGCTCTACTGCCTCTGTACATTGTCTGCAGATCGTTTCAAACCAGCTCATTTCACTTTCTGTCAAAGTGGCCGGATTATCATATAAATCTTCATATGCTGTTTCCATCTTCATAATTGTTCCTCATTTAAGCAGCAGCCGTATCTCGAAGCTTTGAGACACGGCTGCTTATTTCTCTATTCAGTGATAATCCCTGTCGTATACACCAACGTATAATCTTCCAGCGCTTTTCCAATAACTTCCTCTACGTTCCTCTGTAAATCATCTACTCCTTCTTCATTGAGTAGCTCTGCTTCAAGTAATTCTTTAAATATTTTTGCGTACACTTCCTGTTTTGACATCTTATTTCCTCCTCACATTTTCCGCTCTTCTTCATAAGAGCAGGTGATATTCCATAATGTCCCCGATCTTTCAACTCGCATTCTTTTCAGAATGAGTTTTCCATTTCAACCGACGTATTTCAACTCGCGCCCTCATATAAAGTGAGCTATCCTTTCTGGCGCTTTTTACTTGTTTTCAAGTTGGAGAATTGCCCATCGTAACGCAGCTACCGTCTCCGTATCATGTTCACTCTCCGCACGCTCCAAAAGCCTATATAGGCACTCTATTTTCTTTTTTTCCATATTATCATCACCCTTTAAAATTTATAGTACAATGCCTTTCTTCCAAAAGTGCCGCACCCTTTCAGATAATCATCCACAATCTGCCGGATGAAGCAGATTATGATATAGACCTTTCAAACGACACCAGATTTTCAACTTGCGCTCCATAGAACGAATTACTGATTTTTGACAACGGCTACTGAAATATCTTCTTTCAACTCGCACTCTTTACAGAGTGAATCTTCAATGTTTGATTCAAACGGTAGATGAAATACCTTTTCAACTCGCACCCATTACAGGATGAATCCATCACCATAGGTCTTACTAAAAATATGACCGTATCCTTTCAACTCGCACTTACTACAAAGTGAATCCTGCCTGGGATATCCTGACAAAATTCCGCTAGATTTCTCAACTCGTGGCCTCTACAGGTGAAGCCAAATTTACCTTATACCCATAATACTCGTAGATGTCATTTCAACTCGCACCCGCTACGGAGTGTATCAAGAACATATCCAGGTTACCAGCCAAACACACCTTCTTTCAACTCGCGCTCACTACGGAGTGTATCGAACTTTTGGCAACACACTTTGCAAATCTTGGGCTTTTCAACTCGCACTCACTACGGAGTGTATCGAATTTGGCCGAGATTTTCGAAACGCACTGCGATCTTTCAACTCGCACTCACTACGGAGTGTATCTCCCATCCATCTGTGGAATCGTTGGATTAGCTATCTTTCAACTCGCACTCACTACGGAGCGTATCCTTCTGTTTCTGTAGTGTCATTGCACCCAGCTCCTTTCAACTCGCACTCACTACGGAGTGTATCCTGCTGTATCCGCGTATGAAAGAATGGTTGGAAATTTTCAACTCGCACTCACTACGGAGTGTATCACAATATTCTTACATTTAAGTTCCTTGACAAGTATTTTTCAACTCGCACTCACTACGGAGTGTATCAGCAAAATGGCTTAATATTATGCTTCAAAATATGCCATTTCTTTTGCATAATTAACAATTTATTCCAAATCAATTTTGCAAATTATACTATCCTACTTAGATATATCGGTGCGAATACCCTGCGTTTCTCATGTTTGCTTCATATTCGCACCAAATTTTCTCTTAAATAATCTCTGGCGCTACAATTCCTTTGATTTCTTTCAGTTCAATTTCGTAATCTTCAAATTTTTCCGGAATTGTAACTTTCGGCGTAATCATCACCGAACGGAATATCTCAGCCGGCGTCGCTTCAGGAGTTCTGGAAGTATGCTCCCACCAATACATTTTTCTCACTTCCATGCTTCCCGCTGGATGCGCTGCAGAGCTATCGCCCTCAAACAAAGTTCTCAATGCCGTTTTCAATATGCCTGCATCTTCTTTTGTAAAACCTGTTTTATCAGCCAATTCAGCACTCACACTTCCTTTAACAACATACAAACCAAACGGCACCAAATATTTGACTCCCATAGTATCTGATGATCTTCCATTTTTATCTTCTGAATTTACGGACTTTGTGATCTGCAGTGTTTCAACTTCTATTGGAGATACACTTAACGCCTGCTGGATAGATACCGGTCCGCGTACTCCAACCGACATCTCCGTTCCCTTAAATGCAAACACCTGGCCAAAAGCCCTAACATCCAGCCATTCCTCACATGCTATTTTGGCGCACTCTTTTCCATCTGTTTCTTTACCTTTCATTGCGTTTTTCAGCCGTTCACAGCTGTCCACTCTGGCCTTGAGACTCCTACACCCATCATCTGAACGTTCATCCATCTGAACAAAAATTTTGTATCCCAAATCCTGAAAACGGTTTCTAATCTTTCTTTTCAGGCACACATCACTGATTTCACCCAGTCCATTTGTTCTCATTCTTGGTCGATTTTCTTCCAGCGGATCTCCGTTTGGATTAGCACTCTCTACTGTCACCAACAGTTCAAAATCGATTCGTCCCTCTACTTTACTCATGTTCCTCTTCTCCTTTGTTCTTTAATGTATAGCGCTGAAGCTCTGTGGCCTCGTTATAAAATCCCATAAGATACATACCATCCAACCGTTCCTGCGACTCATAATCTCCCGGTCTAAACAAACTCATTATTTCAGCAATCTGTCTCTGATAATATAACGCCTCTGTTTTTTTTAATTTTTTCTGGCAGTATCTTACTTTCTGTTCTATGATCATCCATGTTCTGAAAGGATGTATGGAAAAAGCTGTCATATATTTTTTCGCATTTGTCTCTCTGCTTTCTCCTTGCTTAAATGAGCGATACTCCATCCGATCCGCAATCGCAAGCAGCCGCCCGTATAGATAATTGCGATCTGTACAGTCTTTTCTTAATTCCACTCCGCATTCCTCCCTGTTTTTTTCGATCCATTTCTTTTTTATGCAGGCACAGGCAAAACTCAGTATCTGTTCCCAGTTGTACCACTTTGAATAAGATTGCGGTCTGGATGCCAGATGTACAGCCCGATTCACGATATCTTCCGGAAGTGGATCACCGAACAGGATGCATCCTATCAATCGTTCCGTTATACGCTGTTCCATTGACACATTTTTCCCCTTCAGCGTAAGCCGTCCACTTTTATCTTTGTCTTCTCCATAAAGGATTCTCGCAATATTTTTCAAATTATAGGAACCGTAGAAATAGTTACCTTCATATCCCCGTTGAAGCCAGGATATATCTCTGTGCCATTCTTCAATCCGCTTTAGATAGTCTCCTGTATAAATTGTATGGTTTTCTACAATAGCCAATCGGCCAGGCGTAGCAGCCTTAAATGCTAAAAAATGCATTTTCTCATTTGGGGATAATAATTTTCCATATCCCTGCATAGCCTTTGTAAACTGTTCCGCATCACGTTGTACAATTTCATATTCCTGCAGCTCTGAAACCTCTTCTCCCGGCTCTGCTACTAAGTTACTATATTGTTTCATGATATCTTCTGAACCGGCCGCAAACGATGGAATAACATCTCCTTCCCCGCCTATATAAAATACTGTACACAGATCTCCGAAGGTTGTTCCCTGTTTTCGAATGACCCACTTCAAAGCGTTGTAGGCCATCTGCAGTTCCTCATATCCCAGATGTAAGCTGCTGTTTGCATCCGGGAATAACCCCTCAAATAAAAAATGATTCTTCTTGGCCTGATCATTAAAAGAAATCAATTTTCCACTGTCCGCATCATTTCTGATTTTTTTAGGGTTATTATAAGTGACTCTGACCATTTCCCCCGTAGCATAGGATCTCTCATGCAGAGATGCCTCATCCTGCCATCTGCAATATTTTATGTACTGCTTTTGTAAAGAAAGATCTTTCCAACATTTTTCATCATCTGGATATTCTTTTTCTTCCATGGATGCCTGGACTGCAGTTTTCTCTTCTGCAATAATAAATCTTATCATCGCATCTGCCTGGGCTGTCGTTCCCAATTTATCGGTAGCTGACAGCAATCCGTTTTCTCCAAGGATTAAGCACCCACAAGATATCAGATCCCTAATCAAATTTCCTTTCTGCAGATATTCATATATAGCATCCAATTTTGGATGACTATATTGTGACTCTTTCCAGGCTTTAAGCACTGCCATATATTCTTTATAAAATTCTCTCGTATTCTTCTTACCATCTGCTCCGCAGTAAACTCCGTAATCACCTGCCAAATATTTTAAACCGTCACATAACGGATGCGGGGCGCAATTACTTGTCCGGATCGCAGAAGCCTCCGTTACTGGTATAATGGTCAGTCCCTCTCCTTTCAGAACCCGTTTTGCATTGATAAATTCTCCTGCAGTATCAAGAAAAACTGTAATATGAGCAATCAGCGTACTATGATAGATCGGTACCAGAATCAAGTCTTCGTCAAACCTGCCTTTCATATATACACCAGCTATTTTTTCATTTTTTTGATAAAGTTCACATAAACTCTCTAACCAGTTCACCTTCTATTCCCTCTTTCTTATTCTGCCTACATACTCGCGCTCTCCGTCAGTCCATATATCCCCGAATTGATCGACATAGAGATTTTTCCCTTCTGCTGTTGCCTGCTCTACTGAAAGAGCATCCCAGCCGTTCCGCAGCTCATCTGATTCTGGATCATATGGCCGTAATTCTAATGTGAGCATATTCATTTCCTTTCCTCTGCCCTCTTGGAAGACTCCAGACCACTCTTTACACTGCCCGGTACTTATATGCCCTCTCTAAAAGAAAACCTTGTAAATTCCATTTTCCGTATGTGTGTTTTATCTGTACATTCCTCCGGACGCAGAAATGTTATAACACCATTTTTCATGACCGGTCTCCAGAATCGGACAGTCAAATATTTTTTATCTTCCTGCATAACCGCTTCCTCCGGGTAAGTCATTCCGTGATACATATACCCCAACGCCAGCTCACCCACAGCATCATAGTACCCTTCTCCCTCGCCGAACTTACATGGGCGTATCTCTGCCTGGCATTCTCTGGTTCCTAAAAATATGTCCCTTCGTCCACCAGCCTTCAACGCTCTCTCAATCATATCCGTATACTTTTTCTCATTCCAATCACTTTTGCGCTCCGGATAATTTCTATTCCACTCATAATGCGCTTTCACCTGGTACCTCACATCCTGTAAATATGTAAAATATGCCAGGTCCTTGCCCCCACCGGAGTAGTTGATCAATAACTGTCCCTTCGTTTCCGTCCGTATTGGGTTCATAACCCGCACCTGATCAATAATCCATATAATTGTTGGCTTCCAGAAACAACTCCGTACAGCGCCCCTCAGAGCTTCATATGTCGGCACTATCAAGCTGTTCTTCTCCCCGCCTGGTCGTGTCAGTGGATCTGAAAACAGCGCATAATCCCCAACTAGCTCAAATTCTATATCTCTCATGCATTTTTCCTCCAATAATTTTCTCCAAAATCATCAGCCATATATTATTTTCCTAGTGTTCAATAATTTCTTACTGCGTATTGACCATTTCATTCTTCTTGCCAGTAAAAGCAATTCTCCAAAGTGCCATTTGTCAGCGTTTCGTATGTCTGCAGCGCGACATTACCGCCATTATAAATGCTGCCACTTCCTGCACTTGGCATTTTTGCCTTTACCTGTTGCTCATTTCCGAACTCATCTGTCCACGTTCCAACTACATACGTCCCGGTATAATGAATGTTTTTTAAGATATAAATGTTTGCAGTCTCTACCTTTGGCTCTTCTATGGTTTTCACCTGATTCTTCTCTGCAGCTGGCTCCCGTATCGCTGTAACCAATCCTAAAACAGCTACCATACATATAATCAAAATCCCCTCTATTAAGGTACTCCGCTTTATGGTCATTTCACTTTTCCTCCCATCTTCAAAAACGGCTCACAGAATTGAGTCCAGTTTTTTGCGAACTCTTGCCTCTGCAGTTCTTTTTCCTGCCAGACAAATTTTTCCCTGGTTTTGATAATCTGATATCTTTTTCTCATTGGTACATCCCGGCTGACGGAATGATAGAACATGTGTTTTGTCACTTGCAACTGTTCAACAATATCTTCTGTTTTCCCGTTATGTATCACCATTTTGTCTGTACATAAGTCAAATACATCATATAAGTTCACAGCAACTTCTTCCTCCCTCTGGCTTTCAAATAAAGGCATCGTCCGGCAGAGTATTGGCTTCTGCTTTCTTAATTCTTCTCTGCAATGTACTTCTGTTGATCCCAAGCTCTCTTGCGATTGCAGCTCTATTCATACCACGACTCTGCAGTATCTTAACCTCACCGACCGTCATATCGCTTTTTTTCTTCTTCCGGCCCGCTTTTCTTGTCAATTTTTCCTGCACATGCTCCTGATCATAGCGGATAACCACTTCATTCTGCTCACTATCTGTAACATTCACATGGATCCCGATTTTTTCCTGTAGAATGGCAAAGTCACTTAATCTTGTGATATTTTCTGCAGATACATCTTTTATGAGCAAATGCAGCTCCTGCATTTTTCCCATTTTTACTCATCCTCGTTTCTCATATCAGCGTTTCCTTCGCCTGTCTCCTCCAACAAGTTCTCATAAATTTGCTTCCACTTTTTTGCATCCTGAATTGCTTCTTCAAAGGTTATCTCTTTTTTGCAGTGCTTTTGATAATCCTGAATCGCATCATTTATGTATTCTTCACTCTCTTTTATGACCTCTTCCTCGCCCTCTATATATTCCTGCTCGACCTGCTCCCACGCCTCTCTTGACTCATATGATTTCACATAACAATCCTTTTCATAATCATATTGGAAGATCTCTTGCCAATCATTATTATCCGGATCCGCAATCTCTCTCTTTGCAGCCTCTATAGCATTTCTGGAATTCCCCCTTCGTTCAACACATTTAAGAATTTCATCTATCCAACCAATGCCATCCCCCATTTCAAGCAGGTAGCTTCCAAATGTCTGATCCGGGAACATTCTAAAATCGCATCTATTAAACCACCGTTCTGCGTATTCTCTTTCATCAGATCCATTCGTACATACTCCACAGATAAGATCGTTAATAAAGTTCTCAAGCAGCTTTTCAGGTGTCAGTCCAACTGAAGCCGCTTTTATGATGAAATCTTCACAGTCATCGTCGATCAAATTTAATTTAAAAGTTCTTTTTCTCATAGTAACTAATTTTTCTTGCGTTGCCATCTTATATTCCTCCCCTGCTCAAATCTGTTCTTTTAACTACTGGCCTGCTGTTTTTCATCCCCTCGTCAGCCAATGGGAAATTCATTTGCAACCGTACATAAACATTTTCTGCCTCAGCTCTATATCCTATTGCCTTGAAAAATACTTCTTTTCTATTTTCACCTGCCACTATTACACCCTCCCATATCTGTATCTGCAGACTTTCTATGAAACTTCATTTCTTCTTACAAGTTTTTCCTTTTTCTCTTTCCAAAATTTTTCTTCATCTTCCCGCATATCGTTTTCCTGCTTCTTTTCCATCTTTTTTATAAATGTACAATGCAGTCTTCTATATCTTATATAGTCCATATATGAAAGAATATATATTACTCCATGATCATATATCAGGTCGTGACTATACACTTCCTCTATTTCTATCTCATCCTCTTCTGGATCCATAGCCTGTTCTCCATTGCTGTACTCTATTTCATCGTCCTGTATCATATAATGTCTATTACCATCTATCATGTGGTTCTTTATTATCCGCTCGACATCCTTATATCTGGCTTTTTTCCACTTATAACTCATTCTCTTCTCCAGAATGTCTTTGTATTCTTTTTTTGTATTTTTCAAAAATGACACCGTGAGAAATACTGCAGATAACAATATGAATGTAAGAAACATAAATGAATGGCTATCTTTATACTTTACAACTCCTATATTTTCTACAATTAAAGTTATGCTCATAGCGATAACAAAAGCTATAAAACAATTATTCATAAAGCTGATTTTGCAACGTTCATTGTAACTCATATTTTTCTCCTTATTCTTCGTTGATTATTCTCCATACAGTAGCGGGCTTTTCCCTGAATTCACATGAAATCAGACAACATACTTATCATTCCCTACATACAGGATTTTCTCTGCAGATAATTTTTACCGTTTCTTTTAATACCGGAACCACTGTTCTCATTGATATCCAGAGTAAAATTCCAGTGTACAGACTTATATATAATAGTCCATCTAAATTCAAGCTAAGTCCCAGCAATCCAATCACTGAAGGAACCAAAATTTTTATAATATACTCGCCGCCGCATAAATACAGTGTGTTTTGTCCAATTTCATTTAAAGGCTGCATATTCTGAAAGCAGTAAGATATGATAATGATTGCTCCTATTATCAGATACGCTTTTCCCAGCCTTAACAGGGAATTCAATACTTTGTTTGCCGCCGGTATAACAGTCAGCAAATTGATCTGAAAGTACATCAGAACCGTATACCCAACTGTTATGCATCCCAGGATCCATTTTCCAATTCTGGAACGCAACGTTCTATTTTCTAAAAACTTATTAACTGCAGGGAATACTAAAAATCCGGAAATGTAGTAGTGCATATAGTAAAACGCACTGTCCAGATTATAAAACCAATGCGGCACTTCTGCCGGCCGCGGTGTAATCTTATATTCTGCAACCAAAAAAAGTAATGCTCCGGCCGCCAAGATGAGGTACCATTTTCTCATCCGTTTAATTAACATAAAAAGTAACTTCATCACAAATAAGCAAGTCAGGAACCAAAGTGATGCTGCCAAATAGTTATTCCGGATAAGCCCTTGAGCTATGAGCCTCAGCCAGCCCTTCACCTCGCTCAGATCTGCATTCGCATTGATAATATGTAATCCCAATGATAGCAATGCAAATATATATGCCGGTATGAGAACTCTTTGCATATTTTTCACTATCTCAGCCCGCCAATCGTTTTCTTTGCCGAAATGCTCCGTGCATCCGGCCAGAAAGAAGAATAACGGAACATGGAATTGAAATACGAATTTATATGCCGGGCCTGCAGCATCCCCGAAATGTCCCAGATAT
Organism: Laedolimicola ammoniilytica; assembly: GCF_025567165.1. NCBI lineage: Bacteria > Bacillati > Bacillota > Clostridia > Lachnospirales > Lachnospiraceae > Laedolimicola > Laedolimicola ammoniilytica. The sequence continues at coordinate 87,356 of NZ_JAOQKC010000002.1, forward strand.
ATTGCATAGATCCCGATTGCTTTCGCAACATCCAGCCATGCAATTCTTTGTGGTTTCATATGTATTTCCACCTTTCCCTCCTCCTTGGTGCATATTTAATTTTGCAACAAGCGTATCATTCAAATATAAATTCAACAACAAATGTTCGAATATTTAATAGATTCTTTATAGATTTTGTAAATTTACATTTTGTCATTGAAGTTCTTCCGGAATAAGCGGTGCCTCATTTTTCTGGGCTTTCTCCACAATTTCCGTGTATTCTTCATCTGTCTTTAATAATTTTCCTATGACAACCATACGGTTTGTTCCCTTCCCGGCCAGCTCATTCGAGCAGCTGGACAGAGTGATCAAAGAATCCCCATATTCTATATCAACCGGCACATCCAACCAGTTTCTATCCTTTACCTGTTGCAAAAATTCATCCAGATCTTTCGCTGCCAGGAACCGTGTATAATCTGAATATCGGAATGCACCTTCTTCCGAATTATCCGTAATAAAATAGGCAAATATGAGCCATTTCCGTGTTCCTGACTCAGAAATTGTCTCAATAATCGGGTGCGCTTTGTAATATTCAATGTCCTCGTAATATGCCAGATCACAAAAGATATCCCGACTTATTTTGTGGATATTGTGCCCGTATATGACTATATTGCAGCCTTTTTTCTCTATCTCACTATCTTTGGATAAAAATGGGATCCCGTGGCTATTATATTTTTTATCCAAATCATGATTCAGATAAAATTCTTCGTCTGTTTTTGTCTGCATAAGCGGGTGATCCAAAATTGTATCCGGGATCCGGATATACCCAACCACATCCGGATTATACTTTTTATACGCCTCAAGAAGTGCCATATCCTCACCATTGATCTCGTAATAAGGATCCGCATAAATAATCCGATTCTTCCCTGTTTCCGTTTCTGTTTTCTCATTTGAGGCTATCTCGTTTTTATCCTCCGAGATTCCGTAGAATATCAATGCAGCTCCGATACTTCCAAGTGAAAAAAGCAGCACAATTAACAGCGCCCGCAATATTTTATTCAATACTCTTCCCCTCTTTCTAAAAATGCCGATGGAAAACACCATCGGCATTCTACTCCTATGAAATATCGCAAAATATATTTTCAATGCTCTTCTGTTTCGCCTCCGCAAGCCTCTCAGTGACCGGTATTCCCGTTTTCTTATTTTAGTGCAGTAATTCCCGCTCCCATCCTCTTTCCCTGTTTTCTGGCTTCACAGAGCGTCAGAGCTATAAAATCACATGAGATACAGACTTAAAAATCTGTACACACACAATATAATCAAAATTGTCCCTGCCACCTTAAATATTCCTCTCACTGTTTTTAACACTAACGCCGCTCCAAAAATGAGAAAAAACATCAAAATCAGATTTTCCATAATACACGCTCCTCCAGACCATCTTTCTCAAGTTAAGCCCTTTCTTGTAACTCATTTTTTATTTTTACATTGTCCAAGCCTGTCCCCTTCGTTCCGATTCGGACCGTAGCATTGGAAATAGCCGGTCCCGAAAAAGTATTATGCCGATAGATATACCTCACAATATAAAGCTCTATTGCTTTCACGCTTTCGCTTCCTCCTGTTCGTCACTCCTTCTCGCATCATCTGCAGTATTCCGTAGCAGATTCATAACAATATTTTGATTGTCCAAAAGAAACGGATAATTAAATACTTGATTTCCTCGATGATCTATCACCTGGCTATGAGCCGGAAGAGCCGCTGCTATTTCATTCTTTGGCACCAAATATCCTAATATGCTGTCGTCCTCAAAGCTTATGTACTCGCTCCATAACTTCAGCAGCCGATTTAATACTTCGCCATTTTGCGTCTTCATGGCTTCTACAAAATCTTTATAATCCGGATCCGATTTCTTTATCTTAATGTTGGCAATGATATGGAAGCTGATCTCTGCCTCTTCATCTTCCCGTAACACTTCATCTTCCATCTGCAATTTTCACCCTGCCTTTTTCTCTAAATAACTGCAGGCTTTGTCGTACAGCATCTCTGCAGCTATCGTATCTTTATCACATTCCTGTGCAAACCTTTCGGTATCATCCTCATATCCGAATTTTTCTGCATATTCAGGCAGCAATTCTTCGTACTCGTCCGTAGTGATCGTAATACCTTCCTTTTTGGCTATCTCATACGCCACCAACCGTTCTTTCAGGAACTCTTCATGGGCTGCTACTCTTTCCTGTTCATATTCATCAGTTGTCTTCCCATCATACGTGTCCGCAATATACTGCTCATATGTTTTTCCGGCAGCCTGCGCTGCAGATTCCATAATCAAAAATTCTGTTTCCGCTCTCTGGTTTACATACTCTTGATCCAGAACAAACACACTATTTGCCACCATATACTCCATGGGATCCGTTCCTTCCGGAACCGCACTTACATCTGCCAGCTTCTCCAGCTTGCTTTCGCCATACATATCCTGCATCATTGTAATTGCTGTTTTTCCCGTAGCATTTCCCTCACCTTTACCTGCCAGGAACTGCGGAGACCGTAAATACATGCCAATTACCACTGCTGCTACGATTGCAACTAAGATTACGCCCCCGATGATCATTTTCTTTTTCTTATCCATGAAACGTCCCTCCATTACTCTTCACTCTCTTGTGATTGTGTATCGTCCTCATTTGTGCCATTTGCTTTTTCTGAAAGCTGCTCCAGAATATCTTGACCGGCACTATTGAATATGCTTTCCAGTGATCTATCCTGAAGTTTCATCTGTGAAAGCAATATCTGAACCGGCTCCCCTCCATCCGTAGTGATTACTGCAACAATCTTAATATCTGTATTGCCTGGCAGTACATCTCCTTCCACCTCATATGTGCCATCTTCTCCATTTACTGTTGCTTCTACATAAGTCTTATCTGCTACCACATGCTGTGTAGATACGTTCGTGTCATATAACAGCGAATCCGCTTTCAGGTCCGTTGCTGCATATTGTCCAATTACACTGTCTTTATCGTCCCATAAAAGTAATGCCATATACTGTACATCACCAGAAGAATTGATGAATGTCTCCGAATTGTATTTTTCATACTGCTCCGCGGATACAATAACTCCCTTAATATCCGTCTCCTGGATCATTTGAGACATGGCAACATCTTTTGCCAGGGCAATGACAATATATTCGTTCTTACTATCCGTTGCAGCCTCGTTCTCAACTGTAGGCTGATTTTCTCCCTGGCTTTTCTGCAGCTTTGGCCACACCGTCAATCCCACATAGATTGCAACCATCAATATCATAAGCCCCGCAATCAGAATTACTCCCTTCTTCCGTTCCTCCGGAGTTTCCGCTGCACGTTCCTCTTTTCGCTTGGCCTTTTCCTCTTTTTTTCGCAGGCGTTCTTCTGCAGCTGCTCTCTTCGCTGCTTCCTTTTTCTCTGCAGCTTCCCGTTTTTTAGCCTCTGCCTCTTCTTTTTTCTTCTGCGCTGCCTCCTCTTTCAGACGTTTTTTCTCAGCTTCTTGAGCTTTGGCTTCCTCTTCCAGCCGACGCTTTTGCTCTTCTCTGGCCGCCAGCTCCTGTTCCAGCTCTTCACGCTCTTTTTTCGCCTGCTCCTCTTTCTCCCTCTGCTCCGCTTCCGCACGTTTGCGTTGTTCCTCTTCTTCCTGTAACCGTTTGGCCTCAGCTGCAGCTGCTTCCTCTTCTGCACGTACTCTTGCTTCTGCTTCCTCTGCAGCTCTAATTTTTTCTCCCTTTTCTGCTGCCTCCGGATCTGCTGTATACTCCGGCACATTCAATCCATGTTCCACATTATAAGCATACGCTGTTCTAAGCGGCGCCCCATCCTGGACACCCTGCTCATATAGTGCCAATAGCTTTTCATAGGTCTCCGGTGTTGCCTGGCCAAGTTTTCCACTCGGTAAAATCACTCGGTTTCCCTCATATAAGTCACAGGCAATTTGTTTGGAGTCCCAATTTATAACAACAAAACCTATAACCTTTGTTCCTTCCAATGGATTATTCATCGCTTTTCCTCCGTTTCTCAATTTCTAAATCTTTTTTATATTTTTCTCCGAATATCTCCTGCATTTTTTCCTGATATAGCCGGATCCGTCTATCATGTTCCTGTTTGTTTTGTGGCTCGAACATGCTGTCAATCTCATAATCTGTCATATACATAGTGTCTGTGCGAAGCGTAAAGTCCTCCGGATTTTCCAGTAGAACATCCGTTATTAGCCCTTCTATTCTTCCATAGCTGCTCTCTTTTCTTATATCCACGCAAATCACATTTGCTGAACAGTAAAAGATTTGTGTCAGCTGCTGCAATTCATGATCACCCAATTTTCTTACATAATTTATTCGCTCCACTTACCTACCTCATATGTGTAAACACTCTATTTTAAGCACTCACTGCTAATTTTCTTATTCATGATTTTGTTTACCGGAGAGGGATTTCCCTCCCCGGCTCAAACATTAACTTTCCATCAATTTATACCGTACCACTGCTTTAATCTTAAATACGGTTGTGGTATCCTCATCTGGCGCGTCAACCGCTTCGGCATCTGCCCGATAAAATACCTTTGTCTTATAACCTATGGATGCTCCATTTCCCTGATACACTGCCGTATACGCGGAAACATAAGCATCTCCTTCAAATACTGCATTTCGCATAATATAGCCGTCCTGTGTGTAGGCATCTCCATTCCATGCTGCAGCATTGATCCGAAAATATTTGGACGATAATCCCAAAGATTTTAATACATCCGTCTGATAAGTAGCCCATTCCGGCGTTGCCGCACTTTGCGGTACCGTCACATTGTCCGTTCCTGCCAGTGTGAACTCTGACACATTGGTAGAAGGTGCCTGAAATACGCCATCTACATGAAGACTATTTTCCCAATGCCCCGGTGTGGACTCATAAAATTCCTGCAATGTTCCCTGGATCTCTTCATCCTGACCGGTCACTTTATTAAAATATGTGATAGTCTTTGTTCCTGGGATACTGGGTCTTCCATACTGATCCTCATATACAACTGTGTCTGTCACCGGTATACTGATTGTCGCATCTTTTTCTTTCACATAGACCTGTTCATTGGTCAGTGTGTATGTATTTCCGCTATCTGTTTTATATTCCATTGTTTCCGGAAGTTCCGCCAGATCTTCTACATCAGACTCTACGACTTTTTGTACTACCTTTCTGGTTCCCAGTGTCTCTAATGAGATGTCTGTCGTAAGCTCATAGGATTTTCCATCCTGCTCTACAACATCCGGAAGATTATAGTACATTTCGTCTTCCTTATCTGAATAAAACTCAAATTCCTGCTCAATCTCTGCTGCTTGAGCTTCAGACTCATCTACGGTTGCTTCTTCTGCTCCAGGATCTGATTCAGCAGCCTTTTGGCCGCATCCCGTTAAGGATGCAGCCAGTACCGCCGAGATAAGGAGCAAAGAAAGATATTTCTTTCTCACCTATGCTTCCTCCTCACGTTTTTTTCTAACGATCAGGAAACCGCCTGCCGCTGCCAGAACCGCTATAGCTCCAACTGCCACAAATGGGAATCTCTTCATCGGGTTTTCAGATGCAACTTCCACCTTGATAGAGTAACCTGCAGTACCATCGTCTTCTGTCACTACATTGTTCCACCACCAGCCATTGTTAATGCTAAGTGTCAGTTTCCCGATTTCCGGAGTCGGTGTAACTGGAGTCGGCGTATCATCCGAGCCATGGCTTCCTGAACCTCCATGATGGGAATTCTTTTTCTCCGGCTGATTGTAGAAGTACAGGGTCTGTTCTCCCGTCGCATTCAACAAGCGGAAGATCTGCGGAGTCGTATCCAAAATATATCCCTTCGGAGCTTTTGCTTCCATTGCGATATACCATCCTGGCTTCAGGCCAGATACGGACACCGCTTTGTTCTGGGATACGATTGTCGCTCTCAAATCCTCATCTGTGAGTCGGATCGTTACAGCAGGTGTATCCACGCTACTGTCAATTTCAACAATCTCATCCTTCGCAATCACGAGTTTTACTTTATCGGTGAATTTCACCTCAAGTCTTCCACTCTGGCGTAATGCGCTGTCTTTAATATTGGCTTCCATCGTTACCAGGAAGTTGAAATTATCATGGCCTGCCGCATTTACATAAGCCTCTGCAAATTCTACTGTCACAGCATAGCCGGCATCTGTCTTGCTAAACTTATAAGTAAATGCTGTCTCATCGCCGTCTTTTGCTTCAAATGCAGTTCCCAAATCATCCTGATTCAGTTCCACATCATCAGGAAGCAGCTGTGTCATCTTATAATTTGCATTAACCAGATCTGCTTTCAGTAATGAATACTGCAGTGTGAGCTGCGTCTTATAAGTCTCTCTGTGTTCTGTCTGTGCAGCTTTAACTCCTGTCAGGTAATCGCCTAATTCTGTTGAGCCAACAATTTCATCATTGGTCGGGAAATCAGGCGTTTCATCCGGATCTACGATTTTCGCATCCGTTTCTACCTTAATCGGCTGTGTCAGATAAGAAATGTACTGCTCCGGAACCTCATATACGTTAATGGTTGCGCCACTTACAAACTCTGTCGTGCCGGTCCGATACTTGTAAATCTTCAGCATCGTAGTAGCATCCAGCATCTGTACCTTCTGCAGCAGCCCCGTTTCTGTAATCGTAAACGGTACATTTTCTGCAACCAGATATCCGCTTGGAGCTGTTTTCTCTACCAACACATAATTTCCTGTCGGCATATAATCTACATAATGACGATTTGGATTGCCATTTGCATCGTATCCATCCTGGCCTGTGGTCCATTCTGCATACTTGGTAATTGGATTTCCGTCTGCATCTGCAGTCCAGATCTCCATCTGCGCTCCGGCGATCTCCTCTCCAGTTGTAATATCAGCCTTAGAAATTTCCAGTTTTGTAAAGTCATCCTCCATGATGATATGCTGGATTTCTCCGCTGTCATCAATCTGGAATCTAATACTATTGGATTTCACATATCCGTTATCTGTCGGAGCAAGTGTCTCTTTCAGAATATAAGGATATTTCACCTTCAGCTTCTTTTCGATGTAATGAGCAATCGGATTTCCATCTGCATCATATCCATCATCACCTGTGGTCCACTCTTCGACTACCGCACCGGTCTTTTCATCTACGATCTGCAGATGCGCTCCAGCAATCTCCTCTCCAGTCACAATATCCTGTTTAGAGAATTTTACCTTCGTTGTATCATCATACATTACCAGATGCAGATCATCGAGCGTTCCCCATGTCTGCGTATAGGTGATCTTAGAATCAGCCGGCCTTGTTGTTACCTGTAAATCTTTATAGAAATCAATATCCTCGATTCTATTGCCAGCAAATTCAAAGTATACCTTTTCAAATTCTTTATCCGCAAAATCAGATTCTCTAAGGACCTTCGCCAAGGTCTCTTTTGTTGCATCTTTATTTACGAAAAGGATCAGGTTTTTGTTTACCAGAAGCCATTTTGCGATGACCTCTCCATCCAGAACTTCTGTATAATCCCAGGAATTCTCTGTCTGGCCGGTCAGAATCCAATCGTCCGCATTTTCATTTGGAGCAAGGATCAAACCAGATTCATAATCCTGATCTGCAGTTACATGGTTCACAATTACTTCGTATCCATACAAATTGCCATCTGCATCCATCCAGTGACCATCCGCATCTTTCAGCTGATACAGCTTAAATTCGATGTCCTTTGCTGATACATAGCCATCTGCAGGTACCAGTTCCCGGAATACATAGATGTTTTCCCGTACTTCCTGATTGTTGAGCCTCGGCCACTCTCCATTAGAAAGAAGTAAGCCCTTAACAGTATGTTCCGCATCTGTGGAAGTCCATCTGTCAATTTCAATCAAATTGTCATCTTCATGACTGATCAATCCGTTTTCATCGACATCATTCACATCTTTGACTTTGTAGCAAGCAATCTCCGCACCCGGAATCTCCTCTGAACCAGTCAGATCATACTTTGTAATTCCAACCTCTGTCTGCTCATTTGCGTGTTTTGCGTACACAGGAATATACATGTTATATTCGCCGTCATATTTAAACTCTACCGGATAAATTGTGTCATCAATTAAGTAGCCATCCGGAGGCGTAATCTCCTGAATATAGTAATCTCCTGTGTTAATAGATGTATTTCCATCAATACTCTCTTCAACCAGATAACTTACTGTCTTCTTGGTTGTGTCAATCGTAAGTGTTCTGCCATCTGCAGTCTTGTAAGCATCTCCGTCTTTCGTAACGAGAATGGTGTCACAAGATGGGGCTGCCAGCCAGAAAGTTCCTTCTTTTGGTCCGGCGGTCAGCGAATCATATTCGTAAGATACCGTTTTCTGATAAATCAGATCGGAATCTTTTGCTGCCGGATCCAGATATTTGCTCATTAAGGCAATGTCAACTGCAAAATTCGCATGTCCGGATTCATCCGTCGTAGCAACGGCCAGTTTTGTTCCTGCCTGAATAAGCAGCTTGCCATCTACATTGTAAATGTCATTCTTGGTATATAAGCCAAATTTTGCTCCACCCAGGGAAGCAGCTGTATCTTTATCAGCCTTATAAATACCAACTCCGAGTTTCCACTGATTTTCTTCTGATTCAGGCCGTCTGTCTCCTCCTGGTGTATCCGGTATCTTACCATCAGAATCATACATCAGCACATAGCCACCATCGACTTTTCCATCCTTCACGGTAAATGAGATCTCTTCCGCTTTCTCATAACCATCCGGAGCCGTCTTTTCGATCAGCTTATAATCTCCATCCGGGAGGGTCGTCTTATGCGGTGTATCCGTAGATGTCCAGCTTTCCACCTCATTACCGTCTGCAGTTCTGATTTCCAGCTCTGCTCCAGGTAACTCCTCCTTATTGGTGATATCCTTTTTACTGATATAAATGCCGTCTTCTGTTTCCGGTGCATCAAACATTGTCACCGTACCACTCTTCACGGATCCGTTTTCTACAACAAAGTTAATACTTTCTGTTCTCTCGTATCCGTTTGGAGCTGTAGTTTCCGTTAAGGTATAAATTCCATCCGGAAGTGTTACTTCATGTGGCGTATCCGTAGATGTCCAGCTTTCGACCACATCTCCCTTGGCATCCGTAATCTCCAGTTTTGCCCCAGGAAGTTCCTTACCAGTGACCAGATCTTTTTTACTGATCGTTACTTTATCATCTTTTGGTGTTTCAGGTACATCCTCCTGACTCCATGCTTTTACTCTCAAATCGTAGGAGGAAAGGAAACCATTCTTATCCTGGTAATACGGTTTTTCTGCATCACCGTAGGTTCCCCATGTCCAGAAGTTTACGCCGGAGATATCATACAGCTTCTCTGCAACCGTATTGACTCCTCCCAGGAACCAATTCAGTCCTTTGCTGGCCCATATCTTCATCGTGTCATCTGTCCATTTCGAACTTTCCTCGTTTGTATTAAATACTACCTCTTTGATCTGATCTGCATACTTGAAATCTACCGTCTGAACCTGATTATTGATTAAAAATCCATACGGTGTAGCAATCTCTTGTACGTTGTATTTTCCGAGCGGCAGATATACAGATACGGTACCAAGTGTTCCGTCCTTCTCAACCTTTACAATGCTTTCCTGTGAAGCATAATTGAGATCATATTCGATGAATAAGTCGAATGCCTGGTATGTAGTCTCTGTATCTCCAGTTTTTACCGTCAACGTACTATAATCATCAGCAAGCGTAATTTCCGTTCCGGCAGCGGTACGGAATTTCTGCTTCAGCTTATCCCAGATCAGATGATATGTTTCTGACTTAATTACCAGATCTGCACAACGCGGTACCAGTTTCACAGGCTGTATATAGCTGCTCGCTGTCATATCCTCGCTACGGACATCCGTTACCTGATATCCATTTGCAGTTTTATAAACATATCCACCCATCTCTGTTACAAGGACATGATCCTGCATGGTTACAATTTCTGTACCGGTTTTGTCAATCAATGTCCATGATCCATTTCCATTGTCCCGAATAGATGCGTTATCATATACTGCCACATGGGTATATCCCAGGTCTGCTGCTCCGTCTACACCAGCTCCCTTATCTACTCCTGCCTCTGCAGTATCTGTATGGGTAATCTGATAGCCCTTTGCAGTTTTCTCGACAATATCTCCTTCCGCCCACGGTGCTACATTGCTCTCCGTGATCCGATACAATGTCTGACTTTCTTTTACTTCAATCGTATTTCCGTCCTGCAGTGTCAGGAGATAATAATCCCCGTTTTCTTTCAGCGTAGCACCCGGATATTCATCTGTTGATTCATAGGTTAAACGATAGCCTGTGTCTGTTTTGGTAAGCACTCCGGCGCTGTCTGTAGTAATATTTCCCTCATTTTCCAGTCTCGTCACATAGTCTGTAGCAATCAGATTTTGAGAGTTTGTACTACGGCGCAGTCTTCGCATGATATTAAGTGTACGCTCTCTGTAAAAAGTATTCGGATAGATATTCTTGTCTGTATAAGCCGGGACTCCATATAAATCTTTGTCTTTCTGGCTCATTCCTCCTTCTCCATCTACCCAGTAGTTCTTAATAGATCCGGTTGTCGCATATTCATCTGCATCATAATACTTTTTACCGGTAAGAGATGTCTTGGTTCCATCTGTATTTCCGTAATAATATGTATAGTCGTAAGAACCTGATCCTGCCTTTTCTGCTGTTTTGTAATTTGGCACATAAGACACGATCTCGCCATCTTCACCTGTTTCTACGGTTGCAACAATATCTCCCTTTTTGAACCAGGTTCCACCGTTGCCATCCTGTGTGTAGATATCCTCTGCTGCCGTTATCTGATATTTGGCATTTGCCAGCGGTCTTTCCTCGTAAACAAAATCATAGGTTTCCCCTGTGCTTTCCTCATCCAAGGAAACTGCAGCATCCGGATAATCTTTTTCCGTTCCGTCTGTATCAGTTACACTGTAACCGCCTGCCGGAAGAAGTTTTACTACTTTTCCGTCATCTGTGATATATAAGCCATACGTTACGAGCTTCACTTTCAGGATAGTTCCATCCGCAAGGCTTAATTTATAGTTGTAATTGATATCCGGATCATAAATAGCTTCCGTATAGGTCAAGGTATATGTGCCATTTCCATTATCCTTCAATACGCCATAGTCATTTGTGGTCAACACTCCATTTTCTTCTGTTACCACATATGAGGTATTCATGATATTGGTTCCGGATACGGTATAAATATAGGTATCTGTTACATCACGCAGCCATGCATTTTCGTAAATGTCGGTAGACAGGTCATATACGATCATCAGAATCTTAGAGCTGTCTGTAATCTGCGTAAAGCTGTCCGCTGTACCTACAATTTCTGTTCCATCCAGCGTTACAATCTTTGCATATGCCTTTAATGCGGCAATCACTGCTGCATCCGTGACAACTGCTCCGGTTTCATCCTTATATACGACGGAGCCGGTACTGTCATCTGCTGTAATAATCTTCTGATTGCCTGCAGCGTCGGTATAAATATACTGGTTCGGAACTGTTACAATTTCTTCCACTCCCGGATAATAGGTCTTCTTACCATCGACAGTCTGATATACGCCGGTGTTATAGACCTTTCCTCCATTCATGGTCAGCATATCTCCATCTGCAGTCTTGTATACTGCTGCCAGTCGAACACCGTTTCCATCTACTGCAAGATAATCCACTTTCTGTATATTATCTACTTTCAGCTGTTCTTCCACGGTCCGGTATTCTACCTCATCTGTACCCAGATCATAGTGATCCTTCATCTGATTAAATACCGCGCGATCCTTTGCACTGGCCTTCAGGTTGTTATATGCTGCATCGGCCGCATCTGTATACTCATCTGCATACTCAATGTCGTCCGTGTTACTATAGCCAACTAAAACTTCTCCTGTTTTCAGGATATTCAGTTTTCCTAAAGTCTCTTTGTTGTAATAGGTCTCTCCGATATAGATATAATCCAAGTTGCCATTACTGGTGATACCGGAAGCCTTGTATCTTCTTTCGGTAGTTACCTCAAAATCAACCGTACCGTAATACGGTGTGAACATATTGTCTTTTGTCAGCCGCTCTGCATCTGTGCCGACGCCGCCAAGCTGCTCACCATCTGTAGGATTACCCTGATCCCAATAAGTATTGTAGAATCCTTCCGGTCCGCTCAACTCTTCCAGACGATAATAGCCTTTCTCCAGTGAAGCAACCGCGTCAATACGTCCTTCCTCATCTGTGGTAAAAATATCTCTCTGTATTGTAGATAAATTTCCATTCGGTCCAAGCAGATATTCTTTCAGATAATTATTCTTCTGATAGTTCCAGATTCGATAGCTCACACCCTTCTGGATAACATCCTGTCCACTTTGAGCATCCCGTTTTACCATCACAAGTGAGGTAACAATCGTGGTATCTGTCTCTGTAACATATTTGGTTCTGTTTTCCGTTGCAGAAGAATCCGTTACTGTAACAACAAATGGATCTACTGTGAATACATCCTGCGGAGTTGTTGTCTCTACAATAAGATAAGCTCCCCACGGAAGTTCCGGGGATTTAATATGTCCATAGTGGTTTGAGAACAGTTCTGACAGGCGGTACTCATTTTTCACTCCAGTTGCCACCCAACCGTCACTAATGCCATTTAATCCATACCATTCACACGGGCTTCCGGAATTGAGATGATTTGTGGTGTAATCATATCCCTTGTTGATTTCTTCCACCTTCGTCGCATTCTTCTCATACATACGGGCAATGGCATTTGCCTCATTTGTGAAATCCCATTTTAAGGTCTCATTGGAATAGTACGGATCCTTATATGCAGCCAAAATATCCACTACATAGTAATATCCTCTTCCAGCCACATAAACCAACTGGTTTACCTGATCCAGATCATAGTCAGTTCCACCATATTTCTCTTCAAATGGATGATGGGCCAGGATATAATCCTCGGTGAATTTATATCCCATCAGATTATCCGTCTCATCAAACAGCGCAACCAGATCATTGTTCTTCACCAGCATATTACCTTCGTCAATGTTGAATGCCGGCTGGATCGTTCCGTCTACAATTTTACTCAGCTCTGAAATCAGATATACGGTAAAACCTGCTCCCTCCAGTTTCTTATACTGTGTATTTCCGGAGGATGCGCTTTCATCTGCTGTAGTCTCCTTGTCAATCTGGAAACCTGCACCTTTTACGACCTGCTGTTCAGATACTCCGCTTGTTTCCTTCTGCACATATACCTGCTCCGGATCATACTGTACGCCCTCTACCATTTCTCCCTCATACGGGAACGTGTAATGATATTTGATTGGGTTTCCATCAGAATCCGTTGCTGCCAGATATCCAGGAGCAAAAGAAAGCCACTTAATCTCTGATGCCTCGTCATCGTCATTATCGGTGGAGAATACTACGATAGAATCACGGATCTCTTCTGCCAGATAGTAATTGCCAAGATAAAGGCCATCAATCTGGAATTCTCCATCTTTGATCGTAGCACTTGCTACCTTAGCTCCTGCCTGCAAGGTTACATCCTGTACTGTCCAGGTGTCCCCATATCCGTCTTCATCCGCATCCACGAATACCTGCTGTTCCTCCAGAACCGCATACCATCCGTTATGCTTTTCGCCACCGTACATTCCGTCCGGATGCTGAATTCCACTGTACTGTCTCGTATTTTTACTTACTTCCACACTTGCTGTTGCGGCATCCGTATAATCCAGGTACAGTTTATTCTCACTCAGATAAGCATGTGGGTAATCCGTATAAGTATTGGTTCCCTCATCTGTGAAACCGTTGGATGCATCATCATCTGCATCAAAGATCACCCGGTATCCACCCGCTTTCAGCGGCTGCGCCCAGATAAGTTTCCCATCCAGAGTTCCCTCGTAATAGTCCACATCGAACGTATTGTTCTCTGCCACATAGAGAGAATAGATTGCTCCATCCAGATCTGCATCACCGTGATCTGTTCCCGCCTCATACTGATCATCCAGAGTACCGCTTACATATCTTTCAGCGTCTGCATCATATTTTGTAAAGCGAATAAATCCGTATGTACGTTCGTCAATAAATGCATATCCCTGTTCTTTATTAACATCTGCCTCTGTATTGGTGAACCTGGCCTGCTTCTCTTGAGCTGCATCATCATATATCACATTTCCAACCTGCAAATATTCTGTGCTGTTGAATCCGGCTCTGTTATTCAGGAATTCCGCATTATCACCTGCATAACTGTGATAGTTAATCTGTGTATCTGTATAAGTACCGTTATAGGTAATCTCTGATTCTGCCGAATCGTTGTCATTATAGCTGTCTACGTTGATTGTCGTTCCAACAAAATTCGTGATCAGATTTCGTGCTTCCCGCAGTGCAAAATAGGTATCTGTCTTCTCAGAATCGCGATTTACCAAAATACCGCTTTTTTCCTGCAGGTACTGATTCATAAGGCGATCCCAATCCTGATTCAATGTATCTTGCTTCGGATCATTCAAGGTAAATCGCTCTAATCCTATACTCGGAAGAAGACTTGACTGATCATAATAATGAGCATCATATCCATCTTCCGTTGCTGTATGTCCGGGATCATCCAGATATTCTACATAATTGGTATAATACACGCTGTCATAATCTTTGTATCCATCTGTCAGCATATAAGTGGCATACTGGTTTGTATCCTCACACATATGCAGATAATGTACCATTTTTACGGTACTCTTCTGATCCGGAGTGTCATACGGCGCTCCATCATTATTTTTCTTGGATGACTCATCTGTCAGTTTTGTGTAATCACGATCCTCGTAGTTTCCAAGGTATCCCGTTTTTTCACCATCTGCAGGTGCTGTCTTTTCCACGATACAATAATGTCCTAAGTTGGCCTGTGTGTAATAAATCGTGCCATACTCATAATAACCAAACTTCTCTCCGGTCGCTTTATCATCCGTATCCGTAAAGGTTGTTCCGGCATACTGATCGGTTGCTCCCAGACGATGTACGGTATACATACCGATTGTGGTATCAGACCATCCCATTTTCTTAGCGATCTCCGGTGTTACCCTTACGATCTCATAATTATCCTGGCCCCAAGTTGTATAATCATTGATGTCAGTGCCAACATTGGTATCTCTTTCTGCAAACGTAATCTGATTTGCAGATACGGAGAAATCTGTCACATACTCATATGTGCCATCTGCAAGGATTTTTCCGATATAGTAGTACAGAGTCATGGTTCCATCACCATTATCGGTAGCGCTCACATAATACCGGCTATCATCCAGTCCCTTATATGAGGTGCCGTCCTCGGTAAACAGAACAATTCCCGTATCTTCTACCTCATAGTAGGAGAAATACAGCTCTGTATTGCTGGAGTACACACTTGCATAGTTCGGATCACCTTTCACAAAGGTCTTCTCTGCTCCGGATGCATCCGTATAGGTATAAACCATATTTTCGCCGGATATGGACAATACAATCGTACCGCCATCTTCCGTCGTATACGTTACTGCACTTGCACTATTATCTACACTGGAACCGGTCAGATTGATCCGATGCTCTGTCTGTGCATACAGCGCTTTTGCTGTATACTCTTTTTCAGTAGTTAATTTGCAGAAGTCTTTACTCTTCTGGCATACCGGACAATCGTCTGTGCATTCTCCAGCACAGGTGCAGGTTCCAAGATCATGAAGCTCTGTCTCATTATATGTTACCTGGGATGTACTACCCAGATCCGCTGCTGAATCCAGTGTCAGATAAAGATGTACTTTATAGGCTCCTGCAGAAGTCGGCGTAAAGCCGATTACATAATCACTCGGATTATCTACTGCAGCTTTCAGCTTATCTGTATCAAGATCCTGGGAAAGATACTCATGTGTACCATCCTCATCTGTGATTGTCAGCTTTGCTCCTGCAATATGCTCCAGCTTCAGTGTGGAACCATTTTCCGTAATCATCTGATTCAGAATCATTGCCGGATAAATACTCTGCTCCTGGGCTTTGGCTGTCGCTTTCCATTGATAGTATTCATAGATCTCAAATTCTGTATCATACAAAATCTGACTGTTTGTTTCCAAGTCAGTTTTGTTAATAAAAATCTGATTGTACCATGGCTCATTCGTGATGTTTCTCTCATTGGTATTCGGATCTACATCATTTTTACCGCCTGCTATCATAGTGCCACCATTTTTTACTACTTCTGTGTAGGGTTCAATGGTAGTCACATCTTTGACATCTTTACGATATCCTTCTTTCGGAAGATTGATCGCATCCAGCGTCTTTCCATTAGAATCCGTGGCTGCCGGTCTTCCATACTTGTCTAACTCCGTAACTGTATAGGTGTAGGTACGAGCCACATAATTATCATACTCATAATCAATGGTACTCTGTGCCTCTTCCTGTGTCTGGGTGTATACAACCTGCTGGGCATCATAAATGGCTTTGATTTCATCAGCGGTCATTTCCACCGTTGCTCCCATGTATGCTACAGAAATTGTTTCTCCATCGGCTAATGCATTTACTTCAGCAAGTGTTTTCCCCCATATAGCCTGATACATTTCATAATCAATTTCATTCTGAAATCCATCATAACAAGTGGAATAAAACTCCCTAAACGTATGTTTGTGAATAAATGTAGTGGATGCATGTCCATTTTGATCGGTTGTAATTACCGTCGTATGCTGACCGCCCGAAGGTTCCACGTCCGCATCCATATATGGAACTGGATCACTTACAGTTGTTGATTGTCCAAAAGTGCTTGTAGTTGCATTCGGATAATCATTTCCATATTCTGCCAGTGTTCCGGTGTAAATGTCATATGTGAGATCAAAACCACTTGCTTCGCTCTCATCTACCCGGAAATCAATTCCCTCCAGAAGTTCATTAGTGATGACACTCTCTTTGGTAATATCTACATTATATTTTGTAGTTGCCTTTTTCTCTAAGTAGAAATTATCCATCATTGGAATTTCTACTGCTTCAAACGTAGTATCTCCTTCACCAATGTCCCAAGTAATAATCCACTGTGCATTGTCATTGGATGCCGCCCAAAACTGAATTTCTGCGTGCTGACCTGGATAATAATCTACATTTCCATAATTATCCAGTGTCCATCCACCTTCTGATACCCGATCCCATGCATAAGCACAGGAGATCACTGCTCCTAAAATGTAACTCGGATCTGCAGGCCACATGATCGGTGCAACCTGACTCAAGCCGCCTTCTCCCCATGCCTGCTGCGCCCAGAAAGAAGATGCGTCGTGATTGATCACGTACCATATTACAGTCTGAATAGCTGCATAGTCAGCATTGCTCTGTTTTGTTGTCTTCAGATAAGTATTTACAAAAGACTGAATCAGCTTATACTGATTTGCTGATAAGTGACTTCCGTTTGGTGCAATACAATCCGAATAATCTACCTGATGATATTGCCAGCCCGAACGATATGATCCGCCATATTTTGCACAAAATGCACTGTATGTAACTCCGTCATCACCCTTGGCCAGCAACCGCTTCACCGTACCATGGCTCAGATTACTTCCCAGCGATGGTAACACGCCAATCGCATATGATGTCATATCTCTGCAACCCATGGATGTTAAGGATGACGGTCCTGAACCATTAGCATATAACGAAATTTGATCGTCCAGTGTCATAGGTGCTTTTGCTAACGCATCATATACCCAATCAGGTAATTCCCTGTCGTTCAGGTACATATTTGCAATATAGTCAAAAGACAAACCATCTTCCTGCATCTGTCGCAAATCATCCAGATCAAAACCTGCAAAAATGGTTCCACTGAAGAACCGCTCCAGAACCATTCCTTCTTCTGCCATAGATATGATTTCTGCAATATCTTCTGAATACATTTCATAGATATCGTTTCCATCAGCATCTGTTCCAATCACATAGTTTCCACTATATGACGGATCGCCGTACACATAATTTTCATATGCGTCCGAAAGTTCTTCCTGTTCTTTTGCTTCTTCTGGAACTTCTGTCAGCTCCGCTTCGTCAGGAACACTCTCTTCTTCCTTTTCATCCTCCACAACATCACCAGCATTTTTATCTTCGCTGGTATCTTCTGCCGTGTTTTCAGATGATTCCCCATCCTTTTCGTCCGCTGGTGATTCATCAGACTTATCATCATCTTCATTTTCTGATTTCTCAGCATCAGCTTCCGTTTCTTCTTCGGGTACATCGGAAGAATTTGAATCTTTCTCAGATTCTCTTGCAGAATCCACAGTCTCTAATTCCGACGCATATGCAACAGAGCCAACCGATACATTGGACAAAACCATTGCCAGCGCCAGTAAAAAGCAGAGACAGCGTTTCCCATACTTCCTCATACTCACACTTTCTCCTTTCTTTATTTTTACCCTTATGAGTAAGATAAGGTCTGTACTACGCCATTATTACATTAAATTTATCCAAATGCAAGCAACGGAAATTTTATTCCAACTCTGTCATTATTCCAAACAAAAAAGCAACCATACTTATGTACAGTTGCTCTTTTCTCTCTATTTATGATTTTAATTATCTTCCTAATGTTACTATCACATAATAGCTACCGTTATAATAACAATACGCAGCTCCAATTTTTGTCTCTGTCTTTCCCATCATTTCTATACGGTGTGTACTCGAATTATAAAAATTATTGTACCAAGTCTGCGGATCACTGCTTTGAGATTTTGTAAGCATTTCTAATGTTTTCATTCCACTATGGGACAAATCACTTGTAATTGCTTCTGCTCTTTCTTTTGCAATCGCTGCCAGAGAATCATCCCACGCAAGCGCATCCAAACCTTCCTCTGCTCTTCCCGCATTGATCGCATCGGCCAGTGCCGGGCATGTAGATGTTGTTTTCTCTGCTGTCGATGCTCCTGAATCAGAAGAACTTCCGGAAGATGCACTTGCTGTTGCTCCAGCGGAAGAACCTGCTCCAAACTGGCTCTCAATCATAGCTCTGGCCTGCTCCTCGGAATATCCCATGGACATCATTGCATTCAACGCTCCCTGCATATCTGTGGATGCTGCTGCACTGCTACCAGAATTTCCTGTACTTGCGCTTGCTGAACTTCCTGCACTTGCTGTCTGTGTCTGCTTCTTTACTGGTTTATCATTTACGATATAGTTATTGGAACAATACCCCGTCTCATCATTATACCGGATCTGATACCATCCAGTAGAAGCGATTCCCGTAACCGTAACCTCGTCTCCCCAGGAAAGTGAGCCAAGCTGTTCATAATCTGCAGACGGTCCTTTTCTCACATTTACTGTCTGATTTGCATACATTGGAGTGTCCGTCATTTCCTCTACAGAAAAGCCATTGATCTTTTCAAAGGTTGCATAGGTAAGATCTGCTACTTCCTCTTCACTGATATCCGCTACTGCAGTTACCTGAATCGGTACTGGTGTAGTTTCTTCCTCGCTCTCGGTTTCCGGCTCACTTTCTGAATCGGTCACTTCTGCTTCCTCACTTTCAGCTTCTTTTTCTACCTCAGTCGATACACTGATTGCTGCTCCAACTGCTACCTTGGCTCGCTGATCCTCCGGAAGCTCCTCTGCAAGTGTCAGGATGTAAGTATTATCAGCGTCATAAGCTGTATAGGTCCCATCCTCATTTTCTGAAGCTACCACCACTGAATATGCTACAGTCTCATATTCCGGTTCCTGCTCCTCTGGCTCTTCTGTCTCTTCCTCTGTAACCTCTTCTACAACTGCTTCCTGGGTCGGCTCTTCCTTTTTACCACACCCGGTAAATAATGTAGCAGCCATTACTGCAGCAAGTAAAATACTCACGCTTTTTCTTTTCATAAATCGTTCCTCCCATTCTCTGTATTGTCACTTCTCATCATTCTTGCGGTTTTCTCACTTGTGTACACCGTGTACACAAGTTACAGTACCTCTGAATATAAGAAAACGAATCCTCTGGATCATATAAGAAAATCTGCAGCTTTGCTTATATGATGTTTCCTCTGAAATCTTAGATATGATTTCCTTCGTTGGTTTTAACTTATCTTATCATTACATTTTTGTCAACACAAATGAGACAAATTTTATCTCATTTTAATAATTTTGTCTCATTTTATAAATTTGATCCACATCTGCACTTTAGAATTTTTCAGCCAGGCTGCTGAATACTCCCATGACTTTTTCATACAGATCTTTTTCAACCAACGGAATCGAAGTCACCGGTAATAAGTAATCGTACAGGATCCCTTTGCTTTTCGCTACCTGCTTTGTCTTATTATAAGTCTTATGACCCATGGAATCATGCTTGAAAAGAATATAGTCCATGGATCCAATAAAGCTCTCTGCCATATCCTGATCCGTATCCCAGATATGTAGCTTTGGATATTTATCCCCCAGCTTCTTTGTAAGGTTCCGGTTTCCTCCAACAATCAGGATATCAAACATTCCGGTCAAGGCTCTGATATTTCCCTCTATCACGGAATTTTCAACTGTCTGCCTTTCTGCTGCCACCTCATCCGGTTCTGCGGACTGCTCCACTGGGATCAGACTATCTATGCAACCATCTTTCGCTTGCTTCTGTTCCTCTTTCTCTTTTTTCCCAGCTTCTGCACTCAGCGATTCCATTTCCTGCTCTATGTTTTCAAGTCGTACCTGTAATGCCGTGGCCTTGTTCAACTGCCGGTAATAATTCTCATTTACGGTCTCTTCCTTTACCTTCA
This sequence comes from Laedolimicola ammoniilytica, assembly GCF_025567165.1. Taxonomy (NCBI): domain Bacteria; kingdom Bacillati; phylum Bacillota; class Clostridia; order Lachnospirales; family Lachnospiraceae; genus Laedolimicola; species Laedolimicola ammoniilytica. Next base: position 108,012 of record NZ_JAOQKC010000002.1, read on the forward strand.
AATTCTGAATTTGCCGGTCCTTCTCTTCCAGTTCCAACCTGTATTTCGCCAGTTCCTGTTCCTGTTCGTTCAACCTGGCCTTTAAACTATCCTCTTTTTGTACCTTGATATCCGGAACATTCCCGTTAAGTGTTGAAAGAATATCCTTCTTTCTTCTCTCAGATAATGCTTTTGCCATGCCATATCCTAAAAAAGCACTCCAAATCGCATCGGAGCTGTGCGAAAAATAATATTCATATTCTTCGCTTATATTACCGGCCATCATTTTTCCTTCACACACCTTGTCCACATGGATATCTGATTTGGACATAAACCCTGCAATAGCTGCGCGATCAGCTTTACTGAATACAATCTCGTCTTCATCCAGTCCAAAACGCTGCATCACCATTTCCATGAAGACCGGTTGAGCTACGGCATCACCGGAAAGCCCTTTATGCGGGATGTCCGGTGCCTCATTTACTAATTCATCCAGCTTTTCATCGCGGTAATGCTCTTTCAGGTCCTCTAGTTTTCTTCCGTTCCGGAATTGAAATGCGTATACCTTTTTGATAATATAGAGCAGCCTATCATTCTCAGTATCAATTTGTCCTCTCGGATAGTATTCCTCATGAGAACTCCAGAACAGTACATAAAGTTCTTTTATCAGATCCCGCTTTTCCAACTCCTCTTTTTTACAGAGCAGCATATAAGAGATTCCAAAAACGGTATATTTGGCTGTACTGTCTTTTTCATAATTTCTCTGTGCATGAGCCAATACCTTTTCCGCATAACGGTATTCATTTCCCTCATTATCCGGCTCTAATGCCATTTTTGTTACGCTTGGCATTATCTTCTCTATGTACATCCATATGTCCTGTTTGCACGATTCCGCTATTTTTACCCTTTGGAATGCATCAGCTTTTTTCGCCTCCGGACTTAGCATATACAGTAAGGTTCCTATTTTTACCAGATCACATGCCTGGTAAAGTTCCCCTTTGTCGATCCCGAATACAGTATCACTAAGGTATTCCTGCAAATACGCTTTACACACTGATTCCCATTTTTCATAAATAGCAATCCCCTGTGCTTTAATCGTCACATGACGAACAACAAACTTTGCCACACTGCAGATATAATATCTTTCCATAGCCGGGACAATTTTACTTACCAGTTCCTGATTCTCTATTTCCGTCAACGATGGCTTCTTGGGTTCTTCCTTCAGTCCCTGGAAAAAACGATTAGCCGATTTAATATCCACTTTCAAACCATTGGGTATTCCTCTCTTACTCAATAGCTCTATTCCTCCGTCTTTTGTGTATGAGTAGTGTCACCGATGTTTTCTGCAAAATTCTGTTTTTTCTTCCACTCATCCAGGAGTTGATACAATACCTTCTCTATTTCCTGACTCGTATAGCTTTCCGGGAAATATTCTTTGATGTTTTTTTCCTTAATTGTGACTTTTCTTTCTACCACGGCTGATTTCTTTTTCACCAGAACTTCTTTAGCAAGGGCATATGTAAGGTTTCCCTCTTTTGAGTATCCCTTTAATTTTTCTGCATCATCCTTAGATATTTTGCACCCTGTTTTCTCCACGATCTCCTGCACATAGCTCTGCTCTTCTTCATTCAGAAACGACAACGCTACGCCCTGTGAAATTCCGATTCTTTCCGCATCTACCATTTCCAGGAGTTCGTCATTCAATCTGGCCAGCCAAATAAACCGCTGAATAGTCTTCCAGCTTTCTCCAAACTCTTCTGCCATCTCCTCCAGCGTTTTCTTACCACCATTTCTTTTTCCCTGGCGCTTTGCAGCTTCGTAATCCATCTTGTAAGCTCTTGCCTTTTCACTCGGAAGAAATGAATCCCGGTATTTATTCGTATGTATCATGATTCGAATTGCGGTATCATCGTCATAATTTCCTACAATGAACGGCATTTCTGATAATCCGGCAATTTCACATCCAAGCCATCTTCGGTATCCGGCTAAGACCTCGTATCCCCCTTCTTTTCTTGGTCTTGCCATTCCTGGCTGCATAACACCAATTTCTTTTATGCTTCCTACCAGTTCATCCATCTGTGTATCCCGACGAACCTTAAACGGATGATCCGCTCTCTCGTGCAATTCTGACAAAGGAAGTATCTTAATCTCCTCCTTTGCCCTATTCAATCCATCTATCAGTTTCTTTTCATCATCATTTCCAAATAAATCATTATAGGATGTAACCTCAAAATCAGATGCCATTGGCTTGCTCATGTGCCAGTACCTCCTCAACTACTTTTTCATATGCCAGGGCTACTTTACCCTTTGGATCATGCTGGTAAATACTTATTCCACATGCCGGTGTTTCTGCAGCTCTTACCGACTGTGGGATATTCGTTTTGAACATATAAATATTGTTCCCATACGCTTCTCTTATCTTTTCCATATTTTTCTGGGCGTATGTGGTTCTTGCATCCACCATAGTAAACAAGATTCCTTCAAACTCCAATTTCTGATTGATTTGTCTTTTTACTTTTCCGATTGTTCTGATTAACTGCTGCAGACCCTTGATCGGAAGATACGCTGCCTGCAGCGGAATCAATACACTATCCACGCTTGCAAATGCATTTATGGTTATCATTCCAAGAGACGGCGGACAATCAATAATAATATAATCGTAATGCTCCCGGATGCTGTTGATATATTCTCTTAAAATCAATTCCCGGCTCATTACATTGACCAATGAAACCTCCATTCCTGATAGCTCTATGTTTCCCGGAAGCAGATCTATTCCTTCCTTTTGTTTCAGTATACCATAATCCAGCCCGATTTCATCACCTCGGATGATCTTTTCCATAACCGTTGTTAATGTCACATCCATATCATCTGCATTTTTGTAACCCAGAGCTGTCGTTAAATCTCCCTGTGCATCGGCATCAATCAGCAGAACCTTCTTTCCTTTTCTGGCCAGTCCCACACCTATGCTCAATGTAGTCATTGTTTTTGCGACCCCGCCCTTCTGATTTGCTACTGCAATTACTTTACTCATTTATGTTCTCCCTTCATTTTCTCACAATATCGTAGTTTCCGTTCGAAAACCGGATAATATATATCTGATGTCCGGTCTCCAGCCTCTTTGCCCTTAAATATAACTGCTCCCAGTAACTGATCACTACCCGGCACTCTTCGCCGTCACAATCCATGTTGAGAATCCGTTCCCCATCTGTTCCTTTACTGAATCCCAGGAAAATTCCTTCTCTTACATCAAAATTTATGCCGTCCTCCAGTCTTCTCGATAGCTTTCTGGAAGTCCGGATATCTTTCAAAACAGAGACTGTCATCAGCATCAGAAGAATATACAAGCCGGTCTGTATCCATGTTCCCTCACCTATGATCGGTGAAGTTTTAAATTTCCAACATGCGTACCCCACTATACATCCTAAAGTCAAAAATACATGCTGCTTAAAAGCAAGTTGTTGAATTTTAGTTGTATACTTGTTAAATAGAATCATCTGTAACTTTGTACTGGTCTCATCTCCTCCAGACTCAAATCCATATATTTTACTGTTCATGCCACACCCTCCGGACCATACCACCGATACCGCGTATACCCTTTGGGAACTGTCGGAAGAAACTCCATCAAATCATCTTCTCCTGGTCCCTTCACCAGATATAATTTTCGGTATATCTCTATTTCCTCCTTACTTCTGAACGTGAACATATTATTTACATGGATGTACATTCCATCCGGCATTTCCACAACCAGGACCCCATCATATAACTGATCCATATTTAAGACTGAATTATCCGTGTCTTTATGACACATCATCACACTGATTACCGTAGCCTCTACGTTGATGTTCTTATTATCGCGGTAATCAACAACCCACACTTTATCGCCCTTTTTCCATAAGTGATAATCTCTCATTCCTCTTTTAACCTCCTTTTTTGCCATTTCATATATTTTTTACTTGCTCCCGCAATACGAATATTCTCTCCCAGCGGGCTTGCGCTCAGCTCTGTTGTAATATAGTGGATAAAGTGATCTTTCCCATTTGTCTGCCTTTCTCTTAGACTAATCTGTGTGTTTCCATTATTGCGAATAATCCTTGTTTCTCCTATTTCCAAACGCGACTCTTCCAGTTCGTCCCGTATTTCCGCTTTTAGAAGATAACAGTTACTTTTTCGTTTCGGAGGCATAAATGTCGGGACATATAAAAGAGTCGTTGTTGCCATATCATAATCCCAGATAATTTCTATACTTTCCAGTAGCTGCAATTCATCAAAATTTCCAACTCGTATAACAATTCCAATGTCACTAACCTGTTTTCCACCCTCCACATACAGAAGCTGCTTTTCAAAATCTTCTGACTGAAATCTGTTTTTCGCTACTCTTACAGATCCGTACCTGCTCCCTGCGATTGCTACTCTTCGGTTCTGGAACGGATGCATTTCTGTAGTATAAATATTGGTTTGCTTGTTCTTATGGGTTTGATACACATTCACCATGCAACAGGACTCATCATACTTCTGCGTATCTATCTTTTCACAGTTCCGCTGCAATATAGGCTGCAGGATCAAGAAAAAATCTTCATCCAGATTTGCTGCCGGATATATTTCCCTGACTATACCCCGAACATATTCCTTATGTGCCACATAGCTTTTATTCATGTTCTTCGTCTCCCCTTTTTCTCACTTGTGTACACCGTGTACACAAGTTGTTTTCTCACATATGGTTTTTACCGTGATTTTTTCGTCTGTCCTGTTGTCTGCATTTTACCTATTTTCGTTGCAATGTCAAATTATTTTGATTTTTACTGCCATTTTCTTAAATGTGATATTGGCTTGACTTTTTTACCACTTTTTCCTCATATCTGAAAAACATATAGCCAATTTCAGAAATGAGATTTTTATTCTATAACATTTTCCTTTTGCCACCCAAGTTTGATACTATCCATTCTCGTTGACTCGTAATAATAGAGCCTTTTCAATTTTCCTCCTAAAATTTCCTGCAGATATGGTCCGTACTCCTCAAAGGTGATCAGATAATATTCCTCATCCTTTTCCAACAGCTCCCTGAGCTGATTCAATTCCAGATCTGTCAGGCGGTATACATTATGCTTTTTACCAGCCTGTCCCCAGCTCACGCCGCATCTATCCCACTCGTTCATCCAGATCCAGTTTTCTCCCGTTTCTGCTGCTATTTTGTTAAATGCCTTTTCCTCTCTCTGGGCTATAAGGTCTTCTGCAAAAACATGGGACAGAAGTCTCTTCATTTGTGGGATCATTTGATCATTCTCAAGTGTAAGATAATACATTTTTGAAAAGTTTCTGATATTTCCTGAATACAGTAATTTACTGCTAAGATAATGTATTTTATCTTCCGTAGCTTCCGTTGGCATCTCCTTTGTGTTTCCCCACACAAGTTTTTTCAGGTTTGTCCCATAGCGATGTCCAAATACAATTCCGATAATCTCCTTTTCCTGTACCTTCAATCCACCCTCTTCCATTCCAAACCCGTAAAATAATCTTGAAAGTCCCAGCACTGCCGTATCTTCACAACTGTTATTCCAGCGCAGCATCCGCTCCATGGTGTTATAACAGATGAAAATTCTATCCCTATAAATCAATACTCCTTCCATTCGTGACATTTTAAACATATCGCCCAAGTTCATTTGCATAGCTGCATACCTTATTTCCTGGGATGTGAAATAAATTCCTTCCTGAAAAAGTTCCTGGCTGCTATATTCCTTTTTCTTTCCATTCGGAGCGTAATGCCATCCTTCATATCGAGAATACAATTTTTTTAAAATCTTTTTCTCATTTAAGAGATCTTCCAAGGTACTCCTCAAATTAGGACTTGCTAAAATGTCGCATCTCTCCATTGCAAGGTAAACCTCTCCACTTCTGGCCTGCTCCCTGGCTTCTCTCTCATAGAACTGATGTCTTCTCCTGTTTACCGGATTTATCTCATATCTGGAATCCGTATGTTCCAATACTGCAAATCCTTTTTCTGTCAGGTAACAGTATCTCTTACCTGCGAGTTTAAAATATTCTATGTACCCCTTATTCTCCAACCAGCGAAATGTATCTCGTATATAGCGTTCATTGTAGGCAAGAGTATTTTTATTGGTCATCATCTTACGTGGTAAAATAATCCCAAAATACAATTCAAGTATAAATTTCAGAGACAATGAGCCTCCTCGTAATTTCTTATGTTCTCCCATGTTGTTTTTTCTTCCTCTCTTCCACTCTCTATCCCTTATTCTTTGAGCAAAAGTATTATTATAAATCGGTATATTTTATGAGATGATTTTTTTACTTTTGAGGAAAAGTATACTCTGTAATTTTCCCACCCGATTTTCCTTGAAAATCCAGCATTTTTGTTCTTTTTTTACCCTCCGTTTTTATGTTTTCATTGAATATAAAAACGGAGGGTTTAATGATTTTGTAATCATAGAAAACGGCATGTTTTTTTTGATTTTTCACACAAAAATGGAGTGCTTAACTCTCCTCTATTTTTGTCATGAAGCCCCCTATCTTCCTTCCCGGAACAATATAGACTTTGCAGCATTCCTCTCCTGTCTTGCAGGGCAACGTTGCATATAACACCTGTATTCTCGCAGCATTATCATCAAGTTTCAAGGCTGTTGCGATTCCATCTGTAATATGATGTGCCTCTGTATTATCGTTATCAAACCGCCTCACCAACCGTTCTTCGTGCCGTCTCACATAGCATAGGTATAACCTTTCATCTGCTGAAAATTTCATTTCCCTTTTTGCCATATAAACGGCCAACTGGCTCTGTACAACGTCTCTCAGATACCAGCAATCATTATTTCTCCGATTCAATAATTCCGGCAGCCGAATTACAATAATCCCAGCTTCTTCTCCTACAGATACCAATATGGACTCAGGCTCCATCGAATGTTTTACCATATCCACATAGTCCCTTTTCTTTAGTCGCTTTCGAATAGCGGCTGCTATCATTTCCACATTATGAAGAATCCTTTCTTCATCCAGAGCTATCATAATCTCACAACCACTCTTCTGATACTTTTGTATGATTTTAATAGAGCTGTCCAAATATTTCTTTATATTACTGATTGAACTGGGATATTCCATTTCAAATATCCCTCCATGCTTCCTCACCGCGGAATGTTTTTAATATCTTCATCCTCTCATCCGGATTCTTCTCTTCCTGATCTATATGTAAGACATGTGTAAATCCCATTCTCTGAAGCTTTTCCAGCCCTTCCGGATCTTCCAGCACTGCAATTCTACAATCCTCTCTATCATATTCACTTTCAGGTATTTCCTTTATGAGCCTGCAAATTGCTGTTTCCTGATATCTGGGTATATAAACCGCCTGAACAATTTTATTCTTCCCGTTAATGTATGTAAGTTGAAATGTCTTTAATAGATTCATCTTAAAATTTTGACTATACGGCATTGCATCAAGCAAAACCCAGAACAACGACATCTCCATTTTATTTGTTTCATCAAGCTTTTTTACTGGATTTCTGGATAAATAACATCTATCCCCTTCCTGATATTCATATAACTGTCCCCTTCTAAGGAGTCCATGAAGAGCCTTTTTTATAACCATTTCTCCCTGTCCATAGGCATCTAAGGCTTCCGCATACCATACGACTTGCGTTCGTTCCAAGACTTGCACTCTATCCAATAATTCCAGTATTACTTCCGAATATACCATTTCTATCCCCTTCCGCTTCTTGAGCTTTGCATTTTACTCATTTTTGTATCATTTCTGCTTATTTTGAGATAAATATGAGGGATTTTATTCCGACATCATATTTATCTCATTTTTGATTCATTTTTATATAAATTTATCTCATTTTTGATTAAACAATCATATTACGCTGCCTTTTCCTTTTTTTCGCTATGGCTGCAAGGATTTTAGGATCCGTCGAGAACAATTCACATTCAGAATCTGACGCTTTAAAATCCACTGCAACATTGCTGTGATTCACGCACACAAGTCCCTTTCCTTTACTAAATTGCTTGACCATGTTAATCTCTGCCTGATCCAGTTCCAATGTTTCCTGAACCCTTTTAGCCTCCTCTTCTTCCAGACCCATAACAATCTTAAATTTACATGCGTTGATAATGCCTCTTCCATAAGCACCATCCTGATAAGAAAAGAAGTCATTCAGATCCTGTGTACTACAAATAGCAGCTCCGCCATAGCCTCGTATCAGCTTAAAAATATTTAATACGAAGTCCGCTGCCACACTGCTTGCTCCAGCACCAATCAACGCCCAGATTTCATCCATGAATATTGCTTTTCTCATCGTTTTATCTTCTCTTACTTTATCCCATACATAATCCATAACAATATACATTCCTGCCGGGAGAAGTTCTTTTGACAGAAAATCCAGATCAAATACAATATACAGATTATCCAGATCTACATTTGTTTGTCCATTAAAAGCTGACTCTGATCCGTGAACCAACGGTTCCATAATTTGCTCAATTCTTTCCATGTTAGGCATCTCTTTTAAGACATTCTGTAAATCCTCAAGAATTGGCATCTCTTTATACTTTCCAGGATTATTTGGATCTAAAAGCGAATCATTATTTTTCGTTATCCCCTTTTTTGCGTAGGTGCTAATCAACGCTGTATCCAACGACTGCTTTTCCTCCAGAGAAATATCCGGAACAAGCAATGAAAAGAAAGTCTTAACTGAACCTATCTTCTGTGACAGCAACGATTGTTCAATGTCGTTACCATACAGTAATCTCATATTTTCATCTTGTGGCTTTCGTATTTCAAGGATGTTAATGCAATGATATGAGCCTCCGCTGACAATAATATACTGTCCTCCAACCGCGTCGCAACATGGTTTGAACTCAACACCCTTTTTAGGAATTATACAGAATACCTGGTATTGCTTCAGCCTCAGTCTCTCGCTCATGCATTGGGTCGTAAATGTTTTTCCTGATCCTGATGACCCAAGAATTGCCATATTTGCATTTCGATAAAGATCTGAATTAAAAATATCCACCAATGTCGCACTATGATTTATATCGTTTACGCCCAGAAAAATTCCATTTGTATCGCACATGGAATAACTCGTAAGCATATATGAGCTGGCGGCATCCATGGTCAACATATTCTGTCGGCTCTTCTGGAAAAAGTAATTATCCAGCCACCCACACGGCAGCGTACTCATAAAAGCTTCCTCTTGATGAAATCTGGCCAAAAACATCTTCATATCATTTTGCACGACCCGACTCGCCATCTCTTTATAAATATAACGTGCATTTCTTAAAGAATTTGCTGAAATCGTTATCATGATACACATATAGTAAAAATCCTGACCTGCCTTAAAACCCTCTTTAAAATAGAATCCTGTTGTCACGGCATCAGTCGCTGCTTCATAGGACTCAGATGTGTCTTCTATTGTATCCATAGACACTCTGCTGTGCCGGATCGTTCTGTTAAGCTGTCCACTAATCTCTTCTTTGTTTCTCTTTTCCAACCAGAGATCCACATCAATTCCCTCACCCGCTTCCACCAGGGGCGATAACCAACCACTCGGTACGACCATTGGAAATTTATTGGATGGAATATACCCAATCATATAATATGTTCCATCTACTACAACATAATCTGGATGACTCAAATCTATATATCCGGGAGAGAAGTATTCTACTGCAGGTATGTATGGAGGGTTATCAATTCCTACGTTTGCTTCCCTGCAATACGCTTTCATCACATTCAATACATGTTCTTTACAGCTTTCTTCCTGACTTTTTTTCCGACAAATAATATCATATAAAATTTCTATTACTGCCATATCCTCCTGATCCTGTGTTGGATCGTTCGGATCAACTTCAAGCGAAACTGCTTCATTCCCTATAAGATGGAACTGTTTGACCAGGTTTTCCATTTCACTATTCAGCCGCTGGGTTATCGCATATACATTTGAGGTAAGTCCTCTTTCTTCTTTCGGATCTAATGTGAGGATACAAAAAAAGCGCCTGGATACACTTTCTGCCTCCGACACCTCTCTGATTAACTGCATCTGATCACTATGAACAATTTTACATTTGGGAACTTTTTCGCTTCGCTGTTCTTCTTTCAGTGTATGGATGAATTTATCTATGTCCGCTTTTTTAGAAACAGATTTAAAATGTATTCTTGACGGAGCAATACGAAGCAAATTTGCAAATTTAGCAATAATCAATGCCTGCTCACTTGCTGGCTTTAAACTAAAATTTGTCGGTGACAATTCAATGATTTTGCTGTAAGTACCATCTTTCATGATGATGCAACCATTAAATACATCTTCTATCGGCAAAGTCATCTGTGTACTTTTACGCATTTTTACGGAATTAAGATATTCTTTCTCTCGGATCTCATCTGCCTTTTCTTCCCGCAGGGCTGTATTGTGTTTTTGCATCATCCGTGTTATCACATTTGGGCGTGCCTCACGGTGTTCTCTTTTTTCATTTTTCTTCATATGTTTTCCCTACCATTCACGACTCTATTTCTTTGATTTCTACAATCTCCTGTACTTTTTCATTTTCGTCTTCTACCGGTGTAATAGTTTCTATAACTGGTGTTTCCTCTATTACCTCGATAACTTCCGGCTCATTTTCCTGTGCTATCTCTGATACTGGTTCTATCTCTATAATTTCAACTGGCCTTATATCTCCAGCTTTCTTTTTCTTTTTTGCCTCACGCCTTTTTTCTTTTTCCAGTTTTTTCAGACGCTTTTCCAAATCCCGCGCTTTCCTCTGTTCTGCTTTTCTAAGCAATCTTTCCTGTCTGGCCTCTTCTTCCGCTTCTTCACGTTCCTTTTTCTTTTCGGCAGCCGTTTTCAACGCTTCCGGTTTTTCCTTGTATCCAATATCATCTTCAAAAAAGACTTCATTTGAATCCCAGGCATATTCCTCTTCTGACTCATCCTGCAGTTCATCCTCCACCTCTTCCCGTTTCAGCAGCTGCATGATTCTTTCTCTTGGGAGAATTTTTCTTTGTTTTTCTTTCAGATACTCCGGTTCTGCCTCCAGCTTTATTCTCGGATTATAATATGCAATTCGTTTCATCTGAAAAAATTTTACTAAAGTAATTGCAAATTCTGATGGATATTCTCCGTTATAGCCGATTGCTCCAACCAATAGACATACAGCAACTACCACAATGTAACCTGTCATACGATAATCTTTCGGTATCGGGAACATAGAAATCAATTTTACAAACGGCACACTCATAATCCCACCTTCCACCAGTCCCCGGAAAGATATAACATCCCCTATACGCCCCTTAGTAAAATAGTTCCGTGGAATATTGTATGTCACTGCCTGTTCATTGTTATCATCTCTTGCCATTGTTCACCACTCCATCTTTTCAAAAATAATCCTATTCGTGCAATTCCTATATCCAATATTTTTTCAAGTGTCTTCCGTTCTGGTATCCCTTCCAGAACACCTACCCTTTGGTTATATGTAACTGAAACCGCTTTGCCGTTTTCTGATACCAAATAAAACCCATTGATATCTTCCTGATTCAGCACTTTTAAGAATTCTTCCATCCGCTGTAAATTTACACTTCCTGGGATAACTGTACTTAAAAGAACCGTTAATATCTTATCCCTGTATGCCACATTAACCGCATACTGCCGTCCATAAGTAAATATATCTGCGCTTTCAAAACATTGTTCTTTCACCATCAATTCACTGTACTTATCTAATGTACATTCCAACGGATCTGCAACAAAGCTCATATCATTTCCCTTTCCAGGCAGATACCTTATTTCTGGTATCTGCCTATAATCTTCAACTTGTGTACACGGTGTACACAAGTTGGGTTAAATTTTTCTACAGTTGCATTTAAGGAAATTCTTCCCGATGCCGTATACCTGCAGTGCAACTTGATCTCCATGGCGCAAACGCTGTTCCGTCATACACCGGTCAATCGGTGTGGAGCATGTTACATTTTCCGATTCGCAATAAGAAATATAATAATCTTCTGTAACAGAAATTACTTCTCCTAAAAACCGCCGTCCAATATAGCTTTCATCTAAAACTGTCTTCTGAATCTGATCCTCTGCTGCTCTATGAGAAAGTCTCCACTCCACAGTTCTGTTTTCCTTGTCCACGTTAATTTCTTCTATCACCATCGGAATTGCCTTATCCTTTGGGAAATAATCTAAGACGTTGGAAGATGTTAAGTGTTTTCTTCCTGTCAGCCTTGGGAACGGAACTCTTGTCTGAACTCCACATGCTTCCACAAGTACCGAATTATCAGAAACCAGCAGAAGTTTTGCCGGTACGGTATCTCCAACAATTGGAGTCCGGTTTGCTGCCCTTCTTCCAAAGAAATAAATATTCTTTCGTACTTCAGCAGCTGCTACTCTACTGGCCTCAATCGCATATGTACGTTCTCCAGTCTCCTCGTTATAATGTGAAATCGCCTTAGTAATGATGACAGAAATTTTAGCTCCCAGCATTCTTTGAGCCATCTGAATCTGTCTTTCACATTTTGCTTTCGGGTCTGTCTCGTTAATATTGTCCGAAAAAGTTCCATCCAGGAAAAACTCCTCAGCCGGAATAATTGTTTTGAAATCGTTAATTTTAGTGGTGATATAGGTTCCCTGATCTCTTGGCATTTTGGAACAGCCCAGCACCTCACAATTCTTGATCCGTCTTCTGGAAGCATCATTTCTAATCTCAGACCATTTCAATCGGATTTCATCTTCCGGGTGAATAAACTCTACCGGGTTATCCTGATCAAAATCATCCGTGATCATTCTTGCCGGTCTTGCAAGGCTCTCTTCCTGTTTCTCAGCTCCATCATCAATAATCACTTCCGGAAGATGTGCTTCTGCAATCGCTTCTTCCATTTCCGCATTTACAACTGCCTTATTCTCTTTTTCTGTCATAATAATGACCTCCTTTATTTTTTTCCCATGTGGGATTTAATCCAATTTCCCGCCTCTTACATTTCGTCTGCTTTTTCCTATAATTGGCGCATCCAGCTCTTCATTTTGAGCCTCTATTTCGCGTTTTAACGGCTCTTTTGGTTTTACCCCTTCATCTATATGTTTTTCTTCTTCAGCGGTCTTATTTGCCCCGTCTACGCTCTCCTGTGATGTGCTTACGCTCTCAGCCTCATGTACTTCCTCTATTTCTTCTACTTCGGTCACATCATCCAGTTTCTGAACAGCTCTGGCAAGTTCTTCTGTCCCATTGAGCCATTTTTCCCTTTCTTCATATCGCCTGGTATAATTCGCGCACACTTCTTCGACAGTCTTCAATAAATTTACATGAGGCAGTTCCATGGAAAGCTGTTTTCTGATAGCTATAATTTTAGGCTGTTCACAGTAGAAGCTATCTATACAGTAATCAAAATATGGATACTTATCCTTGGCCGTCGAATATTCAATCGTTCTCATTTGCGGCAGATCCCCGCCATTCGAGAGTGGATGGAGATTCCATCCAAACGTATTGAGCTTCAGAACATATGCACCTCTTTTCGCCAGCAGTAATGTTCGCGGTTCCAATGTCCATATCTCGTCCATGTTATATACGTTTCTCTGCCCCTCTGCTATCGTCACCATATAATTTTTTAAGGCGCTATCAGGTGCGAACTTTCGGTACGCTTCCCTCTCAGATGCTACCTGTATTGTTTCAATACCTGACCGTGTTTCCATAAATTTTGCCGACTGCTCATCATTTGAGCCAAGAAACACCAGATAATCACAGCAGGCTTGAATCGTTTCCGCTTCCTGTTCTCCGTACAACGCTTCCAAATGATTCATTTTCTGGACTGCCAGAACAATAGACATCTTTCTGCTTCGGATGCTTGCTATTGCAACCGGCAGCACTTTAATGGCTCCCACATTTGCAGCTTCGTCTACAATAATACGAATCGGTAATTTCCTATTCTGGTCTGCAGCATGATCAAACGCATCCGAATTATCACTTATGAGAAATGAAAAGAACAATGAGGTCAATGCGCTATATGTTCTTGTCTTATCTGAAATTTTCAACCAGATAGCCGTCGGCTGATCTCCCATTTTTGACAGTTCAATATCCCGGTTACTTGTGATCCTTCTAATGTTTTGATCCTTAAATATCGCAAGCCTGGTTGTTAATCCCTGTTTCCATGACAGTCTTGCTGTGTCTGTAGAATCACAGTATGTACAGTATGCGATTCCTGCAGGTGAACTTTTATCCACATCTTTAAACAATACATCTATTTCTTTCGTACTCTTAGTTATTACAAGATAGTATACTTCTGAAATTGTACATCTCGGAGTTCCTTCACCATGCTCTATCGTTTCTATCATTTCCTGTGCATCACTATCGGTCTTTCCTGAAAACAGCAGCAGCTCGTATAAAACATCCCGCAGTTCGCTTCTGTGTGTTGTCGCTATTCCCTGGGAACACCATCTTTTCAGATTCACTTTATTCATGACCCAGCGCTGTTCATTATCCAGCATCTCATCTATAAAAATGTGAGCTGCATCACTGTTGAACTCTTTCGGATCTGCCTCCCCAAGAAATTCTTCCAAACGTGCCTTTACCTTCCGTCTGCTCTCTTCTTCAAACACATCCTCCATCCGAATACAGGAGTTGATCAATTCAAGCGTTTTTTCTATTTCCTCTATCGGAATCCGTAATTTCCACATCTTAGCCCTGGCACCGTACATATTTCTGGCATACCGCCATTTTTTGAAAATCTCTGTGGTTTTCGGCATCTCCTCAAACTTCACTTCCGGCAGGCCGGATATAAGCGCTGTCAAAACTGTTTTATATTCTTCAAGGACATACTTTATATATCTCTGCAGAACAAAGTTGACAAACATTGATAACAGATTCTTTTCGCCCTTTTCAAAAAATTCATCACCGGAATTATTGTTATCTGTGGTATTGGCAAACAGGGTATCCACAAAATCCTCCGCTCTGTTTGAGACATAATCTCCATATTCATCAAAGCATTCCCCCAGGCAATCCCATGAATCACTGAATTCCGGTTCTACCAGATTAAAAATTTTATTTACGAATCCTTCACTTCTTACGGTTTTATACAGATCACGAATCAATTCTCCTTTACTGTCAACTACAGCAAAAGAGGTTTTTGTCTTCACCGACTGCAATATCAGGCTTCGAATCAAAGCATATGATTTTCCTGTTCCTGGACTACCAACAATATAAACATTTTGATTATCTGTTGGACCAGCCTTCATAGCACACACTCTATTACCTTTTTTATCAAACTGGCCAAATATCATACCATCTACATCTTTTGCTTTTCCTACCTCGTAATATTTTTCTGCTTCTTCCTCACCTACTTTCCTGGCTGATCCATATGTCGCATATTCCTTTCGAATTACCCCCTTATCATCTGTCTCTACTGCCGGATTTATTTTTGCCCGTTTAGGTACCAGATATAATCCCAGGAACACCAACCCCAGCACTAATGCAAAAAATAATATCCATCCCTCTTTTGAAAATAAGCTATATCTTAAACATACTACCGGATTCCAGGTAAATTTCTTACCATCAGGCGAAAGTAAATTTTTAAGCTTCAGCTCTGTATCAAACTCTTGAAGAATAACACCAATCAGATAAAATGCTCCCAGAATGCTCAAAGCAATAAGTGCTTTCAGTTTTTTCATCTTTTCTGGTGATTCGTCTTTCAATTTTTCAATATATTTTATTAGATCTTTTAGCAAGCCACCCTTTACTCCTCTCCTAGTATTTCATTTGAATCATTTTCCGAATGCAAATCTATAAAATCCTGAAAATCCATAGAAGACCATGGAATATATCTTACTTCCCGTGGAAAATCATATTCACCGCTGCTCAAATACATCAGACCATCCCCAATTTTCACATCTATACCCATTATTCGTGAAAATGTGGTTGCTTCCACATACCAGATATCATTTTGTTGGAACGGATATTCTGCCTCCATGGTAAATTTCTTATATCCGAATCCTCCATAAAACAAATACTCATAAGCCTCTTCACCTTGCGCGGGTAATTTTATAGCAGCCGCACTTCCCGGATACATAATCTGAATCTCTGTTTCTGTGACCTTCACCTCATACGGCAAATAACCATTCAGTTCTGATACAGGGACATAGTATTTTCCATCTTTTTCAATAAAATTCACATCAGGAACCACTAGACCATCACTCAATACAGTTCCTGCAGACCACTCAGACTCACCGTTCAATATCCCTTTGCCCTGTTCAAATGCATTTTTTAATATCTCATATTCTGGCCTCGTATTACGGTTCGCAAGCCAATACCCGTCTGCATCACGCAAATTATTTCTTTCATCGTCCGGCAAATGATTATTTTGGTCATAAAAAATCTGTGTTACTCCTGAATAGGTGTACAGTTTTGAATCTTCTGACATATATACCGGCAGCCCTGTTGTCGTATCGTATCCATAAATTTCATTTTGATCCTGTTCCTTTTGCCTTTCCCATATCGCATAGGCTTCCGCATTAGATGCACCAAATTCTCCATAATAACCATAGGCTGTATCCTCACCAGAATATACCGAATCAAGAATGTGATTCCCAATATACAGCTCTAAGGCGTATGACGGATTCTCCTGTTTCTCACTTTCAGTCTGTTCCTCTGTCAGTTCTTCTTTTGTTTCCGGTATAGACGATGTTATTTCCGGCCTCTTTATCTCTACATCCGTGTTGTCAGAAGCAGCTTGCTCTAAATCTGCAGTCCGGAATGAAAAAAGCAGCACCATCACTATTCCCACAGTTATTACAGCAAATCCAATTTTGACCACCCATTCAAATTTTTCATTATACGCATGAGCAATAAGATTCTTTGCAACCATAAATAATATTACCCATACCATCAACAATGTAATTCGATTTATCCATGGATTCTTTTGCACCACATCTGTTTCCGACGCTTCTTCTACATTCACCTCTTCCTGTGTCTTCGATTCTACGCTGTTCTCATTTATTTCCGTTGTTTCTTTCTCACTGTTTTTCCCTTTCTCTAACACCGTAACTGTCACTTCCAGCGTTTCATTCTCTTTGACATATACCTCTCCAGGCGTACATTTCACATCATAATCTGTGTTTGTAAATGTATTCTGAATGGTTGCACTAACCAAATACCTTCCCGGAGACATTTCCTTTTCTGCTATGTATCCGCTTTGAGGCAACAAAAAACACTGACCATTTACGATATCAGTGTCTCCGATTCTTACTATAAGTCCTTTTTTGAAACCGTCCGGTACTTCTCCCGTAAATTCAATCGTTCCATTTTCTTGAGCTTCTGCCATAATCGAGCTGTCCGCTGCAGATGCTCCCATGCTCAAAATCAGCCAACATATAAATATCCAAAATATTTTTTTCATGGACACCTCCTAGTCAAACGCATTGTAACGATAGCAATATTGATAGCTTGATATATTTCCATAATAGCAATCCCCATAGGTCATAACCGACCCAGGCGAGGTACATTCTATATATAGATCCTGGCCTCCAATATTTCCGCCATAAATTACAACATGCCTGACTCCTCTTGCATTCTGATGCCAGAAAACATCCCCTGGCTGCTTTTCTGAACGATCTACTCTATGAAAATACGATGACGATGCATAATCAGCCGTTGTACTGCAATCACTGTCAAAACCAGCACTCCAGTAGCTCCATCTGACAAAGCTGGAACAATCCAGATACTGTCCAACCGTAAAATTATCCGGGCCGGTTCCTGCAAGCGAACGAAGCGGCTGGCTATACTGGAACATACCTACACCCTTTAATGCTGCTTCCACCACTGCAATCCTGTCTTCACTTATTCCCTGGCTTCTTAATTCTGCCAATATCGCCTGTATCTCCGGATTATCCATGCTGCCAAATCCACCATATCCTACTACGATAGATAAGGCTTCTGCCATTCCCATAGCATTTTGATAATCTTCCGGCGACATTTGAAAAACCTGATCCTTAAATTCCTGTTCTCCGGTATACTGGATAAACGTCATTACCTCCAGCTCGTATTTCTGAACCGACTTTTCATTCTCTCCCTCATATTCTGTTTCTATTCCATTATCTGTCGCTGTGGTAATATAATTATTTGTATCATTGATTGCTACCGTTCCTGAAAACGAAAACGCATCCGGAGATAATGCGCTTATATCAGCCGTCTGCGTTCTAAAAAGTAAGTCTTTGTTCTCTTTTATCAGTTTTCGCAATCCTTTTAACGTGGGCGTATTCTTGGTTTCCTCATAATCCTCCGTCAGTGAATCTGCATCATACTCGTCCCAATTTTCATCTTCTTCAATATTGGTGTAATATGACTCATCATGATCTGTACTTTCCTCATCTGCCATAGATGCATTCCACAAATCGTACATTTCCAGCATTCGCATAATGCTTTGATTGATCGCAATCTGGTCATCATCTGAACTATCCCCTACATCATCTCCAAACATTCCGCTATATGTATGCCTAAATGTCAAATCTACTTCATCAGCTCCATCCACATCCAGTGATTCCCATGCATTATGTACGGCCTCCGATATGATGTTATAGTGTCGCTCGGCCTGTTTCCGGCACCTTTTATATGCCTTTTTATAGATTTTCTCAAGCTTCGTCTCATATTCTTCATAATTTGCTTCTATGGACCATGTTCCTTCCTCCCCTGAAAAGAGTTGTGTAAAACACGATGCCAGATTATTTACAACACCCAAGACGCAACATATCAATAAAAGCAACGCAACTCCCATGGCTATAACTGCTAAAAAGACTGCCTCTATCACATGAAGAATCACTTCCGGATTCTTTGCCACCTCTTTAACTGCCCCTGCAATATTACCTGCAGCCAAATTAGCTCCTGCTTTAGCTAATGTTTTCGCATCTTGTGCCGCTGTTTTGGCACCATCAGCCAGATCATCGGCCATATTTTTATTTTCTTCCATACTGCTCATCTTTCTTCGTCTTATTTGAAATCAGTTTATATGCCACCAAAGATGCATTATCCAGTTCTCCAGAATTACGGAAAGCAAATTCGTAGGTTTCGCTTTTATGCAATACTAAATTTTTCATTTCATGCAGGTAAATCAAAACCTCTTTTTCCTCACGCTCATCCCAATACTCCCCAGCCTCGTTTATTGTCATCCGGATCTGATAATTTGTTTTTGGAATTTTCATAGCCTTTCGTATAATATTTCCCTGGATTTCTATATTTTCACACACTCCCCTGCAGATCAGAATTTTTCCCTTTCGATACTGATTATAGAAATCATACATGTTTGCACCGATAGCTGCTATAAAAACAAGAAGCACTATTGCAATTTTCCAGTCCCCATGAATCAAAAAAGATATCATCACCAGACTCAGGATTCCAATCGCTATGACCGGTTTCTGAATCCGATCCTTCACTATTGTCGGTAAATTATTCATATGTCACCTCTCGTTTCTTAGATATAGTCATGTTCACGCAGGAAATCCGTATATGCATCAACCAGATCCTTCGGACTTCCATCTGTTTTATGTCCAGTAGCTTTAGCCCAGTCTTTCAGCACCTCATATGCTGCACTTCCGACATTACCAACTTCTCTAGTGGGCTGCACAGAATTTTCAGATGTTCTCTCCACAAACCGCCATATATTATCCGGATTCTCAGCATATGCCGCATTAGCCTCTGCAACAGCTGCATTAAGCTGATTTTGAGCTTTCTCGTTCGGCACGTACTCCCTGCTGTCTTTCTTATATTCTGTCTCCTGCTGTTCAAATGCTTTCGGTACGTGATCATGGTAACATACAAATTCTTTTCCATCCTCACTTCTGGAATGAGCTAAAGAAGTTATTCCCTCTTCTTCTTTTCCCAGCTTTTCTGCAACACTGTAATTTTTATCACCATTCAGGCTGTAGCAGCTGACTACGTTTCTTGTAACGCTTCCATCTGTACCCTCTTTTTCAAATGTTAAAGAACCTTTTCCCGTATCAGGATTATAGGAGCCACCTGTCAGTTTACCCATGCCTCCAGCTTTGGCTGCATTCACTACATTATCTCCAAATACACCTTTCGCCTGCAGTTCCATATCTTTATTGCTATCAAATGGAATCGCCTGGCTCTCTTTCACATCCATACAATTCGGAATTTTAGAGTGCGGATAACTTGTCTTTCCACTTTTGTCCAATCCTGCTATCGTTCTCATTGCTGTCTGCATTCCTGTGGCTGTTCCCACAACCTGACTTTTAGATGGTGTAGCACTTCTCATCTCACTCGCCACCGCTTTTGCTCCTTTTGCTGAAATAGCAGAAAAGACATGTCCTGCCCCTCCGATGATTCCACCACCAACAACTCCAGCCGGTCCGGCAATTATTCCTCCTATTCCTGCACCTTTAGCAACACTCATAGCCGTTGAAGCAACCCCTTTTCCTGCTGCTTTTATTCCCTGTGCTGCTGTCTTGACCGCACTGTTATTACCTCTCACACTTTTTGCAACACTGTTCGCAGTTGCTTTCATTCCATTTCCAAAATTCTTAACTGCTGCAGAAGCTCTACCCGGTGCTGCTTTTATAGCTCCAGGTACATTCCCGATAAACTGGCCTGCTTTTGCTTTTAATCCAATAAGACCTCCAGCGCCAAATTTCCCTCCAGAATTTGAGCCACCGCCAAATCCCGGAATTCTTCCTGTCATCATCTGTGCTGCTGCTCGATAGTTCGACATAATTTCGGGAATATCTCCCATCATTTTTCCGGATGACATACTGGTTAATCCCCAATTCTGGAGCATCTGCTCCGCATTTTGCACTACTTTCAAATATCCTATCTGCATCATAAAGACAAGTAATATGGATGAGGATGCATCTGTTGCTGCAGCAATAAATCCACCTGCAATATTTACGCAAAATACCCTGATAAACCAAGCATTCAAAATCATTAGAGCCAGCTGTGTCACCATTGTCCTGACATAACTCCAAAATACAAATTGCGTACTGGCGCTCGTTAAAGTACACAGCGTACAGGGACAAAGATACAGCTGCACACAGAAATTAGCATATCTCGAAAAAAGTTGAAACCATACCTTCATAAAATTCCATAGAAGAATGATTACAAGAATGATCACAAATACGCTGCCAATAAAAATTTTGATACCTACAATTCTTTAACACCTAACTGGTATTATAAAGTGTTACGATAAAATCCGCAATGCCTTGATTTTACTACAGTTTTGGCAAGTGAGCTTTCCCTTAGACTTTCCCTTATGTTATATCCTTTTCCCTTGTGTTACGACACCTCATAAGGGCAAAAACAAGGGAAGCAAAATCCGGTAACAGCTAATAACATTATATAAATCACATAATCGGCTGGAACTGGTCAAGATGCTTCTACAACTGAAACAGATAAGAGAAAGGACTTTGCAATATGAATATCGTTCATGCAGAATATAATAAATATCACAACATCATAGACATCAATTATTACAATGGCTACATACTTCGGATTGACTGTGGCAAGGCAGAAGATGGATTGATTACTACTCCTAACTCTCAACGAATGTTGGATGCACTGGCGATTGACAATCCACTAGAATATGCCCGTTTGTATCTTGATTCAGAAATGCAAGATTGGGTGAATGCGATGAATATGGAATGGTATAGCACTTGATAAAAGAACATAAAAATGAGAAGAAATCTGTCAAAAGTATTTCTATAAAATACGATATTTCTTTAGCCCTTCCATAAATAATGAAATAGAGCCGATAACTCACAATCGAAATAACGAGTGATTCATCGGCTCTATATTTTATGGTTATGGATATCATGAGTATCGCTTTATATGCAATTGCTATTTTGTTAATTCCCAATATTTATGACCCATAAAGAAGATTGTTAATTCGTTTTGATCTACTTCTATCTCAAAATTCACGCTATTATCTCTCTGTTCCACAAAAATCATATTTGAGGAAGATATGCTATATAATGCATTGCCACAGGTAATACCCAATTCGGGCATATCTTTGTTTACAACAAGTCCTCCATTTTCTTGAAAGGTAAACACTTCCTCTGCATTTGCATTCTTCCATGTACCAATAATATTTTTTTTATTCTGAATGTGCTTTATTTTTCCAACACATACAACGATAAGTATAGCTACACTTACAATTAAAGCAATGCCTACAACACTCTTTGCCAATTTCTTTTTATTCAATTTCTATTATCTCCATTTTTAGTTTCTTTAAGATTGAATGATTCCATATTGCTTAATTCAGTATCTCCATGAATTTCTAACATTGATACGCTTCTCACAGGAAATAGAATAGGAGAGATTCATTCATAAATAATTAAATCATTCATACTTACCTGAATTTGTAATGTTTTTCCATATTTTCTCATAATTATCTACTATAGTTTTTTCTGAGGTCAAAAATGCAAACATAGATATACTTGAATAGAGAGTTTCCGCCGAATCAAAAACCACACAACTTTCATCATGAGTTAGATTTCTCTTTGAATATATTTCCGATACAGGCATAAATGAATTTTCTTCCTCTTTGGTGTATTTATACCCATCAATACATCCTAGATTTTTTAAAAATATTAAATAAGTATCTTCGGTCTTCAGATATTGCCATCCGTTAGTGTAAAATTCTTCACCTCTAACAAATGATACAGGTTCTATAATGTAAATACAGTCACCTACTGAAAGATTAGCAGAATTATCCTTATAGATTTCCTCTATTTTTACCATTGTTTTTGTTGATCGTAAACTCATTTCACGAGAATTTGTTACAGTTATACGAGCTATTAAAGAAGAATCTTTTTCCATATCATCCAATGAGTAATTACTTTCATTGTTAAAGTAAGAAGTTTTCTGCCCTCCTGTATAGAAAATTTCCATAGCTGTATTTTCTGATAAAGCAATATCAGGATCATGAACCCCTGTAGTTGTTTTTATCCCAGTCTTTCCATAGAATAAGGCTGTCACCATACAAATGATTACAACACAGATAGTTAATACAAATTTCTTCATTACATCAACTCCTTAATTTTACCAAATTCCATGCATATCTTCTCATCCGCTAATATTTCAATATCTTCTTTATTATGGCTTGTCAGTATAGTAATGGTATCATTCTTTTTTTCTTCCAATATACGTTCACGAAATAAATCAATGCTATGCTGATCCAATGCGTTAGTTGGCTCATCCAAAAGCAAAATTTTTGGATGTTCCATCAGTGCTTGACAAAGAGCTAGTTTTTGACGCATTCCTAATGAATATTTATTTACTTTTTTCTTTGATTTGGGATCAAGACCAAAGTATATCATTATTTCATATATTTCTTCATCTGATACAATTCCTTTTATATTGGAAAGCATTTTCAAATTTTCAAATCCTGAATACATACTCCAAAAAGAAATATTTTCAATAACAGCTCCTAAATCTGGTAAAACATCCATATCTTTATGTAATGCCTTGTGATTATATTTTATGTATCCTTTGTCTGTATTTATAAAACCTGCAATGGCTCTGAGTAGCATTGTTTTACCTGAACCATTTTTACCATATATTCCATATATTTTACCAGATTCAAATGTATAACTGATATCATCAAGCACTTTTTCACCTTTAATTGACTTTGAAATAGATTTTACATATAAATTCATGGATATCATTCACCTCACAATATTTGTTTTTTTTCGCAAAGAAATTTACCTATCCACACCAAAACAGCGGATGATATAACTGAAATGAGACAGCTTGACTTAAAATTCAATAAATCTATATTGCTTGTAGTCCATTCGTAATTTTCTTCGACATAATATATAATAAGCTTGTTATGCCAATTAAATAAAGGAATATGTAGCAAGGAATAATGCCAAATTTTCCATATAACATTTCCCATTGAAAAATAAAATCCACACACCATTACTGGAATAAAAAATACAATAAATGCAACGATGTATCCTATAATTGAATCTTTCCAAAATGAAAACAAATAACTAATCATTTGCAAATGAAAAATCTCTATCAATAGCATAAAAATAACTTTGAAATCTTCTAAGCCATTAGAGGTATGCTCTACAAAAAGAAAAAACAAATAATCGGAAACAACTACAATACAGTCACGTAATATCATTTTTATTAATATATCCTTATAAATTATGTGTTTTTTCCCATAACGAGGAAGTAGAATTACCATGTTATCATTTGCATCATTAAATAAGTCCATTGTAAGATAACAAATCTCAAGGATAAACAAAATCGCAAAAAATGATAAAGATATAAGGTCAAACGAATGATCTATTAGTATTCCCCCAAAATATATTTGTGAACGTACTCCTTCTGTTATTGTAACCAGACTATTATGAAACCCCAAGTACACATTAGCATAAAAATATCTAATTACAAATGTTATAAGTGATACTAGTAAGCATTTTCCAACATTAACATTCAAAATTTTTTTCTTATATAACTTCATAATTTTTTATTTTTCTCTGTATAATGCCAATACTTAATCCAAAAATAAGCAATATCAGAACAATTTCTCCTATTATATTTCCATGAACATTAGGCATAATATAACCTTGTATAGAGAATTCATTTAGCCCAAAGACAGAAACAATCAAATTAAAAACAATATAGAATATAAACAAAGCACCAGGTATCTTTGCGAAATATAGAACTTTCATTTTGTTATAATATGAAAGAGCATAAGCTAAGATAGCTAATCCCGAGCCAAAAATTCCGTAATTAAAAATGTATATTAGATTATATAAAGTTGGATGTTGCAATCTCACCATATCAAGAAAATTGTCAGCGTTATATGATACCAAACCTATAGCGTAATCAGGTTCTCCCCAAGCACTGTCATATCCATGTATTGGATATGTCAAGTGGCATAATAATAAATTTATGAGCATTGGTATTGTTATTGTCAAAAAGGTTACAATCAGAATGCCAAATAATTTTCCTGCTAAATATTTCTTTT
This sequence comes from Laedolimicola ammoniilytica, assembly GCF_025567165.1. Lineage (NCBI taxonomy): Bacteria > Bacillati > Bacillota > Clostridia > Lachnospirales > Lachnospiraceae > Laedolimicola > Laedolimicola ammoniilytica. The sequence continues at coordinate 132,940 of NZ_JAOQKC010000002.1, forward strand.
TCCCGATTCTTTGAATAAGTAGGATTGAACTATTGCTTTTTTCTTCTCTTATTAAGGAAAGTGATGCAATAATTGTTGCATAAACAGGCAATAACAGATACATTATATATGGAATATATGCCGCTTCAGTGCCCTGTAATACGAAATTTTCATTTGCTGAACGAATAAATTGATAACTTTTTCCTATATCATTTTTTACACATAAAATATACGAAGCAATATTTAAAATCATTAGAGCAATAAAAACAACTTTATATTCTGCACGATCAATACAATGTTTGATTTCTATAAGAACCATTTTTTTCATAATCTTTACCAAAAGGGCATAAACCCACGAAGAGGTTTATGCCCATCCCTTCTGTTATCTAAAATCTACATTTCCACTTACAAATGCAGTTGATAATTGAGATTGATAATTTTCCATTCCCATACCGACCTGTGTGTTAGTAGAATTATAACCGCTCTTGGTAAAGATTAAATTACAAGATCCTGTTCCAACACCCTGCTTATACTTATTAGATATTTTACTCTTGCTGTTATTGACAGCCCAGAAATTTGCGTAAGAGGTATTGGTAATTGCTGTTACCTCATTTGTGATGTAATCATCGGATGTTGTTTTTGCATGCATAGAGGTAAAGTTATTAGTCTTATTCAGTTTAAGTGCATAAGCGGTGTAAGATGCCGCCTGAGAATATGCTGCTGAAGAAAGAAATACACATCCTGCACAAAACAAACCAATACCTACTTTTGCAATCTTCTGTTTTAAACTTTTTAACATCATAGTCAATTCCTCCCAATCTTATTTTTTTAACTGCGTTGGTACTTTTGGTTCATACAACAAACCACG
>NZ_JAOQKC010000002.1:134061-252339 GCF_025567165.1 Laedolimicola ammoniilytica
GAACTGTTCTACATATAGGTATAAAACCGAAAAGATGGCAGATAGGTTAAGCACCTACCTGCCATCTTTAATCTATATATTTCAGAAATAATGATTAATTATTGTCAGTCTCATATATAGATTTATAACGCTCTCGATCAACTGGAATAATCTCATTATCATTAGCATCTTTATATGTAATAAACTCATCGTATTCTGTAACTGATTTTTCCTCTGAGACAGAATTAATAGAATACATATTCGAATCGTTACACATTACATTTGAATTTGGACCAGAAATTAGTAACGAACCATCCTCTTGTGCATATGCCAAAAAGATATAAATGGAATTTTCGGAAGGCAGTGAATCATTCTCAAACAGATAAATAGCATCTTGTTTTTCTGAAATTCCGCCTTGTTTAACAATAGGAATAGGTTTATCTGTAATAAGTTCACCTTTTATATTTTCGAGAACCTGAATAGTATAATTAGTGTAAGGCGAACCGACCTCCTTAGGATTTCCTTTTTCATCTTCAGTCGTTATAACATTTCGATACTCGGTTCCATCGCAACTGACAACCTTTGCTACAAATACGTAATCACAGATACCAACAGCTTCGCGAATGTTATCAGTATCATATACAAAAGATGCGTGCATCTGGTGGATTGGCAAGTTAGATACATTTGTATTCAGTTGACTTGCATTATTTTTGGATGCACATCCTGTAAAAAACATTCCTACGATAAGAACAATAGACAAAATACCATAGATACTTGATTTTTTCATAGCGTTCTCCCTCCCCTAATAATTATTATATGCGGCATCATATGAATCTTTATCATTTTGAGATAATGCCTGCGTACTAGTATGTCCCGTAATTGCTGCATCCATAACATCTGTTGAAGTACTGTGATCCAACCCTAATGCATGTCCCAATTCATGTGTCGCTACATTCTGTTTTTTACTATTACTATAACCGCTCATATAATAGGTATTGAGTTCAATTTTACCACTAGAATATGTCATGCCTGCCCATCCATTCGAAGCATTGACATCGCTTACGTATACATCTTCTACAACAAAAGCACTGTCTTTTCTGATTACTCCAGATTTATATGCATTCCATGTGGCAGCCCCAGTGTTAATATAACTCATGTAAGTGCTGTTTCCGTCATAGTCTAGATGTTTGCCAGAATCAACAAGATCCCATGTTTGTACATAAGCTTGTGCAAATGCCGTAATAGGAAATAGCATTGCTATAGCCATTAAAGTTATAATGCTATACAATAAATGATTTTTTAAAACAGATTTTTTAAAATGCATACTCCTTCACTCCTTTTCAATCATGTAACAACGGTTATCTTCAATTATTCTTAAAGGTTATCTTTATGAAAATTGAAACGCAACACATACTAGTACACATTATATATCCTGTTAATATTCCTAAAGTACGACATCTTATCATCTCCACTCCATATTATAGATTCTCAGAATACTTAAGATGTAGTAGTATACCTTGAATATAACAAAATCTTTATACTTTTCAATACCTCTATGCATGAATGGTAGCTCACTATGCACAAACGGTAGCATATTATGTTGTGTACCTACTTTATTGATGATAAAATATGACGGAGAATGATTAAAGGAAGTGGTAGCTATGCTATATATTGACTCAATATGGGAATATATTGTTAATTTCTTAGAACTGGCATTGTTTATAATATTTATCCATAAAAAATTGCGTATTCGAGCAAATTATAAACATCAAGCAGTTTTGATGTTTCTTTTCGTATCATTTCAGTTTGCTGTGTTATGCACGCTGAATAAAATGGGAATATCATCCTACAGCACTTTGATGTCATCTTGTGTTTTGGACATTGGATATGCAGTATTGTTCTATCGTGATAGTATAATTCGCCGTATCTTTTGGGGCTTTTCGTATTCCATCATTTGCTTAGTTGCAGAACAGATTTCGTTCTTTATTCCCGTTACTCTTTATAAAGGAGCGTCTCTGGAGCTATTATTAGGTGGAACATTACGGAAGCCATATACCATGTTATATTTGGCAATGATAGCTGTTTTTGTCTTGTTATTTCATTCTATTGGAAACAAAGACATATCTCTTTCACCGTTCCAAAAAGTTGCATATATTTTCATCGCAATTTCTGGACTTGCAATCGGGCACTACATATTAAGGCTGACTTTGGAATCTGTTGATAAATTTGGTGATTCATCCTTTTCAGCTAGGCTATCATTGGTTGACTTGTTTTTTATTATTTTATTTTTAGTATTGATGCTATACATATACCAGCTAGGTTATTCAAAAGAAGAAAACATACGATTACTGGAAGAACAAAAGATTTATGAGCTGGAAAGGACTGAGTTCAATAGCTTATCTGAGACAACTGAACGATTACGAAAAATGAAACATGATATGCAGATTTATGTGGATGCAATCAACGTATTAGCAAAAGACAAGAAATGGGATGAACTTATAGCATATACAGAGCAATACCATAACACTCTTGCAACTACGCAAAGTGCCATAGCAACGGGAAATATTGCTATTGACTGCATACTTACCGCAAAACTTGATTATGCTGAAAAACACGGAATTAAGACAGAATATTCTATTATGGCTCCTGAAAATTTTCCGCTTGATTCTGTTGAGCTTTCATCCATACTTGGAAATATATGGAATAATTCCATTGAAGCAGGAGAAAGACTTATAATCTCTGATCCAACCGAGCATCCATACATTTATTTTTATATTAAACCTTACCAGAATATGATACTGATTCACATTGAAAATAATTATGATGGTGTGATAAAAGGTAGCATTGATGGAGACATTTTGAGTGTTAAACAAGGAAAAGAACATGGACTTGGGATAAGACGAGTAAAAGAGCTTGTAGAAAAGGCAGATGGCGTATTGCAGATTACATCTGATAACAAAATTTTTTCCGTACATATTATGATACCGGATAAGGAGAATAACAAACTACTATGAAAATGAAAATAACCATACTTGAAGATTCTGTGATCGAATCAGAACGGCTGAAAAATGGAATAAGAAAATACGGGCAGCAATATGATTGGGATATTGAAATTGACGAATACGAATCGGGCGAAGAATATTTTTCAAAAAATTCTGAAGGCACAACTATACAGGCTTCAGCATTTTTCCTTGACATACAAATGGGGCAAATGAATGGAATTGAGGTTGCTAAACGCCTTCGTGAATCTGGTTATCAAGGTATTATTGTATTTTTAACAGCTTTTAGAGAATATGTATTCCGAGGATATGAAGTCAGAGCTTTAAACTACTTGCTAAAACCCGTCAAGGAAAATACTCTTTTTCTGTGTTTGGATGAAATCGCGAAGGAGTTATCTAATAATACCTACATATACCGAAACAAGCAGGAAATTGTAAGTATTCCCTATGCAGATATATTGACATTTTCGAGCAGATTACATTATGTGGATATATTGACCGTAGACGGCAAATGCTATGAACAAATGTCTACCCTAAATAAGATTATTGTCCATTTGCCAAGTGAATTTATCCGAACCCATCGTTTTTATATTGTAAATATGGCACATATCTATCGTATTACATCAGGAACGATTGAATTGTCAAATCATCTAACTACACAAATCGCACGTTCTTATTCCAAAGACGTGATAAGTGCTTTTGCCAAATATACAACAAGATTTGATACAAGCGGGGATTTTGAATGATTACGAAGTGGGCTACATCTATTGCTAATAAGTTAGCAGAACTATCCGGGGAGGATGTTTCTGCGGATCAATTAGAAATATACATATATGGCTTAGAATGTTTTTTGAATACTTTTATAACCATAGTGTTATTGTTCGTATGGGGAGTTTTATCACATACACTCGGCTATACCCTAATTTGGGTAATTACCTTTTCATTGTTACGACATTATACCGGAGGTGCCCATGCTCCAACGCAGTTAACATGTATCTTAGGCAGCTTTTTTCTCGGTTGTCTTGATAAGTGGGCTATAATCTATTTAAAGCCAACTGTACTAGGATATTTGATACTTGTCCTTATGTGTATATTATTTGCACCTATAAGTAACCATAAAATATGTTTAACCACCAAACAAAAATGGATACATAAACTTATTTCTGTGATAATTGTTAGCATTGGATTTCTGCTGTTTTATAAAATTGGAAACACGAAGATGAATACCACATTGTTTTATTCCTTTTTCTGCGTAATCATTCTTATGATAGTCGAAACAATTAAAAATCTAATGAGACACTTTAAATAGCAGGATGACTTTTCATAAATATTCAAAAAAGATAAAGAATTTGATGGTCTTTATCTTTTTTGAATTTAATTAGATTATCTAGCTCCTCTGTCTGATGGCGAACGATAGTTAAAATCTCTGTCCTGTTCCCGTTTCTGAACTTCTGCCTGTTTTTCTGCCAGCTTTCGATGGATTGAGTTTTCTCCATACTTGGAGTTCCATTCCTTGTTTGCTTTGACATAGGATTCATACTCGGACTTGCCTTGTTTATAGACTTGCAGGAACGCATCTACCGTTGGATATTTGTAATCCTGCACGATATGGGATAATCCCTGCTTCATAATCTTAATCGTTTCTGCGTATTTGTTAGACTGTGCCTGCAATTCCTTTCGTTTCTTTCCTTGGAATAATCCTGTACAGTTCTTCAAATCCTCGTCAATAAGGTCTTTTTTCACTTCCTGCGTATGAATGGCTCTGTTTTGTCGTTTAAGTTTCTCCATAATCTCTTCAAGTCGCATCTCATAATCGTGTGCCAGCTCAGACATTCTTGGTCTTGGCGGAATAACGGTCTTTTCTGCGGTAGTAGTAGCAGGTGCTTTGAATGGTTGGGTCACAGCAGGAATTGTCTGATTGTCTGTCTGTGTAACGGATGGAGCTGGTTGTTTCTCTTGTTTTTCATTTCTTCGCTCCATAAGGTCGGAGATTCTGGCTTTCTGTTGTTCCTGTTTCTGTATCAGCAACTTTATGAGTTCTTTTAACAGCTCGATTGCCCGAAAGATAATCATAAACAAAAGCTCCGGATGATTGCCATACTTGTGAATGGATTCCTTAATCGGAGTTGAAATCTGTTCCTGCTTTACCTTTAAGATTTCCTTTCGCTCCATCCCCGATACCAAAGCGTGATCCACAGTACGATTCCAGTCCTGTATGACCTTATTATTGAGTGTAATCTTATCTGCCTTTGGATTGTTCTTACCGATTTTCTTAGTGGCAAGATAGACATCCCCACGCTTGAATGCAGACAGCTTTTCTTTCTCATCTTTGACAAGTCCGTTGATGACATCGGTATAAAATACCTTGACCTCATCTAAGAAATGTTCCTGCTTAAAGCGAGCGTCCTTGATGGTAAACATCTGTCTTTCGTAGACCTCACCTTTCTTGATCACCTTACACCTTTTACGGATAGTTCCATTCTCGTCTAGGATTTCTTTCTTGGTACGAACATGATTACCTTTCTCATCATAGAACATATTTCTGGTGGCAATCTTTTCTATCGGTTCGTCAAGATAATTTCGTTCTGCAAAGATAAGATGGATATGATAATTCGTCTTTCGTTTGTTATGATGGAGTGCTGCAATACAATCAACACCATACCGACTTTTGAATTTATCCGTCATATATTTTAATAGTCCGTCTGGCGGATAATCCACAAAGGATTCCGGCAGGGCAATGATAAATTCTCTTGCTTCGATACATTTTCCCTCTGTACCGCTTTTCTTAAATTCTGCCTGATTGCACTTGGCAAGTTCTGTCCAAAATTTTCGGTCTGTGGTTTCATATACCGCATAGAGATTTTCCTGTTTTTTGTCACTGGAGATATAATAGATTCTTCCACGAACATTATGGAGCTTTGACATCTGCACAAATGAATTTCTTGGCATAGCGATTTCCTCCTTTCCCAGTTTTGATTTTGGAAAAGAGGACAGATAAGATAGATGAGATGTGAGTAGTAAACTTTCCCTGTGAGCGAGTGCATAGGCACTCGTCTTGCGAACACATCCGCCTTGTGGCGGCTAAGCCTCGCAGAGCGAAATACACAGAGTACAAAACGAAGTTTTGTGCGATGGGTGTATTTCGCTCTCAAACGCCGAGGGCTTGCTTATGAAGTTCACTTTTAGCTGTAACTGTTCCCTCAGCACCTAATTTTGTGCCTTTAATGGCACACTTTTTATGTGCCGTATCCGGCACTCCCTTTTCTTAACAGAAATGCTAGAAGATTGCTATGAAAATCAGCGAAACAATAGACGAATCCGTTAGCACTTTTGCCTTAACAATAGCATTGTTCTATTATTCAGACTTTTTAGCAAAAACCGTAGAAACAGTAGAAGTCTGCTATTAAAATCGAAAAAACAATAGCACGATTCGTTAGCATTTTTGCCCTGACAATAGCATTGTGTTACTTCGCTTACTTTTAAACTGTGTCTGGCAAGGAAGTGGTAGTAAAAGTTCCTATTAAATTTCATTTTTAATAGTGCATTGTTTTATTACATTTTGATTTTAATAGAGCTTTTTACTATTAACTCTTTGAAAATGTACCCCATAGATTGGACACTCAAAATCATAGTAGCGTACACTTTTTGTCATAGGTCGGACAGCTTTTTTCATAGCTACACTTGGTATGACTTCTCACAGCACTTTTTGTAAGTTGGGTGGACTTGTCCTACCAGTCGGCTTCACTTGGGTGGATGGTTGCACCCACTTCATTTTCTGGCTTGGGTGGACTATTCATAACACCTTTTGCATCTTGGGTGGACTTGTCCTACCAACAAGCTATAACTGGGTGGACGATTGCACCCATTCACATCCATCTTGTCCTCATTTTCCAAAAGTTCTGGTTGTATCTGAGGACTTGTCCGTGATATAATCTATTTGCGTGTAGGTATATCATGGCTTTTAGTCAGATACATACCAGAGGGATGGTCTTAGGACTGTCCCTTATTCATTTTTCATTGTTCCCTTGACCGCTTTTACTGCGTGTCTGTCTCGTAAATCCTTCCCCTCATTGAGAATCAGAAACTCGTCTAATCGTTCCCTGCGGATTAAGATTTTTCTTCCCACTCTAAGGATAGGCAGCTTTTCCCATTCCACAAGATTTCTAAGAGTGTTTCTTCCGATACCTGTATAGTCGGCAGCTTCTTCAATGGAGAGAGCAAACTTTAATTCTGTCATTCGATCACCTCATTCCTGCGTAGGATTACAAGTCTTGTATATCAGAGGATGTTCCTTTTTGAAGAAAGGATTAGCCTTTTTTAAAACTTGCGTTACGCAATTCTGATTAAAGTATATATCTTTTATAACGCTATGTCAAGCCTTACGAAATTCTATCATCTTTTATAGAATTGCGTATTGCAATATATCGTGTTATGTGGTATAGTAATGACATACCGAAAAAGGAGGTTCGCAAGTATGTTAAAAGATAAAGAATTGCGAAAGACAATCGGTAGCAGAGCAAAAAGCCGTAGACAGGAGTTAGGATTGAACCAGCCTTATGTCGCTGAAAAAATGGGCGTGACAGCCTCAACCATTCAGAGATACGAAGCAGGAACGATTGATAACACCAAGAAAATGACCTTAGAAGGTCTGGCAGATGCACTTCATGTATCTGTGGAATGGCTGAAAGGTGAGACGGACGAATACGAAACAGACATTACGGATAAAAGAGAATTACAGATTCGTGATGTGATGACTTCCATTCTGAATAAGCTCCCTTATGATATGGAACAGTCCGAAAGTGATTTTTCCAAAGACCTGCTACTACTGATGTTACGGGAATACGAGCTGTTCGTGGATTCGTTCCAGTTCGCTTGTAAGAATTTCAAAGGAAATACAGATAACAAAATGCTCGCCCAGACAATGGGGTTTGAATCCAATAAGGAATACAATGAGATTATGTTCCTTAGAGAAATCACCCACACCGTCAACGCATTGAACGATATGGGCGATATTGTAAGACTGTATTCTAAGAATCCTGAGACAGCGAAAAATCGACTAGCCAATCTTTTATCAGAAAAAGATCCCGATTCGGTATAGATAGGCAGACGGAGCTATGATATACTTACACGCAAGAAGCATTTCACCAGTTCCGATTGCCGATATCGAAAGGAGAAACGATTATGGCAAAAGGTTCTGTAAGGAAGAAAGGCAAGAAATGGTACTACCGCTTTTATGTGGAGGATGCAAGTGGTAACTTGGTTCAGAAAGAATTTGCAGGTACGGAGAGCAAATCAGAGACAGAGAAAATGTTACGCAAGGCTATGGAGGATTATGACGCAAAGAAATTTCTAGCCAAAGCGGACAACCTCACACTCGGACAGATGCTAGATGTATGGGCAGAGGAAGATTTGAAAACGGGTTCACTTAGCAACGGTACAGTCGGTAACTATTTACAGGCAGTAAACAGGATTAAACAACACCCAATCGGAAACAGAAAACTAAAGACAGTCACTTCGGAGCATTTGCAGAAGTTTATGGATTTACTTGCATTTGGCGGTGAGGAAGGAAATTTTAAGTCAAAGGGTTACACCATCGACTATATCCGTTCTTTCCACGCAGTCCTGCAACAGTCCTTCCGATTTGCAGTCTTTCCAAAGCAGTACATCACATTCAATCCAATGCAGTATGTGGTAATGCGTAGGAAAGCCGAGGAAGATGTGGATTTGTTTTCTGATAATGATGAGGATGCAGAGGTTATCAACCCGATTACACCAGAGCAGTATCAAACGCTTATGGAGTATCTGGAAGAAAGAAACAAGCCTGCTGTCCTGCCGGTACAGATAGCGTACTACACAGGTCTTAGACTTGGAGAGGTATGCGGACTGTCTTGGAGTGACATTAACTTTGAGGAACAGTATCTGACAGTACGAAGAAGTGTCCGTTACAACGGAGCAAGGCACAAGACCGAGATTGGTCCGACAAAGCGAAAGAAAGTCCGTATCGTGGATTTCTGTGATACGCTCGCTGACATCTTAAAGAAAGCGAAAAAGGAACAGAGAAAGCAGGTATTCAGTTACGGAGAACTCTATCAGAGGAACTACTACAGGGAAGTTAAGGAAAAGAATCGTATCTACTATGAGCTTTATCATTTGGATGGCACAGAGGACATTCCGCTTGATTACAACGAGATTAACCTTGTATGTATCAGACCGGACGGAGCATACGAAGCCCCTGCAACGGTTGAGACAGCTTTAAGGACAGCAAGGAAACGATTGTCGGAGCTTGATGATAATTTCCACTTCCACACCCTGCGACACACTTATACCACAAACCTGCTCTCAAATGGAGCAGCACCAAAGGATGTACAGGAATTACTTGGACACTCGGATGTAAGTACCACTATGAATGTCTATGCACACGCTAACCGAGAAGGTAAGCGAAACTCAGCCCGACTACTTGATAAGGTGGTTGGAGAATAAAATCGAATAAGAAAAACTTTCCCTTGTAGATACCTCATAAGGGCAAAAACAAGGGAAAAGGATACATATAGAGTGGCAAGGCATACCGCCAAGTCGCATAAAATAAGGAAAGTTGAGATTTTAGTTATACAAATCAAAATTGTTGAAAAGAATGCACTTTGCGCTACCGTTATCTGATCAGCGATTTCCTCTGGTGTCTGATCAAGCAAACCTCCTATCACATCAGAGAAGTTAATCATATCCTCCGATGTAAAAATCAGCTGATATAATGCATCTCCATATTTGAGGACTGTGGCAATTACTGTATTGCTGGATAATACCAGCCATCCTGCTATAATTGTCCGTGCTGCTATGGATAAAGATGTGTCCTCTGTTCCTCTTGGTGACATTATTTGCATCAATGCCGCCCATCCACAGATAATAATGACTAATGCGATCCCTATCACAATCATGGTATCCATGTAAGTAGACAGACCTGCAAACCATTTTGTCAGATCCTGTGGCGTTGCAAATTTAAACGGTGCCAGTAATGTTTCTGTTATTAAACTGGCAAAGGCCCTTAGCATCTCTTTCACACCATCTGCCAGACCTTCTGAAAAAAAGTTCACGATTGTTGTAATTAACGAATCCAATTTCTGTTCATCTCCTTTTTATCCAACACAAAAGGAAGCTTCATCAGCTTCCTTCCATGTATTCGTATGTAATTTGTGCTTCTATTTGCTAAAGATATTCGTGATCATATCTGTTAGCCAACCATATTTTAATGCTGACGCTAATGCAAAGCCTCCTATACACCTAAAAAACCATTTCTTTCCCGTCTGGCACATTTTATCGTCCGGCGCTAAAATATATACGCCTCCAGCAATCAATCCAATAACTACTACTAATTTCTGAATCAGGCTCCAAACACTTTCTTCGTAACCACCAACTGCAGATTCTGCTCTTGTAAATATATCTTCGCCTGCAAATGCCAGGGCACAGCACATTCCAATTACAAGAACCTGCGTTATTACTACTTTTACTATCTTCTTTTTTTCCACAGGATTATCCCCCTCTTTTTCTTTTTCCTTATCTTAACTCGCACCCGTGCAACATGGAATTCAAATAGCATCTTTTATTTCTTCAAATCCAAGTTTAGATAACATTCAAATGTCAGTCTTATCAAAATTCAAATCACCGATAATTTCCAAATAATTTTGTCAATTAAGCTCATAAAAATATCCCGGTCAGAGCCGGGATATCAAAATTTTCAATCTTTTGTTGTCAGGTAAGAAATCATTGTCCTTGTTGAATATCCCCATAAAACAATGCTCAATACATCGTAAGCCTTTCTCCGCTGCTTAAAGTATGAGGCCCTGGACAAATGCAGGCGTTTCTTCAGGACTGTATCTAAAGTAATCTGGTTCAATATCAATTCAGTCTGTATATTCAATAATTCATAATATAATTCCCCGTTCTTTGGAAAATACTTTACCTGCTCGATTGCATTGCGGATCAGAATCATATACTCCAATATGCTCCTCTCGCAATCCAGATCTGCAAATCTATGTCCAAATTCCAAAAGTTCCTCCGTAGTCCTGCAGTTTCTAATTGCCTTGAATAAAGTGCCATCCTCTCCGTATCTCCACAATATTGTACAGTAACATTTCATCAGAGCTTCCGTATTGTGAAAAAGCTCTTCGGTCTCCTCATCTAAGGAACGCCTCGAATACAGGATCCGCGAAAACAAATAATCAAACCGCTCTCCATACTGAATACTCAGCATTTTTACCGCTGCTATGTAATGCGTCTTCACTTCATAAAATGACGGTCCATTTTCCCCATACTTTCCCGGATATATATGCAATCCGGATATAATGTGATGGTAGCGGTACCCATTCTCCGGAATATACTGCAGATGATTTACCGCTTTCTCTACCAGATCCGTAATTTTTCTCGTATTGGCAAATTGAAGCCTCCGATACTTCAAATTCATCAATACGTCCTTTTCATCCAAGATCTCAGACAGGATCCGATTCAGATCTATCATTTCAGCAATTCCCTCCGGACACTCTTTGTCTGACAGGCCCGTTGTTATATTATGCTCCAGCGCCCATTTTTGAGTAAGATAAGTAGATAATGCAAGTGCCGTAGAGCGGATGGACGGATCCCGCTGAATCTCCGCATTCAGCAATTTCATTGCTGTATTTGCCCGTGTTGCATTTGAAATAGAGCGCCGGAAAAATATATTCAATATTTCCTGCTCATTTATGATCTTATCCAGTATATCACTTTTTTCCAACTGTCCGCTTTCGTATAATTCCACTTGCTCACCTCATTTCTGACACATCAATTATACGGGAAATTTCGCAAAAGGCAAGCAACGGAATTTTTATAAAAAAAATAGAGTTGTTGTAATATCATTTTTGATATTACAACAACCCTTTACACTGCAAGTTTACCAGTACAAATTCAATTTTTCTTCAGCTTGTTCTGCAGATAGTGAAAACTCCTCCATAATTTTATGTTTCGCAAGCTCCCTGGAACTGCCGAAACCCTGGCATAGTTTTATTCCCTTTTCTATTCCTTGTTCTATTCCTTGTTCTATTCCTTTCTTTATTCCTTTCTCTATTCCTCTTTCCGTTCCAATTTCAATTCCCTCATCCAAAATTTTCTGCATTTCGTTACACATAATCTCAACTCCTTCCGGTGTTTCTTTTAACTCGTATACACGTTCTGCCAGAATCGCACTGTGCATCTCACTCGGATTTTTACAATTCAGATCGTGCATTAACCTTCCCAGTTCCGTATCCGCTCTGTTGCTTCCCGTCACATAGATAATATGCGCCTCATCCTTGAAATTCTTCTCGACTTCCTCTATCTTCCTTTCCACATGATAAATCGGAAGTCCGTAGCCCAACACATCACCTCTGGTAATGAAAATAACATAGCTTTCTGGCAGTTTGCTAAAGTCCTGCCCTGGTTCCAGCGTATTCATGTCCAGCAACCCACTATGATATCTTGCTCTCTTAGGTGATGCCCCTTGATCTTCATGCTGAAACTCTACATTTATTTCTTTTCCTTCTGCATTCACAGCCACACAATCCAAAATTGCAGATTTTCCTTGCAGGTTCTTATAATCCTTCTGTAAAACCTGATCTATTACCCGCAAATTTTTCTCACCCATGATTATCTGCAGAATATACTCTGTACAGCTCTTTTTTTTCAATACATTCCGCATAAATACATCATCCATAATGGTGAGTTTCTTTACTACACTCTCATAATGGTTCTTCCTCTCCTCCAAGTACCTCTGGTTCTGTTCGTCTTGTGAGATTCCATGATTGCCTACCTTACCCATAAGGCTCTCCTTTTCTAGTTATAGTATAACTGTTTTTTTTCTTTGCAACAATCCTTTTTACTCTGGATCCATTATGTTTTTAACATATTTTTTTCCTCCTGAAAGTATTTAGACTCCCATTTTATAAAAACAAAAAGGACCAATATGCAATGATACATATTGATCCTCTATATTATTTCGCTGTTTTTATGTTGAATGCTAAGTCTATGGTTTTATTATAATCTCCTGGATTATATTGTCAACCATCAGAAGAACATACTTTTCATCAATTCGTTACCCAGAGCTGAATTTGCATCCTCTGTCTCTTCTGCTTCGAGCGTATCTTCCGCTTCCGCATAATTCACTGTGGCCTTTTGCTCTTCTTGGACTTTCTGCTCTGGAAGCTCTTTTTCCGTTTCCACCTTTGGCGCCGGTATGTTATATGGGATCGGATCCAATAGCTGCTCTATCGCTCCACCAGTCTGTGCATTCCGATATTCCATATACTCTGCATATCTTTTCTGCCGTTCCTCCAGTTGCTGCTTCTCAGCCTTATATTTTCGGAGTTCCAACACTGTATTTATCAGAAATTCCGTCGGCTGGATTTTATTTTTCTTGGCCTCCATTATTTCATTGTAAACACTCATATGTGTCTGATTCTCAGGTAAAAAATTGATATTTACTCTTATATACTCTGACATTCCTTACTCCTTCCGGAGATTTCTCCCCATATCCAGATACCCTTGAGCATTTGCTTTTACATCCGTTATGAAGATCGGCTCATATCTATGGCTCTTCCCTGCAAAATAATCTTTTATATGAGACATAAAGATCTGGGAGCCTCCTCCGAGGAATACCGGCACTGCAGATGTTAATTTAACACCTTCCTCCAGGAAACCGTTCAAAAGATTAAATACATAATCCTTAGATACGCTATCATAGATTTCATGCAGCTGATCCTCTAACTGCACCGAACGCTTTGTCTCCAAGAAGTAGCGATCCAGATCCACAAACGGAATCTCATAATCCTTTTCTTCCTCTATCCGGTTTACAATAGAGCTATACATACGCAGGACACCTTTATTCATGGTCCGGATACAGTCCTTGTTCAATTCTACTCGGCCGCTTCCGCTCTCTTTGACCAGGTTCAAAATATCTGTCGTATAGCCTCCAATATCAATCAGATAGATGTTACTTCCCTTGCTCACAATATTTCCGAGTTGGCTATTGGCTGCAGCGAGGCACTGTGAAAATATCATCACATCATCCACATGAATTTTAAACTTCTGGCCTGCATAACTAAAATCATAATCCCGTTTGTAAAACTCAATGTACTGATCTCTATATTTCTTAACATGCAGCGGCGGCAGCCCCAGACACAGAACCACGTTCTGCTCAATTACTTCCGGTAATCTCAGATCACGTTTTTCTTTCTTCAGCATAATCTCTTTCGCCATTGCGATCATTACCAAAAGCATGTAATCAAAATTTGCTTTATTATCCTCATGTGGGAATTTCTTGTCACATATACTGTAACTCTTCCCTTCATAAACCAGGCAATCTCCTCCAAGAGCGCCATCATACTCTGTGTAACATGCGCGAAATACTGTGTTCGGTGTTTTGATAGAATGATTTCCCGTATCTACCGCAATTAACATAGGTTTACCAGCCATCAACTTTTCCTCCTTGTTGATATCAATTTACTTTATTTAATCTTATCTTATCATTACACTTTTGTCAATATTTGCATCATTTATTTATATTTTATCTCATTTTGTACTCAAGAGACCTTCACTGCAACTTGTGTACACGGTGTACACAAGTCAAAATCCCCATCAATTCTGAATTTTCAAAATCAACAGGGATTATACTCATAGTTCTTTCCAACAGAATTTCTTATCATACCAGATCACAGCTACTTTTCCCTTTATATCTTTTTTACTTACAAAAGTATTTTCCCAAAATCTTGCATCATAAGAATTTTCACGATTGTCACCCAGCATGAAGTAACAATCTTCCGGTACCTCATAGGGGCCATATACGTCTGTTCCTGCTTCTCCTATATATGGTTCTGATAATTCAACACCGTTGATATAAACCTTTCCAGAAATGATTGCAACCGTATCTCCCGGTAATCCTATTACACGCTTGCAAAACAATCTCGAACGTGTATCTGGCTCTATGAACACCACAATGTCCCTTCGTTCATATTCTCCAGCCAGTATCCCTTTCACCATAATTCCAATGCTCCCACTATTGATCGTTGGCTCCATGGATGCTGATGGTATATATGTCCCAGGCAGTATCAAAAAATGTGTTATAAGAAATACCAACACCAGCTCCGTAATACAGAATAGTCCTACTTTCTTACTGCTGCGTTTCATTCAGCGGCTCTCTCAACCAAATCTGCGTATCTGCTTTTAACGGTTTATATCCATACGCTTTCAAGCTACCACGCAACAATGTATTATCCTCTGGGACAATTACAGCCATAATATCCACCAGCTGCTGCAATGCAAAAATCATAATGTCGCTCAGATTAGCTCCTATAAGGGTATCTGCATCATTTTTCTTGATAAATGGGGATCTTCTGATATCTGTAACAATAACGGCGCATCCTTCATCTTTTTTCCTGCGGTAAATTTCTGATATCAATGTACTTATATGTGCATCTTCAATCTCACTAAATGCAGCTTCTTCCAATGCGCTCAACTGATATGATGAAAATGTCAAATTCAGCAGAGGAAATACAAAATACTCACTGCTGGTACTATATGTAACCTCAAACTCCTGATCTTTGTAATCCTCATCCGCATAGATACAATCATTCCAATATTTGAGATCTGATTCCACATATCCCATCTCTTCAATTTCAGATATAGGAATACTTCCCATAATCTGCAATGTCTCGTACAATGCATTTCCATAGTTGATAGCATCCGCACTCATTGAATATGCAAAGCTTGTACTTTTCCTTGAAAATGTTAAATTCCTTTCTGCTTTTAAATCAAATGGAAACTTAAAAAAATCTTTCACGTAGACCTCCTCCTGTTTTCTCAATATTTACAAATTATTATATCGGTCAGATCATGAATTGCAAGCAACGCAATTTTTTCTCATTTTTCAATATGGACATCTATCATTGCCGGCAGAAATATCTCACTTGCTTTTGCTAAAAGGTAAAGCCCAACGCATCCCAGCAAATAGATGATAGCCGCCCCGCTTTGGTATCCTCCCTGAAACCAGCGCTTGCACATAATACCTGCCAATATTATCGCCAGTATCTTTGCGGCCTGTAATATTACACTATATATATTTCGCTTTATTCCCAATTCATCTTTTATACATTTTCCATTCATTGCAAAAAAATGAATCAATGAATCTATTGTGCCATCCATTTCTTTATCTGTGATATTCTCGTCTTGGACTAATCCAATCAACTGTGCGCCTCCAAACCGGTAATTACATACCACAGCTCTGCAAGTATTACCATTGAGCTGCAGTATCCCCTCATATACTTTTCCATAGTACCTACAGCCTATCAATTCTTCAGGCTGAAACTTTCCTCCGGCCAATTTAATCAATTCCATATTGATTCTGCTCATTTGATACAATTTCTTTTTCATCTTTCAATTCTCCAACATGTCTTCTTAATATCGTCATTGCAAATACTCTTCTCTGGGCTTCAACCCGATCACATGCATCTTCAATATAAACCGGTCGTATTGGAATCACAGGTACTTTTTTAGGTACTGCATAATTGTTTATCTTTTTCATCATTTTACCTGAACAACTTCTTACGACAAAGATTACATCAGCTCCATTCAGCATGAAGGAGATATCATCCCGTTTTCTCCATCTGTTGTAATTCCAACAATGTAACGCTGGGTAAAAGATTCTGAACAAATCGCACATAACCTGATCCCCCATCAGAACTGCTACCTCTACTTTTTCTGCCAGCCTCTTTATGTTCTGATCCACTTCCTCCATACTATATTTCTTGCGCATCTCCTGAAGCTCAAATCTATCCCAGGTTACTCCCTGGCTATCTATTTCTGCAAGCAGCTTTTCTATTGTCATTTTTTCTTCTGGCCTGCACTCTTGTATATACGCACACATAGATTCGTGAATCATTAGCTCTTGACAAAGAATTTCATCAAAGTAACGCCGTCTTTTAAATTTACTCCATAAATTTACTATGCTCATTTATGTACTATTCCTCCTGTTTTCATGTACCAGCTCTCCTGTTTTCGACTTTTTGATGTACTTTTTCTCCTGTTTTCATGTACCAGCTCTCCTGTTTTCGGTTTTTTGATGTACTTTTTCTCCCGTTTTCATGTACTAGCTCTCCTGTTTTCGGCTTTTTGATGTACTTTTTCTCCCGTTTTTATGTGTCAGTTCTCAGCTCTCTGATGTACCATTTCTCCTGTTTTCATGTACCACTTCTCCTGTTTTCGGCTCTCTGATGTACTTTTTCTCCTGTTTTCAGTTATTGATGTACTATTTCTCCTGTTTTCATGTACCAGCTCTCCTGTTTTCAGCTCTTTAATGTACTTTTTCTCCTGTTTTTATATACGAAATACTTCATATAGCCATATATTTTAAAACTTATAGTCCCCCACTGGCTCATTTCACAATGTACCAGCCCTCCTGTTTTCATGTACCACTTCTCCTGCTTTCAATTTCTCTTCATGTACCGGTTCTCCTGTTTTCATGTACCAGCTCTCCTGTTTTCAATTTCTCTTCATGTACCAACTCTCCTGTTTTCATGTACCAGCTCTCCTGTTTTGTAAAAAAAAAGCTGTTATTTTACAGCTTTTTTCATTCCCTAAATATAAAATACTTAGTAAATATAAAATATCCTTTATTAAATAATAAATACCCACTGCACTGTTCCATTCATATATCAGCATTTACCCTTTTACATAATCTGCTAGTTCCATTTGGTAATAATCCTTCATAAGATTGTATCTGCTTTCCGATACACCTTTTATCTTTTTTGTGGTTTCCAATTCAGCTAACTCTTTATCTACACCAAACTTCTTTTCTATCATGAAAGTGTAACCTATAATTTTTCGATTTGAACGTATTGCTTTATATTTAATACTCAAGCTTGTTAATTCGTTAATTTCTTTTATAGAAGGATCTATTACCCATTTTCTCAGATCTTCTATTTTGAGATACTTATCCTCTAATGCGAATCTTTCTCTTATCTCCTCGATTGTCATTGTACGACTTTTCTGAAATGCCTTCGCTGCAAATAATTCATAAAAGGGGCTACTATAATTACCTCTAAGCCCCAACGTTTCCTTTAATGAGAACACAGTAAAATTATCTGTAAGCTTAATCAGAAGTGGCACCACCGGCTCAGGAATGGTCACTATAATTGTTCCATCATCACTATTGATTTTAGGTGTTGTAATCCACGTAAATAGAAAGCTATTACCTTTTTTGTCATCCAACCAAAATCCGCGTGTAGCTATATTTTGTAAAGTAGCCTTAATGTCCTTATAATTTTTTCCACAAATAGAAAGGCCACATGTATTACAATATTGAGAAATTGGAAATTCCACTTCCAGAGCACCTTCAGATGTAAATCTAAGATTCCTTTGAAGTTCACAATTCGGCGAAATTAAGCTTAAAATAAAATTCACAGCTCTTTGTTCGACTGCCTTTAATATATGTTTTTGTTTAGTCACTTTATCCATGTAAGGGACTACCGATTCTATAAGAGCATTATGTTTTACCACTTTATACTCTCTCTGTTTTATCGCTTCAAAATCTTTCTCCGGATTTTTCATATGTCTGCCTCCTCATAAGTCCCTATGCTCCCAAGCCCATTTTGCGTAATATTTGCCATTATGATTATATTGATTGTATTCTGCAGCCAATAAATCCATATCTATATCCAGGACTTCACTTATATACTCTAGTGTCTGCCCCTGATGGCTCAGATATTGGATCATTGCTTTATCAGCATATGTTAAGCTGCGAAATTCTCTTGGACATAATTTTTTCTTCAACTTCGTATCTCCTGTACTTTGCCATAGCTATCATTGCAGCTCATTCCGGTCACACCACCAAATGTAATCCCAGGTATATCTCCCCTTAAATATGCGCTGCATGATGATCTGGCAATCATCATATGAGAATTCCTTTGCACCGGACAATCTTTCTATTACTTCATCTGTCGGCACACACAACTCCATCGCTACATCCATCACAGTAATCTTTTCTCGATTGAGTATTTTTACCAGATTTGGATAAATAGACTTCATACGCTTTCCCTCTCATTATCTTAACTGTGTGTTTTATTCGTTTTTACTCAATAGAGTAATTGTATGATCGTCTATTTTGCTTGTCAAGCATTTTGCACTCCATTTTTGTATGCACAATTCTATCATAATGGTGCTTTTTTGTAAATATTTTGTGGTTTTGTGCCTCAAATCAGTATTAACTATTCGTATTATTATACTTTACTTTGGGTATTTTTTGATGTATAATAATCCTAAATTAAAAATAAGGGAGTTATTGATATGACCATTATTGAAAAATTAGTGTATCTTATGGAACAGACAGGCGAAACACGAACCGCTGTCTCAGAGGCAACTGGTATCCCCTACACCACAATTCAGAACATCTTTGTTCGCAGCTCATCAGATCTACGGATTTCTACTCTGATCAAACTTTGTGATCACTTCCATGTGACCCTTGATAGCTTTGCCCGGTCAGATGTAGATGAGTTGGAGTATACCAGCGGTCCTTACAAAAAAACACTTCTGTCCTCTTCTGAACAGACACTAATTCTTACTATGCGTAATTCGGATCCGGTAACACAGGACTGTGTATACCGCCTCTTGAAAATCGAAAATGATATGCCTGATGAAAAAGGCGCTTAATTATAGCTATATAAACAATTTGCTCTATTCTAATTTATTCTAAGTAAACCTTTATGGTAAAGCATCTTACACCCTAAAGGTATTTTTCCTATACACAAAATTCCCCTTATTTTTGCGTTACTACTATATTTTTCATTGGTGAAACTATGCTTACAGTATTAAATGAACAAATTAAGTGTTTGC
Source organism: Laedolimicola ammoniilytica (assembly GCF_025567165.1). Classification (NCBI taxonomy): domain Bacteria; kingdom Bacillati; phylum Bacillota; class Clostridia; order Lachnospirales; family Lachnospiraceae; genus Laedolimicola; species Laedolimicola ammoniilytica. The sequence continues at coordinate 153,921 of NZ_JAOQKC010000002.1, forward strand.
AAATGATACTATCCGCTGATATGATTGATACATCAGAGGGTAAAAAACAATTACATATGTTAAAAGAAAAAGCTGTAAAGAATGTTCACCACTATGCTTTTAATCAACGTGCTGACGGCAGATTTGTCACCAAAATGGCAAATGGAAGCCAAATGACAGGGGGGACGTACAAGAACCTTATTGACAAATTATATGAATTCTATTTTGGCTCCCAAAATGCTTCACTTGCATCTTTGTATCCAGAATGGATTGAATACCGCTTAAACGAGTCCCCTGCAAAAGAAAAAACTATCAAAGAGGATCAGTATGTGTGGAATTCTCTTCTGAAGGGAAAAGAAATCACCTTGCTTCCTCTCCGGAGTTTGGAGGCACCAAACTACATTGTTTTCTTCCGCTCTATTACTAAAAATCGTACTCTGACCCGTAAGCGATTTAATAATATGAAAAGTATCATGAATGGCATTATTTACTATGCCATTGAGAAAGGCATTATAATTCACAACCCATTAAGCGAGATTGATTACCGGAAATTCACATATAAGCCAGAAAACAATTCTATCATGCCTTATACCGAAGAAGAACGTCTTATGATTCTGGATCATCTCAAAGATGAAGAAGACTTGTATTCCTTGGCCATTCGTCTGCAGTTTCATTTAACACTACGAATCGGGGAACTTAAAGGACTTCGATTTGATGATGTTTATGGGAATTACATTCACATATGTCGTTTGATGAATTATAAGAATGAAATTGAAGAAGACATAAAGGGACACGCATCCGAGGGTATACGCTGGCTTCCACTTCCTGATGAAGCGCTTCGTATTATCCAGAAAATCAAGGATCGTAATCCCAACAGTCCTTATATGTTTATAAAAGACTCCGTGACCCTGACCACGGGTACCTACAATGATCACCTGAAAAAATGCTGCACAGAGCTTAACATACCATACCGCTCTTCGCATAAGGTCCGATTTTCAACTGCCTCTATTCTTTACCATGAAGGAGTTACGCTCCCAGAGCTGCAGAATATGTTAGGTCATACTACGCTTGCAATGACTACTCATTACATAAAAAAAATCAGTACCAATGATTCGGTACTGCAAAAAGTCAACTCGGTTTTTTCCAAAAATTGTATGCACCTGTGATGCACCTCTGGTTTTCGCCATAAAAAAATCACTGAACCCCTTATTTTATAAGGAATTCAGCGATTCTCTTTCATGCCGGCAACCGGAATCGAACCGGTACGGGAGGTTAGTCCCGCAGGATTTTAAGTCCTGTGCGTCTGCCAGTTCCGCCATGCCGGCATATGCACTAACAGTGCAAGCGACCCGAATGGGACTCGAACCCACGACCTCCGCCGTGACAGGGCGGCGCTCTAACCAACTGAGCCATCGGGCCATATGAAATTATAAGGTTTACTTTTTAAAAGTGGACCCACGGGGACTCGAACCCAGGACCGACCGGTTATGAGCCGGTTGCTCTAACCAACTGAGCTATGGGTCCGTAAATGACTCCTACGGGAATCGAACCCGTGTTACCGCCGTGAAAGGGCGATGTCTTAACCGCTTGACCAAGGAGCCTCATCTTATATCTAACGCTGCCCCTGGGGGCCATCGTGTGGCAGAACAGAAATGTCCTGAACATTAGATATGCTACCACACTTTGGCCCGTTTGGCAAGTGTTTTTTTTTACTCTTCCAGACCGAATGCGTCATGTACCGCATTCACTGCTCTCTCTGCATCTTTTTCGTTGATCAGCACAGTGATACGAATCTCCGATGTGGAAATCATATTGATATTGATATTCTCATTGAACAGCGCCTCGAACATCTTCGCAGCCACACCCGGATTGGACATCATGCCTGCGCCTACGATGGAGACCTTGACCACTTCCTTGTTGCAGGAGATGCTGTTGCAGCCAATGCGGGCCTTATTGGCCTCGATGATCTTCACAGCCTGATCCGCCTCGTCCCGGGATACGGTAAAAGAAATATCCTTGCTGTTCTCACGTCCGATGGACTGCAGAATCACGTCTACGTTAATGCCCTCTTTTGCCAGCATATTGAAGAGACGGAAGGCCATGCCCGGCTCATCCTTCAGACCGATGACTGAAATTCTGGCTGTATTTCGATCCAGCGCTACGCCGCTGATTAACATTCTTTCCACACTCGTTTCCTCCTTCACAATGGTTCCTTCATGATCATTTAAGCTGGAGCGTACCACAAGCTGCACGCCGTATTTCTTCGCCATCTCCACGGAACGGTTGTGCAGAACGCCTGCGCCAAGCGTCGCCAGATCCAGCATTTCATCATAGGTAATCTCATCCAGCTTGCGGGCCTTCGGCACGATACGCGGATCGGCGGTGTATACGCCGTCCACATCGGTATAGATCTCGCAGGCGTCCGCATGCAGGGCTGCCGCCAGCGCTACGGCTGTGGTGTCGGAGCCACCGCGGCCCAGTGTGGTATAGTTGTCGTATTTATTCACGCCCTGGAAGCCGGTCACGATGACGATACGGCGGTGCTCCAGCTCGTGCATGATACGGTCGGTATCGATGCGCTTCAGACGCGCGTTGCCATGTACCCGGGTGGTGTGCATCCGGACCTGGAACGCATTCAGGGATATCGCCGGGATATCCATGGTATCGAAAGCCATGGCCATCATAGCTACGGAAATCTGTTCTCCGGTGGTCAGCAGCATATCCAGCTCCCGCTTGGGCGGGTTCGGATTGATGTCCTTTGCCTTGGCAATCAGCTCGTCTGTGGTCTTGCCCATTGCGGAAAGAACCAGCACGATGTCGTTACCCTTCTTGAAATCCTCTGCGCATCTTCGCGCCACATTCATGATGCGCTCCTTATCGCCTACAGAGGTTCCGCCAAATTTTTTCACTATCAGCATTGCTATTTCTCCTCAAACAGTTTGTCAATCAGCTCGTAGCCGTGCATCACTTCGATGCCGCTCGCCTGCGCTGCCTTTTCATTATAGACACCCGCGCTTCCTGCGAAAGCCTTTCTGCTGTCATAGAGCAGATAGGGAATCGGATCGCTGGTATGGGTCCGCACACAAATCGGGGTCGGGTGATCCGGCAGAATCATCATCCGGTAATCCTCGCCGGAGGCGTCCAGAGCTTCTTTCAAATGGACGATCAGACGCTGATCCAGATATTCGATGGCCTGGACTTTCCGCTCCACGCTGCCCTGGTGGCCCATCTCATCGGGAGCCTCCACATGGACATAGACGAAGTCATAGCCCTCTTTCAAAAGCACGTCTGCGGCCGCCTGGGCCTTGCCCTCATAATTGGTGTGAAGCTGACCATTGGCCCCCTCCACCTCGATATTTTTCATGCCTGCTCCCACGGCGATGCCCTTCAGAAGGTCTACCGCGGAAATCATGGCGCCTTTTTTGTGATTCTTCTCTTCAAAAGAGCTTAAAGCCGGACGGGTGCCCGCGCCCCAGAACCAGCAGGAGTTGGCCGGATTCAGGCCTCTGGCCTTCCTCTCCAGGTTGATGGGATGTTTTGAGAGAATCTCATAGCTTTTCTTCTGCATCTCCCGGAGAACCGGATCCGACGGCAGATGATCGCCCGCCTTCTGTCCCAACACATCGTGGGGCGGAGTCAGCTCTACCACGCTGCCCTGATTCCAGATGAGCAGATGGCGGTAGCTGGTTCCCACATAGAAATGATAGGTATCATTTTCCAGTTCCTTCCGAACTGCGTCCAGCAGAATCGCCGCGTCCTCGGTACTGATTTCGCTGGAGCTGTGATCGATAATCGTCTTTTCTTCATAAGGCTCATCGCCGTCGGATACGGTAATCAGGTTGGTCCGAAGGGCGATATCGTCGGGCTTCATATCCACGCCGATGCTTAAGGCCTCCAGCGGGGAGCGTCCGGTATAATATTTCTTCGGGTCATATCCCAGTACCGACAGGTTCGCCGTGTCGCTGCCCGGCTTCATACCTTCGGGAATGGTATGCGCCAGTCCGATCTCGGACTTCTGCGCCATCTCATCCATGGTCGGCGTCGCGGCGTATTCAAGCGGCGTCTTGCCTCCCAGGGCCTCGATGGGCTCGTCGGCCATACCATCGCCCAATACAATCACATACTTCATTGCTTCTTATCCCTCCACACGAATGCGGTTCAGGATGGCGTCGGTCTTCGCGGCGCGCTCCGCATACTCTGCTTCGCTTAAGCTGACCGTCACAAATCCAAACTCGCCCTCAACCCCTGCATCTACCAGATCCACCGGTCCGAACAGGGCCTTCATGGCCGCTGCATCCGCCTGGGCGTCGCCCTTCACGCGAACCAGAAAGCGTCTCTTGTCATCTTTGGTATCGCCCAGAACCAGCTTCTCATCGCTCCAGTAAAAGCCCAGATTCTCGTTCAGGTTCTTGCATGCGTCTACCACATCGGCTGCCACAGCGCTGGCAGTCGGAAGCTTTCCGGCTCCGCTTCCATAGAACATGGAATCGCCCAGCATATTGCCTTCCACGAAAATGACATTGAATACGCCGTTTACATTGTAAAGCGGGTTCGCTGCGTCGATGAGGAACGGCGCTACCATAGCGTAATATTTGCCGTCCGCCTCTTTTTTACTCATAGCCAGAAGCTTGATCACGCGTCCAAGCTTATCGGCATACTTGATATCCTCAGCGGTTACTTTCGTGATGCCCTCGGTATAGATATCTTCAAAATCCACTCTCTGACCACTTACCAGGGAAGTCAGGATCGCGATTTTCCGGCAGGCGTCGTGGCCTTCCACATCCGCTTCCGGATTGCGCTCCGCATAGCCCTTCTCCTGGGCGTCCTTCAGGGCGTCATCAAAATTTGCTCCGCCGTAGGTCATATTGGTCAGGATATAGTTGGTGGTTCCGTTCAGGATACCGCTGATTTCCACGATCTCGTCTGCGGTGAGACAGGTCTGAAGGGGACGGATAATCGGGATGCCACCGCCTACGCTGGCCTCAAAGAGATAGTTCAGATTCTTATCCTTCGCGATCTGCAGAAGCTCCGCGCCGTGGGCCGCCACCAGAGCCTTATTGGAGGTGCATACGCTCTTTCCTGCCAGCAGACACCGCTTGGTAAAGGTATACGCAGGTTCCACGCCTCCCATAACCTCGACCACTACTTTTACCTCGGGATCATTTACAATGGTCTCGAAATCGTGAACCAGAACGGATTCTACCGGATCGCCCGGGAAATCACGCAGATCCAGTACATATTTGACGCGAACCTCTTCGCCTACACGCTTGTCGATGGATGCCTGGTTGGTGTTCAGGACCTCTACCACGCCTGAGCCTACGGTTCCGTAGCCCATAACTGCTATCTGAATCATTTGTCTTTTGCTCCTTTTGTTAATCTTATTTGTGAACCTCTATTCACTTGCTAAGATCTTCAGATAATGGATGCCGGGCTGGCTCTCTATCTGATCGATCATGGACGATACATCCCCCGTGGTCGGCAGAATATCCACCGTCAGGGTCAGGGAGGCCACGCCGTTGATCGGAATGGTCTGATGAATCGTCAGCACATTGCCCTTATAATCCGCAATGGTTTTTAAGACCAGGGACAGAAGTCCCGGCTCGTCGTCCATCTGCAATACAAAGGTGATGCTTTTTCCCTTGGAATTGTCATGGAAGGGAAAAATATCATCCTTATATTTATAGAAGGAGCTCCGACTGATACCCACCCGGTCTGTGGCCTCCTGCACGGTAATGGCCTTGGAAGAGTCCAGAAGACGCTTAGCCTCCACCACCTTCAGAAGCACCTCGGGGACTGCCTTCTGTGTGACTACAAAATACTTGCTTTTTTCTGACATCTTTTCCCTCCATGTTCGTTATCCAGAAACACTTGTATGTCTGTCGTGGATTAAACTGTTAGAATCGTATCACACAATACAAAAGATTGCAAGTAAAAGGATGTAGAAAATTCTTACGAATTTCCTACATCTGAAAATGCGCATATTCTATTCTTCTTCCGGTTTCACCGTAATCCATTTCAGATACGCATTGATAAACGGATCAATATTGCCGTCCAGCACCGCGTTCACATTGCTGATTTCCTGCCCGGTGCGGTGATCCTTCACCAGGGTATAGGGCTGCATTACATAAGAACGGATCTGGTTGCCCCAGCCGATGTCCTTGACCTCGCCCCGGATACCGGAGAGCATCTCCTGATTCTTCTGCTGTTCCAGCAAGTACAGCTTGGCCTTCAGCATCTGCATGGCCTTATCCTTGTTCTGGAACTGGGAACGCTCATTCTGGCACTGTACCACGATGCCCGTGGGCAGATGGGTGATACGGATGGCCGAAGAGGTCTTATTGATGTGCTGGCCGCCCGCGCCGCTGGAACGATACGTGTCGATACGTAAGTCCTCATCCCGAATCTCCACATTGATATCGCCCTCGATATCCGGCATGACGTCCAGGGATACAAAGGAGGTCTGCCGCTTGCCCTGGGCGTTAAACGGTGAGATACGCACCAGACGGTGGACGCCCTTCTCAGACTTCAAATAGCCGTAGGCATTCTCGCCGTTGACCTGGAAGGTGACCGACTTGATACCGGCCTCATCGCCGTCCAGATAGTCCAGTACCTCTACGGTAAAGCCATGGCGTTCCGCCCAGCGTGTATACATGCGGTACAGCATACCCGCCCAATCGCAGCTCTCGGTGCCACCCGCGCCGGCGTTCAGCTTCAGAATCGCGTTGTTGCGGTCATATTCGCCGGACAGCAGGGTCTTGATGGTCATGGAATCCAGCTTCGCCGCGAAAGCCTCCAGCTCCGCCTGGACCTCCGGCACCAGATCCGGGTCATTTTCCTCATTGCCCATCTCGATCAGGGTCTCGATATCCTCATACTGCTGCTCTAAGGCGTGATAATCCTCTGCCTCATCCTTTAAGTTCTTCAGCTCCTTCATGCCCTCCTGGGACTTTTCGGGATCGTCCCAGTAGCCGGGAGCCTCCATCTCTCTCTCTAATTCTTCGATTCGCTTTGCCTTGTTAGCCAGGTCAAAGTGAATCCCTCAATTCTACTAATGGTCCCTGATAGCCGTTCAGTGTATATTTAAACTGATCTAATTCTACCATTTTCCCACCTCTTTCTTTATACAATTCGCGTCTGTGCGCTATTTTTAAGTATAGCAAAGGGCGTACACGGACGCAAGGGAAATGTGCGAAACAGCCCGAAAATAGCCCGAAAAAGGAGCCCCGCCGGACGGCAAAGCTCCCTTTCTTTCCTATATTATGTACTTCTTATACCTCAAACATCAGGTCGCCGTAGGACGGCATCGGCCACATCTCTTTGTCAACGATCATCTCCAGAGCGTCAACCGGGGCACGAAGCTCGGCCATAGCCGGTACGATTTCCTCGTGGAAATAGTGTGCCAGTTCGGTTCCCTCCGGAACCTCCTCGGACTTCTTGTCAAGGTCCATCAGCTTCTGCAGGGCTACCTTGGTATCAGAAAGCAGGCCGCTCGTCTCAGCCAGAAGCTCGCTCTGTACGCTTGCCTCCGCGCCTGCCGCAGTTACGGAGTTCACGGTGTCTGCCAGAGACTTGGTGTACTTGATAACTGCCGGGATGATCTGCTTGCTTGCGATATCGATCATGGCCTTGGCCTCGATGTTAATCGCCTTGGCGTAGGTCTCATACTGAATCTCCGCACGGGATTCCAGCTCAGCCTTGGTGAATACGTGGAACTTCTCAAACAGACCGATGGCCTTGTCGGTGGTCAGGGCCGGGATAGCGTCTACCATAGACTTGATGTTCGGAAGTCCGCGGCGCTCTGCCTCCTCTACCCATGCGTCGGAGTAACCGTTTCCATTGAATACGATTCTCTGGTGCTCGGTCAGATATTTCTTAATCAGGTCATGAACCGCCAGATCAAAGTCTTCCGCCTTCTCCAGTACGTCGGATGCTTCCGCGAACGCCTCTGCCACGATGGTGTTCAGCACGATGTTCGGAGCCGCGATGGAATCCTTGGATCCTACCATACGGAACTCGAACTTGTTGCCGGTGAAGGCAAACGGTGAAGTACGATTACGGTCGGTGGCGTCCTTGGTCAGATCCGGCAGGGTCTTCACGCCGGTCTCCAGCTTTCCGCCCTTCAGGCTGTGTGTCGCCTCGCCGGTGCTGATGAGCTGCTCTACCACGTCCTCCAGCTGCTCGCCCAGGAATACGGAGATGATAGCAGGCGGCGCCTCGTTTGCGCCCAGACGGTGATCGTTTCCGACATCTGCCGCGGACTCACGGAGCAGGTCTACGTGTGTATCGACGGCTTTCAGGATGCAGGCCAGCACCAGCAGGAACTGAATATTCTCATGGGGTGTGGTGCCCGGATCCAGCAGGTTGATGCCGTCGTCTGTGGTGATAGACCAGTTGTTATGCTTACCGGAACCATTCACGCCTGCGAAGGGCTTCTCATGAAGCAGGCACTGCAGTCCGTGACGGCAGGCCACCATTTTCAGGGTCTTCATAACGATCTGGTTGTGGTCTACGGCCACATTGCACTCGGCGTAAATTGGTGCCAGCTCATGCTGCGCCGGAGCTACCTCATTGTGCTGGGTCTTGGCTGTGACACCCAGCTTCCACAGCTCCTCGTTGACCTCCTTCATGAAGGCTGCGATACGCTGACGGATATTTCCGAAGTAATGGTCATCAAGCTCCTGTCCCTTGGGAGGCATGGCTCCGAACAGGGTACGGCCAGTGTAAATCAGGTCTTTTCTCTGCAGATATTTTGCCTTGTCTACCAGGAAGTACTCCTGCTCCGGTCCTACAGACGGGGTCACTCTCCTGGATGTGGTATTTCCGAAGAGACGCAGCAGTCTCAGCGCTTCTGTATTGATGGCTTCCATGGAACGTAAGAGCGGCGTCTTCTGGTCAAGCGCTTCGCCTGTATAGGAACAGAACGCGGTCGGAATACAAAGGGTTGCGCCTGCTGCATCCTGTCTTACAAATGCGGGAGAGGTGCAGTCCCATGCAGTATAGCCTCTCGCCTCGAAGGTTGCGCGAAGTCCGCCTGACGGGAAGGAAGATGCGTCCGGCTCGCCCTTGATCAGCTCTTTGCCGGAAAAACTCATCAGCACCTTGCCGTTCTTATCCGGAGCGCTGATAAAGGAATCATGCTTCTCAGCGGTCACGCCGGTCAGCGGCTGGAACCAGTGGGTGTAATGGGTAGCGCCCTTCTCGATGGCCCATTCCTTCATCTCATGGGCAATGACGTCGGCTGTGGCCAGGTCAAGCTCCTTGCCCTCCTCGATGGTCTTTTTCAGCTCCTTATACACCTTCTTCGGCAGACGCTCCTGCATCACTGCGTCGTTGAATACGTTGGAACCAAAGATTTCAGCTACATTCGTAAATTCACTCATAATAGACTCCACCTTTCTGCTTGTAATAGAATCCGATCAAAAAAGGGCGTTCCGGCTATAACCGGAACGCCCTCGTTCACATCGCTTTCAAATATGCTAATACCTTACACCGCTTTTTTTCAAAAATCAAGTGTAAAATCATAAAACTTTCATTTTTTTGCAATGTTACAGGTTTTTTTCAATTTATTTTATTATTTTCTGTAAAATTGCATAATTCTATACTTCAAACAGCAGATCCCCATAAGACGGCATCGGCCACATATCCTTGGCTACCAGCATCTCCAGCTTGTCTACAGGCTGTCGGAGGGCTGCCATGGCGGGAACTACATTTTCCAGAATATAAACAGCTCTCTCCCGGCCTTCTGCCGTGGCTGCAGCCTGCTCGGTCACTTCCGTTAAAGCCTTCAGGGCTGCCTTCGTGGCGGCCAGCAGGGATGAGCAATCCTTTAAGAGCTCGATCTGCACGCTGATGTTGGCCTCGGCACAGGCAGAACGGATCTGGTTGATGGAGGTCGCCAGGGCGGTGGTGTACTGGAGCACAGACGGAATGATATGCTTGCTGGCAATATCAATCATGGAACGTGCTTCAATGTTGATCGCCTTGGAATAAGCCTCGTACTGGATCTCCGCACGGGATTCCAGTTCCGCACGGGTGAAGACGCCAAACTTCTCAAAGAGCGCTACGGTCTTCTCTTCCGTCAGCACCGGAATGGAGTCCACCATGGTCTTGATATTCGGAAGGCCACGGCGCTCTGCCTCTGCTACCCACTCGTCCGAGTAACCATTTCCATTGAAGACGATGCGCTGATGCTCGGAAGCATACTGCTTAATCAGGTCGTGAACAGCCAGGTCAAAGTCTTCCGCCTTCTCCAGCACGTCGCAGGCGTCAGAAAATGCTTCAGCGGCAATGGTATTCAGCACCACGTTGGGCTCTGCCACAGAATCCCGGGAGCCCACCATACGGAACTCAAATTTATTTCCGGTAAAGGCGAAGGGAGATGTACGGTTCCGGTCGGTGGCGTCCTTGGCGAAATCCGGCAGGGTCCGCACACCGGTGTGCAGATGGCCGCCCTTCAGGCTATGGGTCGCCTCGCCGGTGCTGATGAGCTGATACAACACATCCTCCAGCTGGTCGCCCAGATAAACAGAAATGATCGCGGGCGGCGCCTCGTTGGCGCCCAAACGGTGATCATTGCCCACATCGGAAGCCGACTCCCGAAGCAGGGCCGCATGCTCGTCCACAGCCTTCAGGATACAGGTCAGCACCAGCAGGAACTGAATGTTCTCATGGGGCGTCTTGCCCGGCTCCAGCAGGTTGATGCCGTCGTCGGTGGTCAGGGACCAGTTATTGTGCTTACCGGAACCATTGACCCCGGCGAAGGGCTTCTCATGGAGCAGGCACTGCAAGCCGTGAAGATAAGCCACCTTCTTCAGCGTCTCCATAATCAACTGGTTGTGATCTACGGCCACATTGCACTCGGCGTAAATGGGAGCCAGCTCATGCTGTCCCGGAGCCACCTCGTTGTGCTGGGTCTTGGCCGACACGCCCAACTTCCACAGCTCCTTATTCACATCCTCCATGAAATCCGCGATCCGCTCCCGGATCACGCCGAAGTAGTGATCGTCCAGCTCCTGTCCCTTCGGCGGCATGGCGCCAAAGAGGGTCCGGCCCGTAAAAATCAGGTCCTTGCGTTTCAGATATTTTTCACGATCCACCAGGAAATACTCCTGCTCCACACCGACAGACGGTGTCACCCGATGGGAGGTGGTATTTCCAAACAGCCGGAGAAGCCGTAAGGACTGCCTGTTAATGGCCTCCATGGAACGAAGGAGCGGTGTCTTCTGGTCGAGCGCCTCGCCCTTATAAGAGCAAAATGCCGTCGGAATATACAGAATCGCTCTGGATCCATCCTCGTCCTTCTTTACAAATGCCGGAGACGTGCAGTCCCAGGCCGTATAGCCTCTCGCCTCGAAGGTGGCGCGTAAGCCTCCCGATGGGAAGGAAGACGCATCCGGCTCGCCCTTTACCAGTTCCTTACCGGAAAACTCCATCAGCACCTTGCCGTCCGCCTTCGGAGCGGACAGAAACGCGTCGTGCTTCTCCGCCGTCGCGCCGGTCAGAGGCTGGAACCAGTGGGTATAATGGGTCGCGCCCTGCTCCAGAGCCCACTCCTTCATCTCATGAGCCACCACATCAGCCACAGCCAGGTCCAGCTCCTTGCCCTCCCGGATAGTCTGCTTCAGCTCCTTATAGATCTTCTTCGGCAGACGCTCCTGCATCACCGTATCATTAAACACATTTTCGCCGAAAATCTCGGAAATATTCGTCTTCCCTTCCATAGTCCTCTCCCTGTATTCTTTTTGTCATCTGTTACTATATTTCACAAAAATTTCTTTGCCTATTACTTTAACACGATTTTTTTCTGCTGTCGATATAAAATACCCTCGTTTTTTATTATTTCTGCTACTATCCGTTTATCACTCTATGAAGTAAATCCCTGCAAGAATAGCCTGGGTCCCCCTTGGGAACGTTAGCGAATTTTGCGTAGGGACGAGCAGGCTGGCAGCATCTGAAGGAGGCACTGTCTGAGGGCCTTTAGGCCCGAGTTTGCCGGTCAGATGCGTATAAGCCGCCTGCGAGGAGTAGCAAAATCCGCGTTGTTCCCAAGGGGGACCCAGGCTATTCTTGCAGTTCACTATTTAAATCCTAATAACCTTCTTCCTCTTCCTCCACCAGAGTATCCCGCACTTCCTCGGGCATGCGGATCTCCACCGCCCTCTGGTTATTCGTGATCTCCACGTGGGTATGCTCTCCGCCAAACTCGCCGTCCAGCGTCCAGGGCACCGGCTCCTCGGATTCGATGACCACCCGTGAGCTCCGGAAGGAGTACATATACTTGGTATCAATCTGCTCGATCAGAAGCGCCGCCAGAATCTCCTGCAGCTCCATGGGGTTCTTCGGACGCGTGATGAACGTCATTTCAAAGACGCCGTCGTCGAAAATCACATTTTTCCCGACGATACTCTTAAAGCCGCCCACCGACTTGGAATTGGTAATCATGCCAAAGAGGAAATCCCCCTCGAAGCTTGCCTCGTCGCTGGTGACCTTAAGCTGATAGGACTTTACGTTCATGAGCTGCTTCATGCCCTCCAGCACGTAAGCCATGTGGCCCAGCACGTTCTTCACTTCCTGCTTGGTGGTATAGGATACGTCGGTGAAGATACCAAAGGCCGCCACATAGATAAAATTGCGTTCGTTTAAGGAGCCCACGTCGATGGCATAATTGACGCCCCGCACGGCGATCTCCGCCGCTCGATCCATATTATTGGGAATCTGTAAGGATCTGGCAAAATCATTACAGGAACCCGCCGGGATATAGCCCACCGGAATCTTATGCTTCCTGTACATCATACCGGTCATAACCTCATCGAGAGTTCCGTCGCCGCCGCTGCAGACCACCAGGTCGTAATCATCCGGCAGATTCCGGATCTGCTCGATGGCGTCCTGGGGCGCCCGGGTCGGGTAAATGGTAATCGCGTAACCAGCGTCGGACATGGCCTGGATGATACCGTACAGCTTTCCTTTGATATTCTCTTTTCCCGCATGGGGATTATAGATAAAAAACAGTTTCTTCTCTAAATGCAGCATAAAAACTCACCTCATTAAAAGCAATCACACCACAAATGTTAAGCAAAGATACCGCCGATGACGGTATAGGACAGCACCGTCATAATGAAGGACGCCAGCAGAATACCTAAGCATACCGCCGGAAATGCCTTCTTAAACTTGATGCCAAGCAGCGCCGCAATCAGGGAACCGGTCCAGGCACCGGTGCCCGGAAGTGGGATACCTACGAACAGCAGCAGGCCCCAGAACTCGTATTTCTCGATCTGTTCCTTCTTGTTCATGGCCCGGTTTTCCATCTTTTCCACAAAGGGCTTCAGATGCTTCGTACCCTTCAGCCAAGTAAAAATCTTCGTAATAAAAAGCAGAATAAACGGCACCGGAATCAGATTGCCGATGATGCAGATGGGGATCGCGCGCCACATGGGCACGTTCAGAAAGGCCGGCCCGGCTGCCAGAAGGCCGCCGCGGAGCTCCAGAATCGGGATCATCGAAATGATGAAAATAATCAGTTCCTTTGCCGCAGATCCTCCCAGATTCTGCACAAACCATTGTACCAGTGTCTCTGTCATAATAAATTAATTTCCTTTCTTTCGCAGGAATGCAAGTAATGCATCCATTTCTTCATCTGTGCCCACGGTAATCCGCAGATAATTATCGATTCGCGGAGACGCGAAATAACGCACATAGATGTCTTCTTTCTTTAGTTCCTCAAAGAGCTCCTTTGCGGGCCACTCTTTATGTGTGGCGAAAATAAAGTTGGATCGGGAGTCCGGGAACGTAAAGCCAAGCTCGGCAAGCTCCTTCTTCACGCGCTCTCTCGTTGCCACAATTTTTCCAACCGTTTCTCTAAAATAAGCCTCATCCTTCACCGCAGCCGCCCCAAGCTTCAGGCTCGGCAGATTCATGGTGTAGGAATTAAAGGAATATTTTACATCATTCAGGTATTTGATAAGCTCCGGCTGTCCTATGGCGAAGCCGATCCGCATACCGGCCATAGAACGGGACTTGGAGAAGGTCTGTACCACCAGCAGGTTGTCATACTTATCCACCAGTTCCAGCGCGGAAGGACCTGCGAAATCCACATAGGCCTCGTCCACAATCACAATACTCTCCGGATTCTTCGCGATGATTTCCTCCACCTCCGAAAGCTCCATGTAGATACCTGTGGGAGCATTGGGGTTCGGGAAAATGATTCCGCCGTTTTCCTTAAAATAGTCTTTCTTTACAATCCGGAAGTTCTCATCCAGAGCAGGGCGCTCGTATCGGATGCCAAACAGATCCGCCCAGACGCTGTAAAAGGAATAGCTGATATCCGGGAACAAAATCGGCTTATCCGAATTAAAAAAAGTCTGGAACGCCATGGCAATGACGTCGTCGGAACCCACGCCCACGAAGATACAGGACGGATCCTTATGATAGTACTCTGCCAGCGCATTCACAAGCTCCGACGCTGCCGGATCCGGATAGAGACGCAGACGGTCGATATCCAGCTCCTCCAGGGCCTTCCGCACGCCCGGCGCAGGCGGGTATGGATTTTCATTGGTATTCAGTTTGATCATGCCCGGCCGGTTCGGCTGTTCGCCCGGTGTATAGGGAACAACTTTGCGGACATTGGCTTCCCATGCTTTCATAATCTGACTCCTCTTTTGAATGATAATAGTATAGCTTACAGTAGTCCGCGCTCTCTTACAACCCCTTTTTCAATTAAAAATACAGGTTTGTAAGACATTTTTGCTTGGCGCAGGCCTTCCTCGCCCAGATCCTCTTCCCGATTCAGATACTGATACGCAGCGCCTTCATGCAGAGCAAACTGCTGGTTAATGACTGTGTAAGCTCCCTGTATCCCGGTCAGGGCCTTCTCAATATGGACAATCATGGTGTCCTTCCTGATGCCCGGCTCGCCAATGGTGCAGGCCACGATTTTGCCGCCTACGCGAAGCGCGCCGCCCTTGAATCCCAGCTCATCGAAGAGCCGCAGGGCGTTCTGTGCCACGCAGATCTCTGCGTTCTTCTCCTCGTCCCCGTCGCAGCCGTTCTCATGCCGCCACGCCAGCACCATCTGGAAGCACTCTTCCACATTGTCTTTGGTAATTGGCTCATAGGCCCAGTCCTCGTAGAGGCTCATGAATTTATTCACATGATTCTTCTTGCTGTGATACTTCTTACCGGAGAGCTTCGCCAGCTTCTCAGTCTCGTACACATAATCCGCATAATCCCGGTCAAACTTAATCTCAAAACGATCCGGATACAGTTCATCCAGTTTTGCGAAATCCTCTCTGGTAATGTTATGGAGTTGAAAAATTTCTCCATTTTCCTTACAATGCTCCATCAATACGTCAATCGTCTTTTTCTTATCTCCCGGTCCCACCGGAAAGGTGTAAGAATAGACGCCGTCCACCTCGCCAAGCACCAGATTGTCCTCCACAATGGCAAAGCCCGTATTATAAAACCGAGACCACAGATAAATATTACCGAAGACCATCTCACAGCTTCTGGTATCCGCATAGGACAGATACCGGTTCAACAATTCCCGGTCCTCCATCTCCGGACGTTTCATTTTTACTTCCATAAATTTTTCCCTTTTATATCATTTTCTTTTCTCTCAGTATTCCACTCATTTTTCCTGAATATTTATTTTAACGCAAAAAAGCATGAAGTTCAAGTAACTCCACGCTTTTTTCTTTTTCTCAGTTTTTACATATTGTAGAGCTTCTCGTAGGCCCCGTGCATGGCCATCAGCTCCTCATGAGTACCTTCTTCCGCGATGCCATCCTCGGTCAGTACCAGTATACGCTCCGCATTGCGAATCGTGGACAGGCGGTGAGCGATGACAAAGGTGGTCCGATCCTTCGCCAGAGTTTCCAGGGATTCCTGCACGATGCGCTCGCTCTCGTTGTCCAAGGCACTGGTAGCCTCATCAAAAATGAGGATGCGCGGGTTCTTCAGGAAAACTCTCGCGATGGACAGCCGCTGCTTCTGGCCGCCGGAGAGCTTCACGCCCCGCTGGCCGATGTCGGTGTCGTAACCGTCCGGCAGCTCCATAATAAAATCGTGGGCGTTGGCATTTTTCGCCGCCTTGATGACTTCCTCCCGGGTGGCGTCCGGCCTGCCGTAGAGAATGTTGTCCATGACTGTACCGGCAAAGAGGTACACGTCCTGCTGCACGATGCCGATGTTGTTCCGAAGACTTTGCAGAGTCACGTCGCGCACGTCATTTCCATCGATGCAGACGCTTCCGCCGGTCACATCGTAGAACCGGGGAATCAGGCTGCACAGGGTCGTTTTGCCGCCACCCGAGGAGCCCACCAGAGCCACGTAGCTGCCCGCAGGCACATTCAGACTTACATGATCCAGCACCTTCTCGGTGGCGTCCTCATACCGGAAGGATACGTCCCGGAACTCCACGGTCCCCAGTACATCCGTAAGCTCCTTCGCGTCCGCCTTGTCCGCGATATCCGGCTGGATATCCATAATTTCCCGGAAACGTGTATAGCCGGAATAGCCGTTCTGGAACTGCTCGGTGAAGTTAATCAGCTTCTTCACCGGCTCCGTAAAGTTCGCAATATACAGAAGGAAGGTAATCAAATCGGGAATGGCCATATTTCCACCGATGATCAATCTGGAGCCCACCAGCACCACCACGATGGTCACGGCTGTCAGCATGGCGTTCAGCACCGACTGATAAGTGCCCATGTAGAGATAACTGTGGCGCTTGGTGGCCAGGAAACGGTCGTTGCCTTCCTTGAATTTCTCCATCTCAATGGCCTCGTTTGCAAAGGACTTCACTACCCGGATGCCGGACAGGTTGTCCTCGATTTGGCCGTTGATATCCGCCATTTTCACGCGGTTCTGCTTGAAGACCCGCTTCATCCGCTTGTTCAGATACAGGGCGAAGGCCAGGATAAAGGGCAGGAAGCTGGCGGTGAGAACCGTCAGACGCACATTGATATGGCCCAGAATCACCAGCGCTCCCACAATTTTAATCAGGGAAATGATGATGTCCTCGGGCCCGTGATGCAGAAGCTCCGTAATGTCAAACAGGTCGTTGGTGACCCGGGACATGAGCTGCCCCACCTTTTGGTTGTCGTAGAAGGTGAAGGAAAGCTTCTGGTAATGCTCGAAGATGTCATTGCGCATGCCGTATTCCATACGCGCGCCCATCAGATGTCCCCAGTACGTGATATAAAAATTGCAGCCCAGTTCCACCAGCAGAAGCACAATCATCAGCGCGCTCAACCGCAGGATAGTCTGCCAGGCCGCGCCGCTCTCCTCATAAATGACGGTACCGGTAATATACCGGACAATCAGGGGCATGGCCAGGGTCACGCTGGCGCCCAGGGTGGCGAAAAACAAGTCTAACGCCAAAAGTCCCTGATAGGGACCGTAATAGGAAAAAATACTTACTTTTTTATTTGTCTTACTCATACTTTACCTAATTTAAGGGCGCCCTATGGACGCCCTTAACCTTACTTATGAAAATAATTTCTCGTTGTATACGCCGTCCGCAATCAGCTTCTTGAAGGAATCTACCACTGACTGTTTATCCTCTTTGTAGGTCACGCCGAACCATTTATCCTTAGTCTCCAGCACGCGAACTGTGGCCTTGCCGCTCTTCAGCAGGCCGTCGATGATGCCCGGGAGCAGGTACTCGGCCTTGATGTCGCCCGGCTTCACACCCTTCAGGAACTCGGTGAATCCGCTCTCTACCACATCCAGGAATTCCGGCGTCAGGCCCCACATATTCATGGATACGTAGCTGTTCGCGTCCACCGGAACCAGCTTGTCGCCCTCGCCCGGAACGGCTGCGCCGCCCTCATACTTCACGATGCCGCCGGTCTCCACTACATCGGTCAGGAAGCCGTCTTTTACCTGGCAAATACCACGGGTAACGGCTCCGTTATCGCTTAAGGTATTGCCCAGGATAAAGCCTGCCATGCAGAAATCAAATTTTCCGGTCTCCTCATGATCGGCTACCAGATAGTCGTGTACCTTTACAAAGGCTTCTTTTCCATAGTAATCGTCTGCGTTGATCACTACAAATGGCTCCTCCAGAAGTCCCTTGCAGCTAAGTACAGCCTGACCGGTTCCCCAGGGCTTGGTTCGTCCTTCCGGTACGGAAAAGCCTTCCGGCAGGTTGTCAATAGCCTGGAACGCATAAGCTACCTCGGTGATCTTCTCGATACGGTTGCCGATGATCTCCCTGAAGTCCTTCTCCAGATCCTTACGGATGATGAATACGACCTTGTTGAAGCCCGCCTCCAGAGCGTCATGGATGGAATAGTCCATGATAATCTCTCCATTGGGTCCTACCGGCTCCAGCTGCTTGATTCCTCCGCCGAAGCGGCTTCCGATTCCGGCTGCCATAACGACCAGCGCTGTTTTCTTCATTTTTGTATCCTCCCTGTATGTTTTTCCCTTTATTTATACGCTTTTCATCGCATTGATGATATGCAGTACGCTCTCTTCGCAGAGCTCGTCGGTCAGAGCCTCCACCATAACGCGGAGCAGCGGCTCGGTTCCACTCTTTCTCACCAGAACGCGTCCCTCGGTTCCGAGACGCTCCTCTACCTCTTTGATGGCCTTCTGTACATCCGGATGATTCAGCGTCGCGTCCATATCCTGTACGCGCAGGTTCTGCAGCAGCTGCGGGTAAATCTTCACCTCGCCTGCCAAGGTGCCCAGAGATGCCTTCTTCTCCAGCATGACCTCCATCACCTTCAGGGAAGTCAGGATACCGTCACCGGTGGTCGCATGCTTGCTGAAAATGATATGTCCGGACTGCTCGCCACCCAGCTGGTAGCCGTTCTTTGACATATTCTCATAGACATATTTATCTCCGACCGCGGTCTTCTCGTAGCGCATTCCCACCTGATCGCAGGCCTTGTAAAGTCCCAGATTGGACATAACCGTGGTCACGATGGTATTGTCCTTCAGCGCGCCCTGCTCCATCATGTACTTACCGCACACATAGAGGATACGGTCGCCGTCTACCACCTCGCCGTTCTCATCCACAGCGATGCAGCGATCCGCGTCTCCGTCGTAAGCGAAGCCCACGTCCAGACCCTGCTCCCTGACGAATTTCTGCAGCACCTCGATGTGAGTGGAACCACAGTTGGTATTGATGTTCGTGCCATCCGGCTCGTTGTTGATGACATAGGTCTTGGCTCCCAGGGCGTCGAATACGCTCTTGGCGATGGCGGAAGAACTTCCGTTGGAGCAGTCCAGGCCCACCCGTATGTTCTTGAAAGAACGGGTCGGCAGGGAAATCAGGTAACCGATGTAACGGTTCCGTCCTGCTGCGAAATCAATGGTTCTTCCGATATTTTCTCTGGTGGCCAGTGGGCGCTCCTCGGTCCTGCCGTCGATGTACGCCTCGATCTTCTCTTCTACCTCTGCCTCCAGCTTGTGGCCCTGGCCATTGATGACCTTGATGCCGTTATCGTAAAACGGATTATGGCTGGCGGAAATCATAATACCACAGTCGAAGCCCTCGGTCCGTACCACATAGGATACGCTGGGGGTGGTTGTCACATGAAGCAGGTAAGCGTCCGCGCCGGAAGCTGTGATGCCTGCTGCCAGGGCGTACTCAAACATGTAGCTGCTTCTTCTTGTATCTTTACCAATTACGATCTTTGCCTTGTGCTCTCTTCCATAATACCATCCCAGGTATCTTCCCACTTTAAATGCGTGCTCTACGGTCAGTTTTACATTGGCCTCTCCGCGAAAGCCGTCGGTTCCAAAATACTTTCCCATACTCTACTCCTTTTTTGCTGTCAGTCCCGCAGACGAACCCGCCGCCTGCTCTGCAATGGACGCACCGCGCCTACTGACGGTCGCTTTGCCCTTATTATATCAAAATCTGGGAAATACACAAGGTTTATTTTGCCGGACTTCCGGGCGGGGCAATCCGGCAGCAGGCAGTCAGCTCCCGGACGCACTCCATATAGGTTTCCAGATTCTGGGCTTTTTTGATTTTCTTGCCGTATTTTTCTGCGTGCTCAAAAAGATGGATCTGGTAGAACCAGAGCTCCTTTACCTTGAACAGGACATTCCGGTCGCCGATGTCCAGGGCGCGGTAGCCGTCCACCACGCGCCGGTGGAATTCCAGAAATTTCCTTCTCTGTACTTTTTCATCCCGGCAGTCCGCCTCGCCCCGCAGCACAGAGGGCAGCCCCGGATTCAGGATAATGCCGCGACCCAGCATCAGGCGATCTTCCTTCGGAAATTCGGCCTCGAACTCCCGGATCTGCCCTTCCGTAAATAAGTCGCCGTTGTAGCATAAAGGTACTTTGCTTTCTTCCAGCGCGTACCGGTACGCCTCTTTTCGTGGGTGATTTTTGTAATAATCCTGCTGTAGTCTGGGGTGGATGATAAGCTCGGATATCGGATACTGATTATAGATGGCCAGCAGCCGTTCGAATTCTTCGTCCGCTTCCACGCCGATACGGGTCTTTACCGACAGCTTCATTTCCCCGGGGAGGCCCTTGTATACCGCGTCGAAAAAGCGGTCCAGCTCCTCCGGGGCAGCCAAGAAGCCGGAGCCCTTGCCCCGGGTCACGACAGTTTTGGAGGGGCAGCCCAGATTCAGGTTGATCTCCCGATAGCCCATTTCCCATAGAGTCCCGGCCAGCTCCAGGAAGCCTGCTGCGTGATTGGTCAGGATCTGCGGCACCACGTTAAGACTCTCATTGTGCTCCGGCAGCACTTCGTTGCGCTCCTTGGTTTTCATGCTGCGCTTTTCGCGGGGCTCCAGAAACGGGGTGAAATATTTATCCAGCGGGCCGTAGACAGCGGCATGGGCGCGGCGGTAGAGGAAGGTGGTGACGCCCTCCATGGGGGCCAGGTAGATGTGGGGTGTCGGCATGGCGTGTACTCCTGTTCTTTCGTATTCATTCCGAAATCAGAAGGCGCTGCCGTCTGTTCCGTTTTTCATATCTTTACACATCATACCATATGCACATACCTTTGTGAACCTGATAACATTTCTTCTGTTGTACCTTTCTTTTACTCTGCACGCTTTCCAACTCCCCCAAACCAGTTGACCCGCCTCCGCTTTTGCGCTATTCTATTTAAATAAGTATGGTTTTAAAAAAGAAAAAAGGTATTTCCTATTGTATGAAAATGATTTCGAACCGGAGGTTTTTATGTATACACTTTCCTTATTGCTGCTGACTCTGTTCAGCCTCTATATCGGCGTCTTCGCATTTTTCCGCTGGGACGCTTCTTTCCTGCGAAATATGAATCACGCGCCGGTACAGGCCCTGTTTATTCTGGCCTTCGCGGTGCTTCTGGCTGCGGCCCTGTTGCTGCTGCGGCGGCTCCTCAACCGGCTCTCCGAACGGAATCTGAAGCGGGCTGCACTCCTTCTTTTCCTGATTCTGGGGCTGGGACAGCTTCTGTTTCTCGCCGCTATCCGGCCGGTGCTGCGCTATGACCCCCTGAAAATCTTCGATATGGCTGTGGAAATGCTGCGGACCCATACCATCTCCGGCACTTATGAGACCGGCTACTTCGCCCGGTATACCAATAACTATCCCCTGACTATCCTGACCTACTGGTTTCTCCGGATCCTGTCCGGACTGGGCGTCCCGGAGACGGCCTTTATGACTGCAGTTCAGCTGGTCAATATTCTCTGCATCCTGGCGTCCGTGTGGATCGGATATCTGCTGATGAAGGAGCTGCGCGGAAGGCAAAACGCCGTCTTTTTCCTTGGCGTCTGTGCCCTCTGCCCCCTCTCCTACGTGTGGGCCGGATATTTCTACACCGCCAACTGCTCTATGCCTTTCCTGATGGGCATCCTGTATCTCTGGATCCGAATCCGGAAAAAGCTGACTGCGCCTGAACCCGCCGGGCTTCTGGGCTTCGTGACGGTCTTTGGCTTTAAGCTCCGGGCTACCGCGGCCATCGCCCTGATTGCCGCCCTGATCGACGGCGCACTGCTGCTCTGGCGCAGACGGAAGGAGGGGATGGCGGGACTCCTAGGCGAAGCCTTGCGCACGCTGGCCATTCCCTGCCTCACTTTTGCACTGACAGCCGCCCTGTCCCTCGGCTTCTTCTCCACAGCAGTTAAAACTTATGTAAACTTTGATTACAAAAATACCGGATTCCCGGCGATTCACTGGATCATGATGAGCGCCCGCTGGGACGGGGCTTTTGACCAGAATGATGAAAATTATACCGTAAGCTTCGAGACGAAAGAGGAAAAGGAAGCCGCCGATCTGGCGGTTCTGAAACAGCGCGTCCGGGAAGCCGGCCCTCTCGGCCTCGTGACCCTGGCCGGTCGGAAGCTTCTCAACACCTGGGTGGACGGCACTGACACCTACCAGGCCGAGAACAGCTATGCCCGCTATGGAAAGCTCTACGATTATCTGCTGGGCTATAAGAGCGGATTCCTGACCATCTACGCCCAGGCCTTCCGGGCCCTGCAGCTGCTGGTCATCGGTCTGGCTTCCTTCAGCGCATGGCGGAAGCTCCGACGCCGTGAAAAGATGCCCGGACTTTTTCTTGTGCAGCTCACGCTGCTGGGCGGTATGGCCTTCCACCTCCTCTGGGAGACGAACCCGCTGTACAGCATCGGCTTTACGTATCTATGTCTGATGCTGCTGGCGGACGGCCTGACGGAATTTGCGAAAGCGCTTCCTGAGTATACGCTGTCCGGCCGTCTCTGGCTGGCTCCGGCCGCAGGTACGGTTCTGCTGGCGCTGCTTCTGGTCCTGGCCAAAAAAGAGCTGGTGGATACGCCCATTGAGGCTTCCGACTATGCCATCGACCAGTATCAGTACGCGGGCGGCTATGACGGCTGCGTGATTTCCTACGACCAGACTTATACACAGACTTTTACCACCGACAAGCCCTTTAACCGGATCTCCATCCGGGCTGTCAACACGGTGGGTGACTACAACCAGTCGGCCTTCTGTGTGCGTCTCACTGACGACCAGGGACAGGTGGTTTATGAAAATGACCGCTTTCTGTCCGGTCTGGTGACTCGAAGCGCCCTCTATGAGTTCCAGCTGGGAGAAATCCTGCCGGACGGACCGACCACCTACACCTTTGAAATCTGGCCCGGCTATATCGAAGGGGAAAACAGTCTGGAGTTTCTCTCCTATAATACCGGCAACTGCGACCTCTATCCGGGCGGCACTCTGACCGTGGCCGGTGAGGAGCAGCCCAAGGGGGATCTGGCATTTGCAGTGTACGAATACAGGGTGACGACTTATTTCAGTTTGAAGCAGTATCTGGTGCTATGCGCCGGGATGATGGCGATGGCTATCGGGATCACATTGCTTAGTTGGAAAAAGGGCGTCTAAAACGGACGATCAAAAAAGGAACTTTCCTATGGAAAGCTCCTTTTTCGACCGTCCGGCCTCACTTACCTAACAATAAATATCCTGCATTTTCGTGCAAAATTTCCACATCCTGCAATTTTTCCATATTCTGCTCATAATCCAGTCGGTCCACATAAAGAACCGCTCTGCCATTCTCACTCAGGAACGCCTCGATTCCTCCCTCCTCGCAGTGGAAATCTCCGCTGATCTCAGCCTCGAACAGCATATTCTGATCCCAGGTGCCGATGTCTGCCGGATCTTCGCCCGAGACATAGATGTAGGCTTTCCCTCCGGCCCAGGCAGAATCACGGTCTGCACTCTCTTCGATGAACATCAGGAAAGGATCTCCATGGGCCCCACGGATCACATGGAAATACGCGTTTTTCATATAGAAGCCCACAAGCAGGACGCTGACCGCTGCGGCAGTTATCCCCACCACTGTGGTAAAATTCTTCTTTTTTCCACCTATCGCCGCTGCTTTATCCACTTCCTGTGTCGTCTCTTCCCCTGTCAGGGGCAGCCGCATCAGTCCCCCCAGAAGCCACGCGGTTCCCAGCGCCAGCGGCACCGTGCAGGGATAGCAGTACCAGATAAGCTTCGTTCCGATGGCCGAAAACGCCAGGAACGGAAGCAGAAACCACAGGAGCAGACCGCCTCCCTGCTCCAGCACTTCCCGGTTCCACGCCTTTTTCTTCCACATCCACAACAGACCGCCCAGGATTCCGACTGTGCAGATCAGCAGCTGCCAGTGATAGATAAAGCCGCCGTCTCCAAATACCGTGTCATAGTAGAAGGAAAACGGAAACTGATGTCCCTCAAAATTCGAGCTTCCGGTCCGGGCCAGCAAATCAGTCTCTATCATACTCTTCAGGAAGAAAAAGCCGTCCCTGGTAAAGCGCCAGCCAAACCACAGCATCAGTGGCGCAAACACGGAGAGCAGGAACCCGGCCCACTCCTTCTTTCGGAATCTGCGAAGCTCTCCGGTACCCAGAAGATAGATGCCGCCCACGGCCATGATCATACCCGCATGCCAGCTCTTGGTCAGAAATGCCAGGGAGAAGGCCAGACCGCAGCCATAGACGTATTTATGATTCTTTTTTACCAGAAACATGGCCAGAACCGCCACTGTAAAGAATAGAAGATACAAGCTATCCGCATCCCCGGCCCGGGCCAGATGTGCCGACAGGGGCCGCTCATTGGCGCAGAAGAAGCCCAGTACCAGCAGGGACGCCTCCCTGCTCCACCGCTTCGCGAACAGGGCGCAGAGCACGCCGGCCAGCAGATAGGCCAGCGCCGAGAAGAACCGCAGTCCCCACACACTGTAGCCGAAGAGCCGAAAGCCCAGCACGATGGCCCAGTAGCTGATGGAGGGCTTCAGGTTCCAGTCGTCCACCTGGTAATTGTAAGTGTGCCGGATATAATCTCCGTTCTGGATCATTTCATAGGCATTGACCCCGTGACGTGCTTCGTCCCAGGAATCCACGTATTTCACATCCAGACAGCGGAAGCAGTAGAAAGCCAGCACCAGCACGCCTACCGCAAAAAAGAACCCGTAATATTTTTCAAAAAAGCGGAGCAAAGCCCTGTAGATCTTTCCCGCAATCGCCATAGTATCCTCCTGTCACGTCCTATCTGGGAAGCTGCTGCGGCAGAGTTCCGCAGTATACGCTGTACATGACCTCGGCAAACTGCTCATAGCCCGCGTCATCCGGGTGAAGCGCGTCCCCCTGATCGAAATTGGCGTCGCTGTTGTGCATCAGTCCCAGCGGGATCAGCGTCACGCCTTTCATGTGACCGAACTTCTTCGCCATAGCCTTCATCAGATCCATGATACGCCTGTCCGAACGGTTCTTGAATTCGCCGGGCAAAAACGCAGTTCCATCCTGCTTCACCATTTTTCCGATAGTCTCCTGATCGCCCCAGTAGATGGTATTGACCAGATAGATGGGAATCTCCTTGTCATGGCGGCGGATATTGTCCACCATCTGGGCAATGGCGTTCACCGTGTCGGAAGGGTCGTCCTTCAGCCCGTTGGTTCCCAGGAAAATCTGAATCACGTCCGGATCCTTGCCTGTATACAGCTTATAATACTTCCAGTCGAACATTTCCTGCACCGGATCATAAAAAGGCTGAACGCCCTCGCTCACGCCATCGGAGGAATATTCCGTAGGCTCCAGATAATCCTGGGCCGAGAATCCGCTTCGTCCTTCGTGACTGTACCGTGTCCAGCCTCTTGTTCCCGTAAATGTGATCTGCTCTCCGGACAGATGGTAGATGGTGCGATACCACTCCCGCCCGTCCGAAAGGCTGTCTCCCATATTCATAATCGAGTATTCGCCCTCCAGACGCTCCACTACATGAAGCGTACTCTTCAGGGTCATCAGTTCATTTACATTATAGTCAAATACTGTCAGGGTCAGGGAATAATCACCCACCTGCTCCTCTTTTCCGGTGATTGAAAACCGATCCTCCAGATTTTCGCCCACCTGGCAGTCCCAGTTGCAGGCATAGCCAGACCTTAAGCCCGACCATACCACCTCATCGTTGTACAGCTCGACGGTACTGCCCACGGCCACGTACACGTCCTCCGGCAGATAGGCCTCGATCTGTGGTTTATATTTTTTCAGTTCCACCTGAAGCACGATATTCCAGATCAGCAGTCCCAGAACCAGAACTGCCGGAATCAGGAACAACAGCTTTTTCTTACCTTTCATACCGCTCAACATTTGTCTCCTTACAGATAAAGATCGGTCTGTGCTTGGTCTCCATATAGGTCTTGGCCAGATACTCGCCTAGAATTCCGATGCAGAACAGCTGAATTCCTCCCAGGAAGATGATGATACAAGTCATGGAGGGCCAGCCGGATACGGGATCCCCGTACATGACAGTCCGGACAATGATAAAGCACAGGGCCAGGAATGCCACCACGCAGAAGAAGACGCCCAGAAAGGCAGCCATCACCAGGGGCGCCGTCGTAAAGCCCACGATTCCCTCGATGCTGTAGATCAGAAGCTTCCAGAAGGACCACTTGGTCTCCCCGGCGCTCCGCTCCACATTTTCATACTCTAACCACTTGGTATTAAAACCTACCCAGCCGAACAAACCCTTGGAAAATCGGTTATACTCTCCTAACCGCAGCAACTCATCCACAAACTGCCTGGTCATCAACCGATAATCCCGGGCTCCATCCACGATATCAGTCTTGGACAGCCGGTGCATCAATGCGTAAAAGCGTCTCGCAAAGAAGGAACGGATGGGCGGCTCGCCCTTTCTCGTCACCCGGCGGGTCGCCACGCTGTCATAATCCTCTGTGGTAATAATCCGGTACATTTCCGGCAGAAGACCCGGCGGATCCTGCAGATCCACATCCATGATGGCCACATAATCGCCGTCCGCATAGGACAGGCCTGCGTACATGGCCGCCTCTTTTCCGAAGTTCCGGGAAAAGCTCACATATTTGACGTGATCATCCAGTTCCGCCAGCCGCTTCATTTCCGACAGGCTTGCGTCCTTCGAACCGTCATTGACAAACAGAACTTCCAGCCGCGCCTCCGGCATTTCCGCTGCAGTCTTCATAATTGCGTCATAAAAGATGGGAATCGCTTCCTGCTCGTTGTAGCAGGGAACAATAATTGAAATCTTGTCCATAGCTAGTTCTCTTTTTCTTTCTCCTCGTCATCAAAACCGCGAATCCGGTCAATCAGGAAGGGCGGACGGTTCCGCGCCGCGTCAAAGGCTCTCCAGATATATTCGCCCAGAATTCCCAGCATCACCATGGTCACACCGAAGGAAAACAGCATCAGCACCATCATAGAAGTCCAGCCGGGCACGTCCTCCACGCCGGTCAGCCGTTGTACCATCAGGAAAATGGCCCAAATCACAGCTCCCACTGCATAGACGCCGCCCAGTCCCGTCATAAAGCGCACCGGGAAATAAGAGAAGCTCATCATGGAATCCACAACCAGCTTGATTTTCTTCGACAGAGTCCACCGGGACTCGCCGATCTCCCGGGCCTTCCGGTGGAAATAGACCTTCTCGGTCTTAAAGCCCACCCAGAGCACCTGCAGGGTCAGTGCGGAATTCTTCTCATCCAGCATCAGCAACACTTCGATGACCTGGCGATCCAGAAGGTAGCAGTCGAAACCGCCCTTCGGCATATTTTTCATAATCAGCTTGCGGGTGATGGTATAATACAGGTTCGCGAAGAACTTCTGGATGGCTCCCTCGTCCCGGTCGGCACGCACGGCCAGAACCACCTTGTTGCCCTCTTTCCATTTCTCATACAGATCCAGGATCAGCTCGGAATCCTCCTGCAGATCGGCCTGCTTGGTCACGGCGCAGTCGCCGGTACAGACGGAAAGTCCTGCCAGAATGGCAGAATGCTCGCCGAAATTCCGGGACAGCTTCACCAGACGCACCTTGCTGTCCATGTCGCGGATCTGATTCATGATTTCCCAGGAATTATCTCCGGATCCATCGTCCACGAATACGATCTCGTAGTCCTCCAGCTTGTGCAGAATTTTCTCTTTCATGTCCTCGTAGAGGAGCATCAGGGTGTCGGAGTTCCAGTATACCGGAACTATAATGGAAAGTTTGCTCATCGTCTGCGGGTTCCTCCCACTTCTTTGATAAATTCATCGTAATCACGGATATACTCGTGGCCGTCATAATGGGTATTCGCCAGTACCAGCAGCACGGAATCCTCGCTGAAATCATACATATCCTTCCAGACCATGGTGGGCAGATACAGACCCATACGGGGACGGTTCAGCTCAATGATCTCCTCCTCGAAACCATTGTCCACGCGCACCTTGCTGGAACCGCTCACATTGATAAGCACGAACTCGGAATTGCGGTTGGCGTGCTGCCCCCGGACCACCTGGCTGTCGGAACCGTAGATGTAGAAGACACGCTTGATTTCAAAGGGAATATCCTGCGCTCCCTCTACGACCACCAGCTTTCCGCGCTCATCGCCCAGATCACCGAACTCCAGAATTTTATACTGATCTTTGATATTCATATTATTTCTCCCAGATATTTCTATTTAAAATGCATTGATTGCGTCGATGACGTAAGACTGCTCTTCCTCGGTCATGCCGTTGTACATGGGCAGGGAAAGTACCTGTGCCGCATACTGCTCGGTGATGGGGAAATCGCCCTTCTTATGACCCAGATACTGATAAGCCTCGGACAGGTGGGGCGGAATCGGGTAATGGATAATCGTTCCGATCTCCTTCTCCTCCAGATACTTCTTCAGCTCGTCCCGCTGCTCGCTGCGGACTACGAACTGATGCCATACGGCGGTGGCTCCCTCCTGTACCTCCGGAAGAATCAGCTTGTCGTTCTGAATCTCACTCAGATACCGGGCTGCGATCTGACAGCGCTCCTCCTCGCATTCCTCCACATGGCGCAAACGCACACGCAGGAGTCCTGCCTGAAGCTCGTCCAGACGGGAGTTTGCTCCGACTACTTTATTATAATAGCGCTTCTCACTTCCGTAATTGCGGAATACGCGGAAATCCTGTGCCAAAGCCTCATCTTTTACGACCACTCCGCCGCCGTCGCCGAAGGCGCCGATGTTCTTGGAGGGATAAAAGGAAAAACAGCCCACATCTCCGAAGGTTCCTGTCATCTGGCCGTCGAAGCAGGCTCCATGGGACTGGGCGCAGTCCTCCACCAGCTTCAGGTTGTATTTCTCCGTCAGCTTCTTAATCTCGGCCATATTGGATGCCTGACCATAGAGGTGTACCACCAGAATTGCCTTGGTGCGTTCGGTAATCTTCTCCTCGATCCTGGATACGTCGATATTATAATACTTGTTCGGCTCTACGAAAATCGGAGTCGCGCCGTTCATGGTGATACCCATGACGCTGGCAATGTAGGTATTGCCCTGGACGATGACCTCGTCGCCCTTGCCGATGCCAAGCAGGCGGAAGGCGATCCACAGGGCGTCCAGGCCGCTGGCCAGACCCACGCAGTAGTTGCCGCCAGTGTAGGCTGCGTACTCCTCCTCAAAGCTCTTTACTTCATTGCCCAGCACATACCAGCCGGAGCGAAGCACCTCCAGAGCCTTTGACTCATATTCTTCCTGATGGCGGAAGAAACCTCTATCCATACGGTTTGCCATAATCTTCATGTTACAGCCGCCTCACTTTCTATCTTCTGCAGAGTTCTCCATTTAAAACACATTACTCGTATTTATCATCATAACACGCAGAGAAATATTCGTCAATCGGCTTTCCCTCTGCTTTCACCAGCAGTCTGGTCAGCTGCTCCGCGCCGCTGCCGTTCAGGTGATCCACGTCAATGTAGTTCTCCGCGGTCAGATCTAGATATTTCCTTTTTGTCAGGTTGAAATCCAGATATTCCACGCCGTACCGATCCGCCAGCTCCTGCACGTACACATGGGCCGGATCGTAGGGGCCGATGGCCTCCAGATACTGATCCAGACTGGGCGCCGTCACAAACACCAGACGGATTCCTTTCTTTCTGCAGAAATCCACGATTTTTTCTATATAAGAGACAGGATACGCCGTATCCAGCTTCATGTCATCGGCCACTTTTCCGAAATTGTCCCACCAGGTAATGGCCTCCGCATCCAGCTTGGCATCCGACCACACGAAGCCCCGGCCTGCGTACCGATCCGCTTCCACCGTCACCGGCGCGTAGCTGCGGTAGCCTTCTGTCTGCTTTTTCTCCAGATTTTCCTTCAGATAAGCCAGATCGCCAAGCTGCTGCCAGTTGCGCCGGAAGGGAAAGAAGCGGTTCGTGTAATTTTTCGCCTCCGTGGTGGTCAGCAGGAAAGACAGCTTATTCCGGGAAGGCCGCATATAATCGGAAATGATGTTGGCCTGCACCAAATCCCGGTCTTCAGAATCCATGAACAGGAATTTATAGTGCATGTCCAGGTAGACCGTCTTCAGGTCGTACAGTCGGGCCGCCTCCCGCAGCAGATAGTAGGAGGTGTCGTAGTTTTGAGAGGAAGATCCCAGGTTATACGCAGTCTCTCCGGTCAGTTCTTCGTAGAGGGCCGGATCATAGGCCCGGTAACAATGGGAACTGCCCAGAAATAAGGTGTCCACCTCTTCGCCTGCGTCGGCGCGCTCGTAGAGTTCGTGCATGGTGAGTCTCGTGTAACTCTGGCTGTCGTCTGTCAGGAGGTAGTTGCAGAGCTTCACCAGGCCCAGGAGCAGAAACATAACTGCTGCTGCCATTAAGAGCCATCTAAGCAGGAAATATTTTTTTGTTTTCATGGGCTCTGAAGCCTCCTTTCTGAGCAGATAATCAATACAGACATTCAGCCGCGCCAATTCGCATGGCCCTGTGTAACTGAACTGTTCAAATACGGAGTTCGGCCGCGCCATTCGCAAAACCGCTCCTACGGAGCTCTCCGCTGCTTCGCAGCTCATTTTTGCTCATTACCCGGCGCTCATCTCATGCTTCTGTATAGCAGGATTCTTATGCAAGCATAAAATCCTGCCACACAGAAGCATGGCCGAACTGTTGCCTAAAACTGTGTATACAAAAATCCACTGGTGTCATAAGCTGCGCCATAGACTCCGAAAATCAACACCGCGCCTATCAATGCCGTATAAATCAGACATCTTACTACCGCATTCCGTTCCAGAATCCAGCCCCGGAACGCAAAACCCTTTTCGTTCAGCACATCCTTCGCGCTCACTACCAGAATGCCCAGCACCAGCAGGATCCACTCAAAGCTGCCAAGCTGCATGCCTGCAAAATCCTGTAAACGGAAATTCGTGAGAATCACCAGCAGCATTCCCTTTAAATCGCCCAGGGAATTCACCCGGAACACCATCCAGGTGGCGTCTATGAACAGAAACATCAGAAGTCGCTTTATCCACCGTGGCAGCTTCCAGTTCCTGATATCGAAAATCTGTCCCACGCCATGGAGCAGTCCCCACAGCAGGAAATGAACGCCGGTTCCATGCCAGATACCGCTGACTCCGAAAGTAATCAGGATATTCACTGCTCTCCGGAAACGTCCTTTCCGGCTGCCGCCCAGCGGAATGTAAACGTAATCCCGAAGCCAGCTGCTTAAAGAAAGATGCCATCTACGCCAGAAGTCCTGCACCGAATCCGCCTGATAGGGCCGCTTAAAGTTCGCCAGCAGGTCGAAGCCCAGCATCCCTGCAATACCCCGGGCCATATCTGTGTAGCCTGCGAAATCGCAGTAGATCTGGAAAGCGTAAAGCACGGTCACCAGAATGATCTCCACACCGCCAAAGGCTCCGAACTGGCTGTACACCGCATTGACCGGAATCGCGATGCGGTCCGCAATTAACAGCTTCTCACATAAGCCCCAGAGCAGTAACAGGGCGCTTCGCCGGATACGCTCGGGATCCCGCGCCGAAAGTGTCTCAATGTTCTGGATCTGCCGGAGCAGATTGCCGCTGCGCTCAATGGGACCCTGCACCAGCTTGGGAAAGAAGGCCTGGAACAGGGCGAAATTCAGGAGATTGTGCTCGGCCTGTATGGTTCCGCAATAGACATCAGCTAAATACCCGATGGCCTGAAAGGTATAGAACGACAGGCCGACAGGCAGGGCGATATTGCTTCGGTTGTATTTGAAGAAGCAGAGGGCCGCCACATGCAATATGATGACAGCTACAAAAACAGCGGCTGCCGGACCGTGACTTTTCGCTCCTGCACTCGTTTTTAATCCCGTTTCAGAAACCTGTTTTGAATCCAGGCGCTTTATATTCCCATTATTTTCCAGCGTCATTCCTGCCGCCCAGGTCACCCCTGTGGATCCAATCAGCACCGCCAGATACTTTATCCCAAAGGTGCCTAAAAATCCATAGCTGGCCACAAGCAGCCACACCGCCCGGAGCCGTCCGGGAAGCAGCAGATATACAAGCCATACGATTGGAAAGAAGCCCAGAAAGGCCAGTGAAGTAAATCCCATAGTACCCTCCGTTGATATTACAGGTTCATTCTGCTCTAAGCGCCGTTTATTCCTTCGCTTTTCCGAAAAACCGGCCGTCCGCAGGCCATTTTCCATAGAGCAGGAAGTCCAGCAGACGAATCCGCTTCGTGACTGCGATAATCGCCGCGGTGATGGCGCTCATGGCGATAAAGGACGCTGTCACGAACAGGAACCAGCCCGCGGAATACTGCGCGTACACCTCTCCCCGGTTCAGCACCGTGGCGAAGTGGAAATGCACCACATAAATCTCCAGGGTATAGCCTCCCACCCAGGCCAGAAACTTCTTAAACCGGTTCGGGCCACACCTCGTCAGCAGCCAGCAGACTGCCGCGCAGCCCAGGAACGACGCAAGAATCTGCCGTCCCAGCAGTATCAGAGTGCTTACATCCTGCAGATCCAGCAGAACCGCCATGGCAAGAAGTCCGATGAGTGCCAGCGCGCCGCCAGCGTTTTTCATCATTTCCGGCAAGTTTCTCAGACGTTCCTTCTGTTCTCCGGCCAGATAGCCCACCAGATAGAAAGGCAGATAGAGCCGGGTCAGTCCCGGGCTTAAGAATTCCACGCCCAGCAGAGTCTCCAACACGACCACCGCCGTCATTCCCAGATAAACTGCCCAGAACATCATTTTCCCACACAAAGCACCAAATCGGCGTCCTGCTGCCGCGCCCGCCAGCTCCGCCGTGTAGACCATCAGGGTCAAAATAAACAGCGTCATCAAAAACCAGAGCCCCTTATCCAGCCCGAATAAAGTCTCGACAATATTCGACACCGGATGTAGGGGATGCTGCAGGATAATCCAGAAAAGGAACGGCGTCAGGTAGCTGAGCGCCCGTTTTTTCACCTTCGCGCCGTACTCGGAAAGGGTTGAAATTTTCCGTCCCATTCCGCACAAATAGCCGCTGACCAGAATGAACAGCGGCATTTGAATGACTTTTATTACATCGTAGATAATTCCGTCTTCCATATGGTTCCACACCAGGACGTGCCCCGCCATCACCAGCAGGATGGCGGCGCCCTTGATGGCGTCTATGGTAAGACTGCGGGATTTCTGACTCATATAGTTATATTCCTCGTAACTGTCCAGTACCTGAACAGTTACTATTCCTCGTTCATCTTTGCCAGCTTTGCTGCCTGGTCGGCTGCGATGCAGGCGTCGATAATCTCCTGGATATCTCCGTTCATGATCTTATCCAGCTTGTACAGGGTCAGGCCGATGCGGTGGTCGGTCACGCGGCCCTGGGGAAAATTATAGGTACGAATCTTCTCGGAACGGTCTCCCGTACCGATCTGGCTTCTTCGGGCCTCGGCCTCGGCGTCGTGGGCCTTCTGGCACTCGATATCGTACAGCTTGGCACGCAGCAATGCGAATGCCTTCGCCTTGTTCTGCAGCTGAGACTTCTCGGTCTGGCTGTACACCACGATTCCGGTGGGGTAATGAGTCAGACGCACCGCGGAGTCGGTGGTATTGACACACTGTCCACCGTTACCGGACGCACGCATGACATCGATACGGATATCCTTCTCGTCGATCTGTACGTCCACTTCCTCTGCCTCCGGCATGACTGCTACGGTAATGGTGGAGGTGTGAATTCTTCCGCCGGACTCGGTCTCAGGCACACGCTGTACACGATGTACGCCGGACTCATATTTCATCACGGAGTACGCGCCCTGGCCGTTGATCATAAAGGTCACGCTCTTCATACCGCCGATGCCGATCTCGTCGGCCTCCATCAGCTCCACCTTCCAGCGGCGGCTCTCCGCGTAATGCACATACATCCGGTAGATCTCAGCCGCGAACAGGGCAGCCTCGTCTCCGCCTGCGCCCGCGCGGATCTCTACGATAACGTTCTTGTCATCGTTGGGGTCTTTCGGCAGAAGCAGAATCTTCAGTGTGTGCTCCAGCTCCTCGATGCGGGCCTTTGCGTCGTTCAGCTCTTCTTTGAGCATCTCGCGCATTTCCTCATCGTTCTCTTCCTCGAGCATCATGAGACTCTCTTCCACGGTTTCTTTGCATTTTTTGTATTCCTTGTAAGCATCGACGATGGGCTGCAGATCGCTCTGCTCCTTCATCAGCTTCCGGAAACGCTCCTGGTCACTGACCACGTTCGGCTCGTTCAGCTCGTTCATGATATCCTCGTAACGCAGAAGCAGGTCGTCCAACTTGTCAAACATGCTTGTTCCTCCATTAAAACTCTTTATCTGTAATATCCTTCTACGACCCGGTCAAGTCCCGCCAGGTCCTTCACTACCTTTACATCTGAGAAGCCCTGCTCCCGCAGAAGCTCCGACACGCTCTCTCCCTGATCCCAGCCGATTTCCAGGAAAAGGCCGCCGCCTGCGCGCAGATGCTTCGGCGCTTCTTCGGCAATCTTCCGGTAAAAATACAGCCCGTCCTCGTGGCCGTCCAGCGCCATATAGGGCTCATGGAGCCGCACCTCGTCCATCAGGGTCTCGATTTCCTCCCGCTTAATATAAGGAGGATTGGACACGATCACATCGAAAGCGCCCTCTATCTTATCAAACAAATCGCTTTCGATCAGCTCCGCTTTCACGCCAAGCCGCTCCCGGTTCTGAGCCGCCACCTTTAAGGCTTCCGGAGATAAATCCGCGCCTGTGCCCTCTGCGCCCGCTCTCAGGTGCAGGAGGCTTAAAAGAATACAGCCAGAGCCGGTACACAGATCCAAAAAACTCATTCCGTCTTTCAGAAATTTCGCGGTCTCCTCCACCAGCACTTCGGTGTCCTGTCTCGGGATCAGTACGTGCTCATTGACATAGAAGGAAAGTCCCATAAATTCCTGTTCGCCGGTGATCTGCTGCAGCGGAATCCGCCGTTCCCTTTGATTAAGCGTCTGTCGGTACTGTTCTTCCTGTTCCGGGGAAATAGCTTCTTCCGGCCAGGCCAGGTAGTGGCTGCGGTTCACGCCCGTACACCACTCCAGCAGGTACCAGGCGTCCAGATCCGCGTCGGGTACCTGTGCCTCGGTTAGTCTGTCCTTACCAAGCTTCCATGCTTCCCGGAGCGTCATTCTTTTCCCTCCAGAATATCTCCCACGTCTTTCGGCTCCTCAGCCGCGGGCTCTGTAGACTCATCAGAAGCTTCTTCTGCGTCCTCCTCCAGAATCTCTTCCAGATCTCCGGCATTAAGCTGTGCCTCCTCAGCCTCGTCTACGACCTCGGTCTCAGTCTCCAGGGGCTCTCTGCCCTGCCATGCGCGCCAGTCAAAGACAGCCTCCACGGCGGCGATGGCCACCTCGATCATGCCGTCGTCCGGCTCCCTGGTGGTCAGACCCTGCATCCACATACCGGGACGGCTCAATGCCAGCACCAGCTTATTCTCGCTTCTTCCGGCCAGGCGGATGAACTCATAGGAGACGCCCGCAATCACCGGTACCAGCGCGATACGGAATACCACACGGAGAATCGGGGATTCCACGCGGATAAAGATAAAGAAGATAATGCTGACTACCATGACAATCAGCATAAAGCTGGTTCCGCAACGCTTGTGCTCCCTGGAGCTGTTCCGCACATTTTCCACATTGAGCTCCAGACCGTGCTCCACACAGTTGATGCACTTGTGCTCCGCGCCGTGGTACTGGAACACCCGCTGAATATCCTTCATCCGGGAAATCAGCAGAATGTAGCCGATGAAGAGCAGCAAACGAATGGCTCCCTCGATCAGCGCCAGAATCGTGTCGGACACAATGACCTTTCGGAGCAGCGCCGCCGCGAAATAGGGCAGAATCATGAAGATCGCCACCGCCATCACGATGGAAAATGCCACCGTCAGGCCCATCACGACTTTCTCCGCCTTCTCGCCGAACAGCTTATCCACCATGATGTCGGCCTTGGACGGCTGGGCCTCCTCCTCGTCGTAAAAGCTTGCAGAAAAGGTCAGGCATTTCATACCCAGCACCAGGGAATCCACAAAACTGATGACGCCGCGCACGATGGGAAGCCGTTTCAGCTTTTTATTGCCGATGCCCTCGTAGGTGCTTAAGTGTACTTCGATCTCTCCGTCCGGCTTTCGCACGCCCACGGAATAGACATCCTGATTTTTCATCATGATGCCCTCCAGAACCGCCTGTCCGCCAATTCCTGAATATCTTGTTGTACTCATGCGTACTTTTTCCTCCATATATATATCGGAATTTCCTGCTGTATGCAAAACGGGATGAGATTTTCCAACCTCACCCCGTGCTTACACATCATAATATTATTTTGTAATACCGTACTTACGATTGAATTTATCAATACGTCCACGAGCTGCAGCAGCCTTCTGCTGACCTGTGTAGAATGAGTGGCACTTGGAGCAGATTTCTACGTGGATGTCCTTCTTTGTAGAACCTGTTACGAATGTGTTGCCGCAGTTGCAGGTTACGGTTGCCTGATAATACTCCGGATGGATTCCTTCCTTCATGATTTTCACCTCTTCAAATTTATTTTGTGAACTTCTGGTTGCTGTTTCCCGGCCAATGCTGTTCCGCTGATTCCGCAGCAAGATATCCCGGGCTATCCCTGCAAGTCCCTGCAGTTGAGCTGAGCGCACATATTTCTATACATACAACAGCTTCTAGATTATAACACAGGCTTGGCTCGATTACAAGCGGAAAGATCCTATTTTTGAAAATAATTTTGGATCGGCGAAAGGCTTTCTCCGAAACTTTATCACTCTTTTTACTGTAAAACTCTCCATCGGCAATTCCTTGCAGACACTTTATAACAGAAAAATCCTGCGGACTGATCATCTCATTCGTCCGCAGGATTCCATCTGTCACTTCTATTATAGAAGTTTTTTATTTTAAGCTGCCTCGGTACCTTTCTTCTTCTTAAAAAGCTCCTTGCCCGAAGTGTATACAATAATCACGCCCAGCAGCATCAGAAGAATCGCCAGCACAAGCTGCAGTCCCTCCACCATGAACACGCCGGTTCCGGCGGAAAATGCCTTAACCATAGCGACAGCTCTCTGTACCAGCGCCGTGAAGGTTACACAGAGCATCACGATAAGGGGCGGAAACAGGGTCCGGTTTTCCCGGCCTGTTACCTTCAGGAATACACAGAGGGTAATCAGTACCAGGGCGCTTAAGAGCTGGTTCGCGCTGCCGAACAGCGGCCAGATATTCGCGTAACCGATCTGGGTCAGGACGTAGCCAATCAGCAGGGTCACGACGGTGGAGAAATATTTATTGCAGAGCAGCTTTCTCCAGCCCTCCGCATGCTCCATGTCGTCTACACTGAACAGCTCCTGGAAGGACATACGTCCAATACGGGCTACAGCATCCAGACTGGTCAGAGCCAGGGCGGATACGCACATGGTCATGAAGCACTGAGCCACATAGACCGGCAGGCCGAACATTTCCAGGAATCCGGCTACGCCGTTGGAGAAAATCTGGAACGGGGTACCCACTGCGGCGGTTCCGTCAGCGGAGGCTGCAGCGCCTGCCACGCAGAGGGCCAGGACTGCCAGAAGGCTTTCCAGAACCATAGCGCCATAACCTACCTTTACCATATCCTTCTCATTTTCGATAGTCTTGGATGAGGTTCCCGAGGATACCAGGCTGTGGAAGCCGGATACTGCGCCGCAGGCTACGGTGACGAACAGGATCGGGAACAGGTTGCCCAGCTTCTCATTCTGGAAACCGGTGTAAACCGGAAGGTTCATGTTCGGATGCGCTACCAGAAGTCCGGCTACCGCGCCAAGAATCATGCCCACGAACATGAAGGTAGTCATATAGTCACGGGGCTGCTTCATCAGCCACATGGGCAATACAGACGCCAGGAAAATATAAGCGAAAGTCACATACAGCCATGCGCTCTTGCCGGCTACCAGCGGCAGG
Source organism: Laedolimicola ammoniilytica (assembly GCF_025567165.1). NCBI lineage: Bacteria > Bacillati > Bacillota > Clostridia > Lachnospirales > Lachnospiraceae > Laedolimicola > Laedolimicola ammoniilytica. The sequence goes on from NZ_JAOQKC010000002.1 coordinate 192,017, forward strand.
TTCATGCCGAGAGCCAGGGAAGCGAAGGTGAACAGAAGTCCTAAGACAACCTCTTTCCAGCCGTCCAGGTTGAACTTCTTCTGAAGAAGTCCGAAGACTACCGCAAAGCCCATGAAGAACAGGGAAATGCTTCCGGCTGCGCCGTTGACATTGGCCAGCTCTGCAAGAACCGTTGTGCCTTCTTCCGTGACGGTGTAGGCATTAAAGGTTCCGGCTACCATGTCGGCGAAGGCTGCGATAACGATCAGGGTGAACAGCCAGCAGAACAGCAGGAACAGCTTCCGTCCGGTCTTGCCGATGTATTTCTCAATCAGCAGTCCCATGGACTTTCCTTCATTCTTCACGCTGGCGTACAGGGCTCCGAAGTCGGTGACGGCTCCGAAAAAGATGCCGCCGATGAGAATCCAGAGCAGTACCGGAAGCCAGCCAAAGGCTGCCGCCTGGATAGCTCCGGTCACAGGGCCTGCGCCCGCGATGGATGAAAACTGGTGGGCGAATACCACCCAGCCGTTGGTGGGAACATAGTCCTGACCATCCTCTTTGGTTACTGCCGGGGTCTTAGCCTTGGGATCGATGCCCCATTTCTTCGCCAGCCAGCGGCCGTATAAGGTGTAGCCTGCCAGCAGACACACCGCTGCGATTACTACGATAACAAGCGTGTTCATAATTTTCTCCTCCTCGATGTCTTTTATGTTTACGTCTTTGGTTTCGCCTGTCTCATCATCAAATCATCTTATGAATCCAAAAAAGCCTTCGTCTTCTCAGATTTCTCTGAAGAAGACGAAGGCTTTCAAATCCTCCGCGTTACCACTTCTCTTGCTGACTCGATCGCTGTCAGCCTCTCAGTCACGTCCTCGAGCTCGTCCGGTCTCTTTTGTATCCCGGCTGCTTCCCGATTGAACATGCGCCCCGATAACGGCGGGCTCCCGGTTCCGACTACTTCTTGTGATATTTTCATCTGAACTGCTTGCAGGGGATGAACTTTTTTCCTGCCTGTCGCCTCACACCACCCGGCGGCTCTCTGAAAAGCATTGTGAAAAAAATCCGCGTCCTGTTCATTGCATTTGACTTATGAAACAGTATGCTTGCATTATAGTCCTCTTTTTTCAAAAGTCAAGAGAGAATTTTTAAAAAATGTTGTACTTTTTCCGGTACAAATTTTTAAATAAACTTGTTCTTTTTCACTGTCTGCACGAACTCCGCGTTGTTCTTGGTGCGGGCGAACATGTTCAGAATGTTCTCCACGGCCTCCTCGGGCTTCAGTCCGTTCAGGCCCTTGCGGATAATGTCCATGGCCTCCAGCTCCTCGCCGGTCAACAGCAGATCCTCGCGGCGGGTACCGGACTTGGGAATGTCGATGGCCGGGAATACGCGCTTCTCCTGGAGCTTCCGGTTCAGTACCAGCTCCATGTTGCCGGTTCCCTTGAATTCCTCGTAAATGACATCGTCCATCTTGCTTCCAGTTTCTACCAGTGCCGTTGCAAGAATGGTCAGGCTGCCGCCCTCTCGCATATTGCGGGCCGCGCCGAAGAAACGCTTGGGCATATGCAGGGCCGCCGGATCAAGACCGCCGGACAGGGTACGGCCGCTGGGCGGAACGGTCAGGTTGTAGGCCCGGGCCAGACGGGTGATACTGTCCAGCAGAATCACTACGTCTTTGCCACTCTCCACAAGACGTTTCGCACGCTCGATGACCATTTCTGCTACGCGCTTATGATGCTCCGGAAGCTCATCGAAGGTGGAGTGAATGACCTCCACGTTCGGTCCCTCGATGGCCTCCTTGATATCCGTCACCTCCTCGGGGCGTTCGTCGATCAGCAGGATCAGAAGCTGCATATCAGGGTGATTCCGGGTCACGGACTTGGCCACATCCTTCAGAAGAGTAGTCTTACCAGCTTTCGGCGGAGACACGATCATGCCTCGCTGTCCTTTCCCGATGGGGGAAATCAGATCGACAATCCGCATGGCGGTGCTTCCGCCCGGACGTTCCAGATGGACGCGCTGGTTCGGGAAAATCGGAGTCAAATCTTCGAAATTCCGTCTTCTGGCCGCCTCCTCGGGACGCAGGCCATTCACGGTCTTTAAGTACAGAAGCGCCGCGAATTTCTCTGTCTGGGCGCGGACTTTTATGTTGCCGCAGAGGATGTCGCCTGTCTTCAGGTTGTATCTGCGGATCAGGGCCGGATTGATGTAGATGTCATTTTCACCGGGCAGATAATTGTCGCTTCGGATGAAGCCATAGCCGTCTGCCAGCACCTCCAGGATGCCGTTGGCCATCTGGCCGCTGTCCAGGTTCGTAGGCTGCTCCTGCTGGGGCTGCGCCGCAGTCTGGGTCTGGGAAGACACGTTTCGATCGTAGGCAGGACGTTCGTAACTGCGCTGTTCGTAACGCTCAGTACGTTCCGGCCGCTCATAGCGGTCGTTCCGCTCATTTCTCTCGTATCGGTCATTTCTTTCATAACGGTCATTCCGATCGCTGCGCTCATTGCGTTCTGTGCGTTCGTAACGGTTCGGACGCTCACTGCGCTCTGCGCGTTCTGTTCTCTCCACACGTTCTGCCCGCTCCCGCTGCTCTCTCTGCTCCTGGCGCTGTTCGTAGCGCTCCTGGCGTTCCTTCTGATACTTCTCCGTCTGGGCTATCTGATCCTGGCGGCTCACTTCCTCATCTTTTTCCAGCATCCGTGTGATCAGATCACTTTTTTTCAGCGTGGAAGTTCCTTTCATTCCTCTGGTTTTTGCGATCGCCTTCAGCTGTGCCAGCGGCAATGATTCATATTGTTCTCTGGTCATTCCCTGTCCTCCTCATTCTTTGCCTGTCAACTCTGTAATTTAAAATACGCAAACTTCTGCATTTTTTCTCATTGGGAAGCCCGCCCGGATATGTGGCGGATTGGAACTTTGGACTTATTATACCTGATTTTCCATAAATATGCAAACGTATTTTTACTTCACAATCCGCCAAAGTAATGCTAAAATAAGAGAAATTAAAACAGGATGGTGTCGATTGTGATAAAAAAACTGATTTTGCCCGTCTATCTGTGGGCGCACCGGCTGATGATAAAAGTCTGCTGGAATATTTTCATACATTTTCCACTGGATCGAAAGAAAGTGGTCTTCAGTAATTTCAACGGCGGCGGCTACGGCGACAATCCCAAGTTTATCGCCCAGGAATTTCTGCGGCGGAATCTGGACTGGAAGCTTTACTGGGTGGCGGAAGGCCACTACGATCTCCCCGCCGGCCTCACGCCTGTGCGCCCCAACACGGTGGCTTTCGTCTGGCATATGGCCACGGCCGGAACCTGGATCGACGATACCCGGAAGCTCTATTATTATAAAAAGCGGCCCGGTCAGTTCTATATTCAGACCTGGCACGGAGGCCTGGGGCTGAAGAAGGTGGAAAAGGACTGCGAAGAAGCTCTTTCCAAAGAGTATGTCGCTTTCGCGAAGGAAGATTCACTGCACACGGATCTCCTGCTGGCCTGCTGCCGCTGGGAGAGCGAATCTTACCGGGAGGCCTTCTGGTACGACGGCCCGATTCTGGAAAAGGGCATTCCGAAAAATGATATTTACTTTGAAGATCCTGCGCCTTATATCCGAAAGGTACATCAGCATTTCGGCCTGCCTGAGGGCACCAGGCTGGCGCTCTACGCTCCCACCTACCGGGACAGCCGCAAGACCGATATGTACAACCTGGATTACAACCAGCTTCTGACCGCCCTTAAGAAGCGCTTCGGCGGCAGCTGGGCCGTTCTGGTGCGGATGCATCCCAACGTCAGCTACAAGGATTACCCTCTGACCTACACGGATCGCATTCTGAACGCCAGTCCCTATGAAAATATGCAGGAGCTCCTGGTGGCCTCCGATATCATCATCAGTGATTACTCCGGCTGTGCCTTCGATTTTCCCATGATCGGCAAGCCCGGCTTTCTCTACGCCGAGGATTACGAGGAAATGAAGCGCACCAAGGACTACTATTTCCAGCTGGAAGATCTGCCCTTTACGCTGGCCCTTACGAATGAGCAGCTTATGGAGCAGATCAAACAGTTCGATGAGGATGATTATCAGAAGAAGTGTAAGGAATTCTGCGATATGCTGGGCTTCTATGATGACGGGCATGCGTCAGCGACGGTGGTAGATTTGATTCTTGCGAAAATGAAATAAATTTTTATACCAAGCGAAAACAGGAAGGAATCCACACATGTGAATTTCTTCCTGTTTTCTGTTTCCTCTTTCCTATATTTCTACATAATCCAGCATCAACGCCAATGCAATCCGAAGTCCATTCTCCAGACTGGAAAGCTCAATCCACTCTTCCCGCGTATGCGCCAGCGCGCCTCTCACGGTTCCTACCGTATTCGCCACGATTCCCAGTGAAAGCGGCACATTACTATCGGTAGAATAAGCCGCAAAATCAATCGGATCCTGATACCAGGTTTCAATGACATCCACCGTATGCTCTGTAAACGCCTTCAGCGCGTCCGCGTCCACCGGTCCGTTACCCGGCCGCACGCCTAAAAGCTCCACCTCGATCTCGCCGCCGCGTCCCCGCACCGACTCCACTGCCGCATCAAGCCGCTTTTCCATCTCCTCCAGACACTTCTGGGAGGTAGACCGGAATTCATACAGCATATACGCCTCCTGGGCGATGGAATTGACCGTCGTACCGCCCTCCATGCGTCCGATATTGTAGGTGGTAAAAGCGTCCCCATCCTTCGGCGCTTCAATCTTATAGAGCCGCTCCGTCAGATCACAGAGAATCTCCAGCGCGTTCGGATCACCGAAATTGATATAGGAATGACCGCCCCGGGTCTTACAGGTGATACGATATCGGTAAGAACCCACTGCACAGCTGCAGCACTGGGGTTCATAGCCGTCAAAGGAATAAAAAGCCTTGATCTTCGATCCATAGGTGGCAAATAGTGCCTTCGTGCCATCCAGATTGCCCAGACCCTCCTCGCAGGCATTTGCCACAAAGAGAATGCCGCACTTCGGCTTCAGCTCATGATTCATCAGATACTTTGCGCCCATCATCAGATTCACCAGATTGCTGGTATCATCGCCGATGCCTGGCGCGAAAAGCTTTCCGTCCTCCTCCTTAAGAGGCAGCTCTGTAGTATCCGGGAACACGATATCCGTATGCGCTGCGAAGACCACCAGCTCCTCCGCATCCGGGTCGCCCAGTCTGCAGATCACATTCTTCGCGTCATCAATATGCACATCCTCCGCGCCCTGCTTCTGAAACCAGTCCCTGCAGAATGCCGCCCGCATATCCTCCTGATGAGAGGGGGCCGGAATCACACCCAAAGTTTTTAAGAGTTCCTTCTGCTCAGACGCTGCTTCAGCGGCATACTGTTCCGCCAGTTCTTTGATTTTCTCGTTCATAAGTCTTCTCCTTTTCCTAAACCCCTTATTTTAAAAAACCGGGTAAATGGTCATCACCCAGAATACACTTACCAGTGTAATGACGATAAACGGAACCCAGCCCATTTTCACCAGTTGCTTTATGGTATAGTTACCAGCGCCCATCACCTGCGGTACAGTCGGAGTCGCCAGCGGGGTAAAGAACGCTGTCATGGAAGCGATCATGCAGAGCATGATAGGTCCAACCGGGTTCGCGCCCATGGATTTGCAGATCATGATGTACAGTGGCACAAAAATGGAATAAATTCCCAGATTTAACATGAACTGTGTCAGGACAAACGGTACCAGGAAAAAAATAAATCCCGCGATGTAGTTATTGTGTACGCTTAAAATAATGCCGGACAGATGATTTCCAATCATATCCGCCACTCCGGTTCCGGACAGTGCGGTTCCGATGGCCAGAGCGCCTACGAAAAGCAGTACCATACTGATATTCATGGACTCAATCAGCTCTTTCTTGGTCATGATACCGGACGCCGCGATCACCAATGCGCCGATAAAGGCCACCTGCCAGGCCTTCAGACCGATCTGGTTGGAGAACAGCAGTCCCAGAAGAACGCAGACAAAGGTTGCGTAGCCGATAAACTCGCGAACCGGGCTCAGCTTTTCCTGCTCCTTCTGCTCCTTCACCTGAAACTCGGACTCCATCTCGTTGTCTGGCGCGAAACGTGGTACCACAAAGATGGCCAGCAGAAGAATTGCAATCATGGTCGGCGCTTTGGCGTACATGATGTCCATGATGCTCATGTTGTAGGTGGTATACTCATATGCCTCCAGGAAGCCCTGAATACGCGCCATCTCACTGACAGAAGCGCTGAAGGGCAGGGTAATAACGGTACCGATCGCTGTGATGCCCAGAGAAAACATCATCTTGGACGGAGCGATTTTCATCTCCTTACAGACACCGTAGGCCAGCGGAAATACCACGCTGAAGCAGGCCGCTGAGCTGGGGATGAACTGCGCCAAAATACAGGTCAGAATCACGTAGCCCGCCAGAACCTTGGTAAAGGACCCTTTACTGATGCGGCAGATAAACGCGGAAATTTTCTTTACCATCTGGGTACGGTTCAGACCGGCAGATACCACGAACATACTCGCCATCAGGATAGCGCTGGAATTAGCAAAGCAACTAAGCGCGTCGTTGGGGTCCATGCAACCTGTGACCATCAGTGCTGCGACGCTGATCAGAGAGATGACGGCCATGGATACGCGGCTGCTCAGGAACGCGTAGGCCAGGAGCGTCAGGATGAAAATGATCAGACAGATTGTCATTTGATTCATAACAGTTTCCTCCTATAAATGTATTTTTAGATACAAAAAACGCAAAGAAGCATTTTCCGGCCGGTGGTGTCTCCGCTTCTTTGCGTTCCTCTTATCTGCATTATAGCACTTGACAGAGCTCGACAACAAATATATTATCTTTATCAAAAGATATAAAAATTATTTATAGGGGGGATCCAGAAATGAAATTTGACACGATTTTTTACGCGCTGGAGGTGGCGGACGCGGGCTCCTTCAGCCAGGCGGCGAGAAATCTTTATCTGTCCCAGCCGAATTTAAGCTACGCAGTCCGTCAGCTGGAGAAGGATCTGGACGTGCAGCTCTTTCACCGGGTACCCGGAGGCGTGGTTCCCACTGAGGCTGGACAGGAGCTCATCGAGCGCTTCCGCATCATCCGGCGGGAATATGAGCAGATTCAAAGCTTCTCTGAGCTGCCACACCGGGATTTCAGGCAGCAGCTTCGGATCGGATCCTTACGTTCCAGCCGCGCGGCCCGGGCTTTTTCCCGGTTTGTGAAAAAACACAGCGGAGGCGGCTGCCAGTTTTCCTTTTTGAATTATGATTCCCTGGATGAACTGTTGGACGAAATGACTACGAATAAGCTGGATCTGGCTGTGATAGGCGCCTTTTCTACCCATGTGAAAACCACATACAGCAAGCTGAAGAGTTCTGATATTGAGTATCACTTGATAGGCCGGAGCCCTATCTGTGTAGCGGTCGGCAGAAGCAATCCCCTCTATGGCCGCACAGAGGCCGTGTCCCTGGAAGATCTCTATCCCTTTACCGCGGTTCAGTACGGTCCCACCTTCAGCGATCCCAGCCACTCCCTGCTCCATGAGACCGGCCTGTCCCTCCACACCGCCGGAGAAATCAATGTGACCGGATCCCAGATTTTCTTCGATCTCATCGCCGAAACCGACGTCATCGGCCTGGTCGCCACCTGGCCCCAGGCCTTCCGCCGCTACCACGAGGAACCCTCCACCTGGATTATTCCCATCAGGGACTGTGAGCTGATGGCCGAATACGGTTGGATCAAGCCCCGCCGCACCACACTGCCGGAGCTGGCGCAGGAGTATCTGGATATTCTGGTGGAGCTGTATTAACCGTTCTTCTCCGCCAGGCGCCGCTGCTATGCCGCATATATGCAGTCCGTCAAAACTAATCTCCTGTGTTCTCTCCTACAGCCTGGTCAGATGAAAGATCCACTCCAGCCACCGCTCCACCGAGCTGGCCCGCCGGGCGATCTGTCCCTCGTTGCAGACGTGCAGTTCCCGCATCCGCTGTCCGATGACCTTCTTATCGGGATAGCGGCCTGTCTGCGTGCCCTCATCAAAGAATTCCGCGAAAATTCTGTGCTCCAGCATCAGCTCCACCAGCTTCAGCTGCCGGGGCTTGTAATTCATCCGAAAGACCTTCTCGCCAAGCCCGGTCAGGCGCACCAGCACCTGCCCGCCCACATTTTCCTTCTCAAAGAGCCCCAAATACCGCCCTGCATTATAATAATAATCCGACTGCCGCGGGTCAAAATCCATCAAATCCGCGATCTGCCCGGGCGTCAGCGGATTCCCGTACAGATTCTCCAGCAGGGAAATGATCCGCTCCATGGAATTAGCCTGAATAAACGGAACCGGCGTCCCGTCCATATCATCGTCCGTCCGGATGGCTGTGCGCTCCCGCACCCCTCGAAGCTCCGTAAGGCTAATCCGCGTATCCTGCATGGAATAATTCTTTGCCTGCACCAGCTCGATGGATGAATAATCCTCCGGATCCGCGAACCGGTACTCGAACAATCTGTAAATCATATTGGAATACACGGAAAAAACCAGTCGGATGGGCTTCTTCACCCGGGTGCGCCACAGGCGGTACGGATAGTACAGCTGCCGGATATGAAAATCCGGGTGTACCACATTTTTGGCTTCCATGATAACCACTGAGCGGGCATTTTCAAAGCCGCCATCGATCTCGCACTGGGCATTTTCCACATGGATCTCCCGTGGAATCCCCCGCACCGTATCCACCCGGAAATCGAAGACGCCCGTGCCCATGCGCCCATTGAAGGTGGCGTCATTTTTCCCGTCCCCGAGAAAATCGTCGAGAATACCGGACAGGGTCAGCGCGTGAATGGCATTGGCCTCTGAGCTGATGTTATTGACGTCGATGGACTCGTACTCCGGCATGTCCACATGGGTCATCCGGGTCACATGTTCATGAAGCTCCGGGAGCTCCTGATACAGCAGAAAATCACCCATCACATAGGAGGTCCGGCTGTCCGGCAGGAGATTCAGCTTCCGCTTCCGCAGAGCGTCCGGCAGCGCGTCAGAGCTGTCCCATTTGGCCATAAGCCGGGGCTCCCGGAATTCCCGGATCTGATCCGCTTTGATTTTGTATACCCCCTTTTGTTCCACCGTTTCCGCAATCGGGTATTTTTCCAGCAGCCGTTTCCATGCCTCATTTGCAGAAAGCGTCGTCTTCTCCGCCATATCGGTACCTCTTCATTTCCCATAATCTATGTAATCCACACCTCTGTGTCTCTTGCAGCTACCCGCGCGCCGTTAAAATTCCACCGTCTTAAAGCTCCCATCCTCCGCATCATAGAAAAATACCTTCTGGGACAGTCGCTCCGCCTCCCCGCAGGTGCGGTTCAGATGCTTCAGGCTCCGCAGAATCCGGATAGGAAGAATGGTTCCCGCCGGGTGGATACAGGCCTCATTAACGCTGGTAAAGGCCACATAATAGCTCCCGCCGGACAACCGGGCCAGCCGTTCCTTTACGCCCGGGTAAAAGATGGCGATGGCTCCGTTCAGCTTCCGGGTGGTCGTAAGCAGCGGCGCACGCTCCGGATCAAGCTTCTGAATAGCGCTGTTCTCCGACATAAATTCCCCTTTTTCATAGGGCGCATGGATACAATCCACCGGATCCAGGTACAATCTGGGCGGCGCGGCCACATACGTATTCAGCATGGCGTCCTCCCAGACCCGTTTTCTGGGCAGCTTCCAGCCATCCGCCGTGGTCCGCGGTACCTTGACTGTCCCCAGCCCCCGCTCCCCGTCATACACAGTCAGATAAAGCACCAGCGCCACGTCACCGTAACGCTCGTAGACATATTCCCGCAGTTCCCGCCTGCAGTCATTAAAACAGACAGGCCGAATCACCAGCTTGTCCCGGATCTGCTCATAATTGTGCATCTGCTCCAGCACGCCGGTCTCCATCATTTCCCCGGCCGCGTGCAGACTGTCCTGCACCTGCTTCCAGACACTCTCCCAGCCTTCTTCCATCTGCCGGTCATAAAGCTCTTCCAGGGAAAACCGGGAAATCTGTTTCATCTGCTCGTTCTTCGCTTTGGCGACCGTCACGTAATCGCCTATCAGCACGTCTGACTCCGTCTGATTGTACCGAAGATTCGTCTCCCGGACAAACTGCTCGTCATACCTGACGTCGCCCTCAGAAAGGCCCTCCGGGTAGAACTGAACCTCTCCAGGCTTCACTCCCAGTTCCCATTTTTCGGTAAGCTGCGTCAGAAAACTGCTGCAAAACTCCTGATATGTCACACCATATCCTCCTTTATTTTAGCTGTATTGGTCGGAACTTTCAACCTCCTTATCTTCTGTAGGTGTAGATACCCGGCGATCGCTCTTATTTCGCACAGGCTTCTAAAGCTGTTTGTCAAAAAAATCATGGGATCATGGGGAAGAAACGCCCCGGTGATGCAAAAGATTAATCTGATAGTTGAAGCATAGCACATCGTAACGGGCCTGTAAATTATTTCCGTTCGACAGGTTTCGGGAAACTGCGACAAGGCTTCTCCTTCTTCTACAAAATTCCGCTCTGCCTTATGAAAAATCGGATTTCTCCGGCAAAATTTTATAAAAGATGATATAAAAAATGAGAAGTGACAACCGCTTGCTATCACTCCTCGCTTTTTAAATTACATTATTTTCCATTTTTTCTTTCTGCCTTGTATACTCCAGGAGCTCACACAACCCTGCGGTCATCCCAATGTTTCCGCCGTCCTCCGGCAGCTTCACCGTGCAAATCACCCGCTCACAGTCGTCGATCAACTGCTTCGCCTCCGCGATCTGCTTCTCTCCCATTACCTGAAAGGCCGGTACACTGACCGTCCGCACCGCCAGCGCCTTCGCCGACGGATAATCCAAATCATTTTCCCACAAGATCCCCGTCGCGAAGGGAATCCGCTCCCGTTGGAGCCGTCGGAACACTGCCGTGCCTGTGCCGTTTCCGGCGATGACAAAGATCTTTGGCTCTCCGTCCACCGCCGGGAGCTCCAGATCGCCTGTCAGCTCGTCGTAGGTTCCCAGTGTCATGCCGTAGAGCTTCGGAATATACCCTTCGGTAAAAATCTCCTCCGGCGTACCGAACCGGTCCACCTTATCCCCCCGCACACAGGCGATTTTGTCTGAGATACGGCCTGCCAGATCCAGCTCATGCAACGACATGATGACAGACAGATTTCTTGTCCGTGACATCTTTTGAATAATGGAAAGAAATTCCAGTTTGTAACGGATATCCAGGAAGGACGTGGGCTCGTCCAGCACGATGATATCCGGCTGCTGACAAAGTGCCCGGGCCAGCATTACCCTCTGCTTCTGCCCATCGCTGGTCTTCGTGTAATCCCGATCCGCCAGCTCATGGATATGTACCAGATCCATGGCCTCGTCCACCACCGCCCAGTCCTCCGCGGAGAGCACGCCAAACTTGCCCGTATAGGGGTAACGGCCTGTGGACACCACGTCCCGGCAGGTCATCATTTCCGGATGGATGCGCTCGGTCAGCACTACAGAAAGCTTCTGAGACAATTCCTTGCCGCTCAAATCCCCCATGGCTTTGCCATCCAGCACCGCCACGCCGCCTAAGGGCGCCAGCTGTCGGATGATACTTTTCAGAATCGTAGTCTTGCCCGCGCCGTTGGGGCCGATGAGAGTCAGGATTTCACCCTTTTTCAGGCCGATTCGGATGTCTTTGATCAGGGGAACGCCGTGGTAGCCGACGGTCAGCCCTTCCGTGTAGAAATAATAGGTATCCATATGCTACTCCGCCCTCTCCTTCTTTTTGTGAATCATGATGTAGATGACCACCGGCGCGCCGAACACCGCCGTCACTGTACTGATGGACAATTCCGTCGGCGCAAACATGGTCCGGGCCAGCAGGTCGCAGAACAGGCAAAAAGCCGCTCCACCCAGGAAACAGGCCGGAATCATCAGGATAGGCTTCGCCGTCCCGAAAAGATTCTTAACCAGATGGGGCACCGCGATTCCCACGAAGGAGACCGGACCCGCAAAGGCCGTCACACAGGCCGACAGGACGCTGGAAAGCAGCACCAGAAGGACCCGGAATACCTGCACGTTCAGGCCCATATTTTTTGCGTAGGCCTCTCCCATCTGGTAAGCGCTGATGGGCTTGGACATGAGAAAGACGCAGATAGCTGTAATTCCCACCACGATGGCCATAATCAGCACATTGTCCCAGGTCATGCCGGAAAAGCTTCCCTTGGACCAGTTGTGCAGATTCACGATGTCCGCGTCATCCGCAAAGGTCACCACGAAGTCCGTCACAGCCGAACAGATATAGCCGATCATGACACCGCTGACAATAAGCATGGACATCTGATCCATGACCCGTGACATGAGAATCACAAAGCCCATACAGAGCATGGCTCCCGCAAAGGCCGCGATAATCAGGACCCAGGAGCTTAAAGCAAACGCATTTCCCAGGGCTGCCACCATGACCAGGGCCACCACCAGCTTTGCGCCGGATGAGATCCCCAGTGTAAAGGGACCCGCGATGGGGTTATGGAAGAAGGTCTGCAAAAGATAGCCGGACAGAGCCAGGCCGCCGCCCAGGATGCCTGCTGCCGCCGCCCGCGGAAAACGGATTCCCATAACGATATCCGTATAGGTGTCATTGTTCCCATTTTTCCCCAGAACCTTTGGAATCTCCGCCAGCGGAATGTTCACGGTTCCGATGCAGATGCTTAAGACCACAAAAACCAGCACCAGCAGGGCCAGTATCAGAAATGCAGCCCAGTATCTTCCTTTATTTCGGGCATTTCTGCCGCCTGTTGTGTTACCCATTGTTCCCGTTCCCTTCTGTCACTGTGCAAATTCTCACAGCTATCGTGTGTCTGTTATCCGGTGCATACTTTCCGGATCCCTCTCTTTGCGTTCCGAAGCGTATCAGTTTAACTTGTAAAGATAAGTCAGATCCCCGTCGTCCCCCACCAGCATCCGGTGAATATCCGACGTAATCGTACCCAGCTCCATGGTAGACTGATACAGATTCTTCATGGTACAGTACACATGACCCTCCTGCACTGCCCTGAATTTCCCCAGCAGCGGGCTTTTCGCCAGCAGCTCATCCACCGAGGAGAGCTGTCCCTCTATGGTACTGTTGTAAATGATGTAATCCGCGTCCTTCGCCCCTGTGTAGAATTCCTCCATCGTCATGGACAGGGTAGATGTGGCGTCCTCTGCATCTCCCAGATCCTGGAAAATATACGTGCCGCCCGCCAGCTCGATCATCTTCGGCAGATAATCCGCTGTTTTCCGCACATTGGCCTCGCCATTGCTGGTGATATAGAAAAATGCCACCGTCTTGCCCGTAGCTTCTTCGCCGCTGATGGCCTTGAAAGCATCCGCCTCACTGGCAAAGGCCGCCTCAGCCTCTTCCTCATGGCCGGTCAGCAGGCCGTAAAGCTTCACCCACTCGGTCCTGCCTAAGGGGTTCGGCTCATAGCTGGAATGATCTATCAGCACCGGAATTCCGAATTTATCCAGCTGCTCCTGCACCTCCGGCGTATGGGAAATCATGGTGTTCTCGATGGCCAGACCGCAATTTTCCGCCAGAATCTGCTCATAATCCGGCGCGGAATATTTGCCTGCATAGAGAATGTCGCCATTCTCCATGGCTGCCTTCGCCGCGTCGATATACCAGCCGTCGGCTTTGGTGCCGCTGAATCGAATACTGTCCAGGGCGTCCAGGGATACGAACATGTCCATGACCGCCGAAGCCACCAGATATATATTCTGAATGGGCTGCTGAAGTACCGTGATATCCTTCGCCAGATCCTCCGGCGCTTCCTTATCCTCCGGAACCACCAGGAAGCGTCCGCCGTCCGTGATGGTTATCAGTGAATAGCCGCCCTCATAATTGTCAATGGTAAATTTCTGCGCGTATTCCAGCTTCGTGCTGTCCGTATAAGTCAGCTCGTCACTGATATCCGTGCTGTTCTCTGCCGTGCCGGAACCGCCTGCTCCACAGGCCGTAAGTCCCAGACACATAGCCAGGCACAGAAAAAGTGCCATCAGTTTCTTTTTCATGCCTTTGTATTCCTCTTCTTCCGCATCACAGTCGCCGCAATCGCTGCCGCTACCGCAATTATCACAATACCTGCTGCCGCCGTGGTGGAGCCCGCTCCTCCCGTGCTGCCTCCATTCTCTCCCTGAATAGAATCTGACGCAAAGGTCAGCGTATATTCTACCTCATGGGGCGTACTCATGGCCGTCGTATCGCCAATCACATCGATCCCCTCGTCAAAGACCTCCACCGGAATCTCAAAAACCGAATGCTCGTCTGTACTCACCGGAAGATACTTCTCGCCGCCCACGATCATATAGTCGTAGTGATTGCTGCTCCAGGTAATCTGGGCCACAGCCTGTCCGTCCTCCACGGACAACGCGGCAGGTGACTCAATAGTGGCCCGGCCGCTGCCGCCCTCCATGGCCACTTCTACCGTATAATTACCGTCCGCCAGCTGTAAATCCTCGATTGTCATTGTCTTACTCCTTCTATTTGAATTTCCTATAATTGGAACAAGGGGACTGCCGCAAAACGTTCTGCACATTCTACAACAGCCCCTGTATGTAAGATCCTATAATACTTCTAAAATACTAGTCCTGAAGAAGCTCCGGGTTGGATACGCTGACCTTATGGTCGTACCATACGCCCTTGGTTCCGATCAGCGCCAGGTCGAATTCCTCGTCCAGTGCGGGAACCGGTACGTCGAAGGCATTGGCCTCCTCCGGCTCTGTACCATCGCCGAAATCTACGGTCTCTGCGGTCGGCTGCAGAAGCTCTGCGCCATCCTTCTGGGCATCCTCTGCCAGACCTTCATACAGATTCACAATGTTCTTGGAAGGCATAACCACATGAATGGTCATCTGTCCGTCCTTTACGGTCAGCGTTCCCTTTCCCTCGTAAAATTCATTTACATGGAACATACTGCTGTCTGTGTTGAAGTCTGCCGTGTAGATGCCGTCCTCCAGTGTCGCTGCTGCAGCTTCTTCTGCGTCAGCCTTTTCCGGCTCCGCCGTTTCTTCTGTCTTGGCAGTTTCCTCATCGGAGTTTTCCGCTTCTGTGGTAGTCTCTGCAGCCGGCGTCTCCGCCTTGCTGCCGCAGCCCATCAGCAGTGCGCAGCTTATAACTGCCATTCCCATTAACGCGATGATTTTCTTCTTCATTTCTTTTCTTGTCCTTTATCCTTACTTATTTCATAGCCTCTGCGGTATGAGCAACATAGAGATTCTGGATTGCCTCGATCTCGCCCAGACCTGCGATCTGGCAGTCTACGCTTTCGAACTTGCCGGATGCGTTGAACATGCTCTTCCAGGAATCGTCATCGTCGCCTGCCATGTCGTTGTTTGCATGGTCGCCTGCAACTACCATCAGCGGACGAAGTACAACCTTGGTGTAACCGGCCTCTGCAACTGCGTTAATCACATTCTCACATGCAGTATCTTCCGGCTCGCCCTCTACGGTTCCGATAAATACGTTCTCATATCCCAGATCCTTCATCTGTGCCTGCATCTGGCTATAGGAAATCTTTGCGGTATGGGAGGTACCATGACCCATGAATACAAATGCCACGCCATCCTCTTTTGCTGCGTCCAGAGTATCGAAACCAGCCGTCTTTACAGCCTCAGCAGTAATAGCCTCGGCAACAGCCTTCTTGTCTGCGTTGATTGCGGAAGCGTCTGCTCCAACCTCGCCCAGAAGCGGCTCAGCTACCTTTACAGACTCAAATTTATCCTTGTATGCGTCTACCGCCTCCATCAGCTCGTCGTACTCAGCGCCGTGCATCAGATGGGTCGGCTGTACAACCAGGTTCTTTACGCCGTTGGCAACTGCGCGATCCAGAGCCTGATCCATGTTGTCAATTGCCTCGCCGTCGCGGGCCTGGATATGGTTGATGATGATCTGCGCGGTAAAGGCACGTCTTACGGACCAGTCCGGATTTGCCTCTGCCAGAGCGTCCTCGATACCCTTGATATCAGCTACACGGCTGTCATTGAAGGAAGTACCAAAGCTTACTACCAGCAGCTCGTTCTCGCCGATCTCGTCCTGGTTTCTCGGATCATCCTTGGAAGCGTCTCCGGTGTCGCGTCCGAAGTAATCCGGGTCAGCGTTCTCGCCCTCTACCAGCTCCTTCTGAGCGTCTGTCAGAGCGTCCCATGCTTCCTTGGCTGCCTTACAGTCAGCGTCTGTGGTCTCTGTTCTCTCCTGCACATAGATCTTGTCAATCAGGGCTGCTACGTTGTCAGCTGCAGCCTGATCTGCGTCCGCGTCGTCTGCAGTCTCCTCTGCAGCGTCTGTGGTCTCTTCCGTAGTAGTAGTGTCTGCAGCCGGCGTCTCAGCCTTGCTGCCGCAGCCTGCCAGCATGGATGCTGTCAGAGTTGTTACACATAACAGTGTTACAAGTTTCTTTTTCATTTTCTTTTCCTCCTGCAAAAATTTTTCAGTTAAATGAAATTCATAAGATCAGAAGGAATCTGCTAAAAAATCCGACGTTCCTGTGGATCGTCGGATTTTCAGTCGTCAGCTTTACATCTGTTCGCCCATCCACGCAAAACAGCGCTGTGCGGAACAGCTGTGTCTATACCCCATCTGGCACTATCAATCCTCGTGATCCGGAATCTTTCGACTCCATGCGCCGCAGTCTGGCAGGTCTCCTGGCTTACAGTACAAGCGCTGCTTATCGTCTTCCCGATGGCTCAGTGACGTATGATAAGCCGCTCCTGCATACAGTGACGAGATCGCGCAGGTCTCTCACCTGCTTCCCTATTCTCCGTTTTTTAACGGCACCAGCTGCTTCTTATTTGATTTCACATAACCTACACAAGCATTATAGCAGTCTTTCTGAAATAATCAACTGTTTTTCCGCTATTTTTTCTTCCTTTTTGCATTATTTCGCCCGTTTTTTCATAAATAACAGATAAGCGAGCAGCAATATGATTCCTACCGGCAGAGAAATCAGCGCAGACTGGGTAAATCCTGCCACAATATAGGTAATAAAGGAAATCACTGCTACACTGACCGCATAGGGAAGCTGGGTGGACACATGGTTTACATGGTTACACTGGGCTCCCGCAGACGCCATAATGGTCGTATCGGAAATCGGGGAGCAGTGGTCGCCGCAGACAGCGCCCGCCATGCAGGCAGAGATGGCCACGGTCATCAACGCCGGATGGGTGGTCTGGAACGCGTCTACCACAATCGGAATCAGGATACCAAAGGTTCCCCAGGAGGTTCCGGTGGCAAAAGCCAGGAAGCATCCAACCAAGAAAATAATAGCCGGAAGCAGAGCAACCATACCCTGAGAGCTGCTCTTAATCAGATTAGCCACGAACTCCGCGGCGCCCAGGCTGTCTGTCATGGCCTTCAGGGTCCAGGCGAAGGTCAGAATCATGATAGCCGGAACCATGGCCTTGAAGCCCTCGGGAATGCAGTTCATGCACTCCTTGAAGCCCAGGACCTTACGGCTCACATACAGCAGAATCGTGATGACCAGGGCGAAAGCACTTCCGATGGCCAGACCGATGGACGCGTCGCTGTTGGAGAAGGCGGTCACGAAGTCCGCGCCGTCAAAGAAGCCGCCGGTGTAAATCATGCCGATGACGCAGCAGATGATCAGGGAAAGAATCGGAATCAGCAAATCTTTTACGGAACCATTTCCCACGTTATCCAGGCCTTCTGCGTTGCCGTAAGGTCTGTCCGGCGTAGTAAACAGGTCGCCCTTCTTTGCGTTGTCCTCATGGACCTTCATGGAACCGAAATCAATGTTCAGAATTGCTATCGTAATCATCATAACGATAGTCAGAATCGCGTAGAAATTATAGGGAATCGCGCTGACAAAAAGCGCCAGTCCGTCCTCACCCTCTACGAAACCGGTTACGGCCGCCGCCCAGGATGAAATCGGGGCGATGATGCAGACCGGAGCCGCCGTGGCGTCGATGAGGTACGCCAGCTTGGCACGGGAAATATTGTGCTTGTCCGTCACGGGACGCATCACGCTTCCTACGGTCAGACAGTTAAAATAATCATCGATAAAAATCAGCACGCCCAGGGCTACGGTCACCAGCTGCGCGCCGGTGCGGGTCTTGATATGCTCGCCGGCCCACCGTCCGAAGGCCGCCGAGCCTCCG
This sequence comes from Laedolimicola ammoniilytica, assembly GCF_025567165.1. Taxonomy (NCBI): domain Bacteria; kingdom Bacillati; phylum Bacillota; class Clostridia; order Lachnospirales; family Lachnospiraceae; genus Laedolimicola; species Laedolimicola ammoniilytica. The sequence continues at coordinate 210,154 of NZ_JAOQKC010000002.1, forward strand.
GCCCGGTTCATCAGTGACACAATGGCTCCCAGGATAACCAGGAACACCAGAATTCCCACATTGTAGCTGTCGGACAGAACGCCTACGATTCCATCCTCAAAGATGTGAAGCACCGTTCCCTCGAAGCTGAAGCCCGAGTAGAACAGGCCTCCCACCAGGATGCCAAGAAACAGTGAGGAATACACCTCCTTGGTAATCAGAGCCAGAACAATCGCTACTACAGGCGGCACCAACGCCCAAAAGGTAGCATACATAACAGGTACATAATCCATTTTTAAAATCTCCTTCCCTCGAAAACAGTCGAAAAAAAGACCGTGAGCACATACTTCCCGACTGTACTCACGGTCCGAACTTCCCCTTCGACCTATGATAGCTCTCCACAGTCCTGTGACAGTCTGACGCATATTCTGCGGCAGCCCAGAAACCCATCCTTCGGAACGGATGAATCCCTTCGGCGGTCTTCCCTTTCCCGGCTGACTGGTTCCGACCTTATGTCAACCGATACTCCTGAAGCCCCGCGCCTCTATCATTTTCTAAAATTGCCTATGTGGCTATCCTATCACGGAATGGGAGGAAGATCAAGTGTTTCTACTATTTCTCTGCAGGATAATGATCCCGTACTCCATCCAGCTTCTTGCTGCCAATCCGTACGTGGAAATTCGGATCTTTCGGAATATCCGGATTGATACCCAGATCCTGCGGAGCCAGGCATGCAACTACCTGCATGGGAATGATATACTCCCACGCGGAAAACAGCGGATCCTCTACAAAATCACAGAGCAGATACTTGTCACTATATTCCTCTACTCCCTCCGGAGATCCGATGAAGTAATTATGGGGTGTCCAATCGCTCAATATCTCTATCAGCTTTAATACACGGGGCTTGTAATCTCCCTTGGAAGCCAGATAGAAAATATGTGCGCTGTCTGTAATGGAATTGTAGATACCATGGAAAAATTCTTCAATATCATATCCGGTTACACCCTGACGGACAGTTTCCAGAACCTTTAAGGCTCCCTCCAGTACATCGGCATACATTCCATCGTATCCGACTACAATAATTCTCTTAGCCGGGAGGAATTCTTCCTTGATCCTGCCATACCATTCTGTTGCGGCCTTTGTCACATTTCCCAGGTTATCGATGACCTTATTCATTCTTTTCAGATAAGCATCTACAGTAGCCTGATCGGTAATGCCCTTGGCCAGAGCCAGCTCCGTCAGCATCATCATCAGCGTCACAGTAGTTCCTGCATAGCCCTTCGTTTTTGCTCCGCACTTTTCATTACCCACCTCAATCCGGGTTTTCGTATCCGCATGCTCAAAAACAAGTGCTGTGGGATTTTCAGACACTGCTGCTGTATACAGTCCTTCTGCAATAGCAGCGTCCAGGCCTTCTACTGTAGAAAGGCTTTGTCCACCCTGGGACATTCCGATCACCAACGTATTCTTATTGAATACCTTTTCGCTGCGTGCAAACTGTGTCGGATACATGCAGAACACCTTCCGGTTCAGCAGCTCTTCCAGATAATTCTTGGCAGAAAGTCCTGCATGATAACTGGTGCCTGAACCAAGCACATAGATCTGCTCAATATTTTTGTCCTTAAAATATTCTACAAATTCCTTTGTAATCTCTTTTCTGTTCTCAATGATTTCTCTCAGAACAACCGGAGTTTCACAAATATAATCATACATTTTTGTCTTTTCCATTAGAAAATACCAATGACAGAACCAATAATTCCTACGATAATCATACCCCAGAGAATTGTGGTTGTCTTAATTCCTTTCTGTAATAATTTGTAAGTTCCGAGTGTCAGACACAACGGCAGGAATCCTGTAATAATCGCATCAAAGATATCCTGCACTACAATTTCCGCACCGGAAATTGTAAATACCAGCGGTGTGGAAAGTGATACCATGGACGCTGCCATAGAACCAACTACCACCAGACCCAGAATCTTTGCGGCCTCGGTTAACGCTGCAATTACGCCTCCCTGAGACAGGCCCGCCAGGAAATTGACACCACTCTTATAACCAATACGCAGTCCCTGATAACGCACCAGGAAATGCGGGATATTGTAGATAAGGAGGAACAGAATGGCACCTAAAATGCTTCCCTGTGCTGCCAGGCTGGCACCGATACCTGCACCGATAATACGGAAGGTTCCCCAGAAAAAGGAATCACCAATACCTGCCAGAGGCCCCATCAGTGCTGCTTTTACTGCATTGATAGATTCCTCATCACATTCTTCCCCTGCGTCCTTGGCCTTCTTGAATTTTTCCTCCATAGCAATTGCTGCACCTGTGATAAAGGATACAATAGCCGGTGTGGTATTAAAAATCGCCAGATGTCTCTTTAAAGCTTCGGAAGCTTCCTTCTTATCCGGATACAGTTTCTTCAGAGCCGGAACCATCTGATAAGCAAAGCCTACATTCTGCATTCTTTCATAGCAGAAGCATGCCTGCAACGGGAAAGAACGCCAGAAAGTTTTCTTAAAGATATCTTTTGTCATAACGGATTCTTCATTAGCCGTTGTGTTCGTCATATTCTCTGCCATTACAGTTCACCTCCCAAATCATCAGATGCTGCCGGAGCAGCTGCTTCTTCTGTTTTCTTATTTCCTGCATACTGGAAAATCACATAGGCAATTGTCGTACCGATGACAGCTGCTCCTACGGTATTCACACCGAGAAGTGCTGTAATTGTCCAGCCCATGAAGAAGAAAGCTACATTCTTCTTGTTAAACAGAAGCTGCATCAGAATGGCAATTCCAAGTGCCGGAAGCATACCGCTGGCTACAGAAAATCCATTGATTACACTCTGCGGAATTTTATCAACAAATGCACTGATAACGGTAGACCCAAGCAGTGCACCGCAGAATACCAGCAGGAAATAAGCAACAAAGAACAGAATGGCGCCGCCCCAGAGAGCGCGGTCAATTCCTTTATAATCACCATTTTCTGCTGCCTTATCTGCCTGATGTACGAAGTAGCCATTGACAGTTCTACAAAGAATACCTACCAGCTGTCCTAAGGTTGCAATGGGCAGTGCCAGGGCTACTGCTGCACTGACATCCAGCTTGGCACTGATGGCAAATACGGTAGCAAGAATACTTCCGGATACGGTGTCAGGCGGTGTGGCGGAACCAATTCCAACTACACCCATCATAACCAGCTCCAGAGAAGCTCCAATAATAATACCTGTCTGTAAATCTCCCAAAATCAGACCTACCAGTGGTCCAAGAACCAATGGCCGATCCAACATACACATTCCGAATACACGGCTGTCCCAAATACCGATACCGCCCAGAATACCAAGCAGTACTGCATGAATTATACCCATAACCTACACTCCTTCTTTTGAATCTCTCTGTTTCTGTTACCTTGCAAAACTTTTTCTGATATCTGCTGTGGTCAGGCGCTTCGATGTAGGATCTGCCTGCATCACAAGCTCAGCCCCTTTTTTCTCCATGCTGTCCATCACAGCGATATCATCTGCATCCATGTAAGAATTCATATCAATTTTTTTCTTTCCTTCTCCGCTTCGGAGTCCGCCCAACAATACATCCTTGATCGCTCCGTTTGTCCGATCGTACAGATATTCCGCATCCTTCATATCTTTGCAGATTACCATAATCGTACGTGCTGCATGCTTTGGGTTGTTGATCACTGCTACTGCTCCATCCAGAGATTTCATGGAAAGTGTTACCTCCGGCGGTGTGGCCAGTTTAAAAGCCATCTGCATGGTCGCATCTGTAATCAGCTTATCGTTTGCCACTACAATCGTGTCAATCTTGTAATAGTTTGTCCATGCCACGGCTACCTGTCCATGAAGAAGTCTATCGTCTACACGCAATACTTTAATCATCGTTTTCCTCCAATCTTACAGTTCCCCGTCATCACTGATGGATACGGGTTCTGCCTGCTGGTCATTGACCAGTATAATCGTATCTCTGGCTTCCGCCAAAGCTGTACGAATCTGCCTCAGATTTTCTTCTCTGTCATCCGTAAGTTCCAGCATAACCAGTGACACCAGCAATCCCAGATTCAGGCCGCTTACCAGATAAATCTCCGGATGCTCCGCCATAATTCCAATGGCTGCCTGTGTGGTACTGCCGCCCGGCAGATCTGTAATCAGAATCGTCGGCCAATCATTCTCAAAGGAAGCGATCGCATCATTCAGTTTTTGCTTCGTCTGTGCAATGCTTTCATCCATGGTAATGCTCAGCGCTTTCAAATTCTGAACTTCACCGAGAATAAATCTGCAGGACTGCGCAATTCCCTTGGAAAATTCCCCGTGTGTCAGTAAAACAATGTTCTTCATAAGCACCTCCTATAAATGTATATACATTTTACTATATGCTACTACACTTTTACCCTCTTGTCAATCCTATTTTTATATACTTTTAATAATTTTTATTCCATTTCCATTATTTATATCTGCCTTTTTTCTATCTCCCTTGACTTTTTTCATTTCCCCAGCTATCATAAGTATATACAAATATGTGTAAATATAGAAACAAGGAGATTACGATTGAAAAATTCACCGCGGTATCTTGCCATCGCACAGGATATCATCACTCAAATTCAGGAAGGAAAACTTCGCCCTGGTGATCAGATTATGACAGAGGCACAGCTGTGTGAAGAATACGTAGTCAGCCGTATGACCGTCAATAAAGCACTGACTACCCTGGTTACTAAAGGATTTGTGCGCCGTGTCTCCGGAAAAGGAACCTTCGTTCTGGACCAGCAGGTTACCAAATACATCGGAGCTGCCTCGCCCGGAAGCTTTTCCCGTGATATGGCTTCCATTCACACCAAGCCCGGTGCCATTCTGGTAGAATATCGTGTAGTCCGTGCTTCTGAATTTCCGTCTGTAGCTCAGCAGCTGGAGCTGCATGAAAATGATTTTCTGCACTATATCCATCGAATTCGTACCAGCGACGGGATCCGGATTGCTTTAAGTCACACTTATATTCCCTGCAAATATCTTCCTGCTGTTGATGTCTCTGCTTTGGAAGGATCCCTCTATGAATATCTGGATGAAACCTACCATGTACATCCCCAGGCACTGGATTACAGCTTTGCAGCCCTGCTTCCTACCAACCGGCAGAAGGAGCTGCTTCAGGTGGACTCCTGTGCCCTGTTAAAATCTTCCCATCGTAGTATTATCGAGACAGGGGAACTGTTCGAATATACAGAGACCTACTATGCGGGCAACCGCTTTACCTACAAATTTGCCCCACGTTAGGAACCAATGATTTTTTTATAAAAATAGAAGGAACTGTGAACCTGTATTTCTCATGCAGCTTCGCAGTTCCTTCTATTTTCATTTTTTTAAATCAGCTATTCTGAAATTTCCCCTGCATAATTCCGCGCAAAGATTTCCTTTACCTCTTCCGGATCCTCTGTCTGTCCCAGCGCCCACATCATTTTCGTCACAATGGCTTCCGTGGTCATATCACGGCCCGGAATGACCCCACAGTCCAGAAGCTTGCGTCCCACCTCATAGAGGGACAGATCGCTCTTCTCATAGAGACACTGGCTGCACACCGCAATGCTGACCCCATGATCCGTCAGCTTCTTCAGCTTGGGAAGGAGGTTCCGCCGCTCAAAATGGGTGCCACCCGCGCCAAAGGCCTCGATGACAACGCCCCGGTACCCCAGCTCCAGCAGGCTGTCAAAAATCTCCGGCTTGGTTCCCGGAATCAGCTTCATCAGAAATACGTCCGTACAGAGCTTATTTTTCAGCTCAAAGGGAGCCGCCGCCTCTTCTCCCGTCCGGCTGTGCTCCAGGTGTACGCCGTCCGCATAGATTTTCCCGATATAGGGCGCGGAAATGCTTTCAAAGGCGTCAAAGCCCATGGTTCGCACCTTTACCGCGCGGCAGCCGCCCATAATCTTATCGTCAAAGGCCACCATTACCCCGCTCAGACCTGCGTCCACCGCCGCGAAGGCCGTCTGCAGGTTCCGCTTGGCATCGGTAAACATCTGGCCGATGGGAATCTGCGCTCCGGTCAGCACCACCGGCTTCGTCAGGTTCTGCAGCATATAGCTGAGTGCGGAAGCCGTATACGCCATGGTATCTGTGCCATGGGTGATGATGATACCGTCATAATCCGGCAGCGCCTCCGCCACCTGCTCTGCCATAAACTGCCATTCCTCCGGCTGAATATTGGAGCTGTCCAGATTCAGGATATCCCGGCTTTCGATCGCAAAGCCTTCCCGCAGCTCCGGCAGAAGTTCCAGAATTCCGTCTCCGGACATTCCCGGGGTCAGCCCCTCCTCTGAATGGGTACAGGCAATGGTTCCGCCTGTCGCCAGCAATAATACCTTTTTCATTCTCTTTGTTCCTCCTTACCCCTGCCAGGGCGCTGCCGCCCGGTCATGAAAATACAGTCGGTATTCCACACCGCTCAGTTCTTTATCCACAAAGGCTCTCGCTTTTTCCACATCCCGTTCCTTCAGGGCCTCCACCAGCTCCAGATGCGCTTCCATCGCCCCCACCGCATCCGCGCTTTTCCAGTCCCGCACCAGCACCCGGCGCAGCTTGTTCAGGGTTCCCTCCAGGGTAGAAATCAGATAGGGATTCCGGGACAGATAGACGACCGACATATGAAACTGCATATTCATGTCGCTGTACTGCCGGTAGGTGCCCTCCTTCATGGCCGCTATCTGCTTATGTACCTCCGCCTCCAGATGAGCCAACTCCTCTTTCCCCGCGTACTGGATCGCCAGCTCTGCGGAGGCCTTTTCCAGGATTCCCCGGAACTGAAACAGGCTCTGCAGCTCCGCCACCGAAAGCCCTCTGACCAGATAGCCCTTGTTGGGAATCTTGTCCAGGAATCCCTCCATACAGAGGTAATTCAGCGCCTCCCGGGACGGCGTCTTGCTGACACCGAACTTTTCCGAAATCTCCGCCTCGGTAATCATATCATTTTCCTCATAAACCCAGTTGATGATATCCTCCCGCAGGGCTTCGAGGACTTTTTCTGTCATAGACTGCCGTTTCGCCATAATGAGCCTCCTGTATCTTAAGTCTGCCTGTTGTTTTTGGAATATCAGTGATATATCACTGATATCTGTATCGTACACCCGGGGATTTCCTCTGTCAAGCAAAAAAGACCTTATCGTATCCATACGACAAGATCTTTTCTTTCTCTCTTTTACACCAGATGAACGATATCAATCAGCACCACGGCCACCAGTCCGTAATACACCACGATGGCCACCAGGTCGTTGATGGTCGTAATCAGCGGTCCGGACGCTACGGCCGGGTCCACGCCTACCTTTTTGAAGAAAATCGGTGTCAGGGTTCCCACCAGGCTGGATACCACCATGGCGCCCACCAGGGACACGCCCACACAGGCGGAAATCATCAGGGAATAGCCCAGGGTGAAACCTTTGAACAGGTGGATGTACGCGCCCAGGAATACCAGGGCCATCACCGCCAGAATCGCGCCGTTGAAGAAGCCGATCTTCATCTCCTTGAACATAAGCTTCACCTTCTGTCCGGTGGTCAGGTTCTCATCCATCAGCACCCGGATGGTTACCGCCAGGGACTGGGTTCCCACATTGCCGGCCATATCCAGAATCAGGGACTGGAAGCACATGACGATGGGCAGCACCGCCACGACGGACTCAAAGACGCCCACCACAGCGGACACCACCATGCCGAGGAACAGCAGAATCACCAGCCAGGGCAGTCTTTTACGGATGCTCTCGCCTGTGGTCTCGTTTAAGTCCTCCTCGGCAGTCAGACCAGCCAGCTTCGCGTAATCGTCACCCATCTCGTCATCTACCACCTCTACAATATCCTGGGCTGTGATGATACCGCCGATGCTCCGATCCTCCAACAACACGGGAATAGAATCCTCGGCGTAGTCCTTGATTTTCTCAATGCAGTCACTGATTTTCTCATGGTCCATGACGAACGGATAGGAACGGCTGATCAGATCTTCCAGCTCCACATGCTCTCTTGCGATGATCAGATCCTGCAGCTCGATGGCTCCGTAGTACTGCTCCTGCCGATCCACCACATAGATCGTGGAAATGTTATCATTTTCTCCGGCCTGACGCACCAGCTCCCGCATGGCCTCCCGGACGGTCAGATCGTTGTGAATCAGGATAAAATTGGTGGTCATATAACTACCGATCTCATCCTCGTCGTAGGACAGCAGAAGCCTGACATCTTCGCTGGCCTCTTTATCCAGCATCCCCAGAATTTTACACTTTGTGTCGTCGTCCACTTCCTCCAGAATGTCTACCGCATCGTCGGAATCCATCTCGGAAATGACCTTGGCCTGCTGTTTTAAGGACAGCTCCTTCAGATAAATATCGCCGTCGTCCAGATAGGCGAAAATCTCCGCCACCCGCTCTGCGCCCAGGGCCGAGTACAGGCGCTTTCTCTCCTCAGGCGTCAGAAGCTCCAGAGCCTCCGCAATATCGTTATCATGGTAATCGAAGAGCCGGTCAATCAGCTCCTCCCGGGACAGGTTTCCCCGGATAATCGCAATCAATTCCTCTACGTACTTTGTCATAGCCTACCTCCATTTGAGCCGCATTTTTCCAGAACCTTCCACCAGAAGCTTCCGAAAAATGACCGCAAAAAAACACCGCTTCAGATTTTCCAAAGCAGACTTAACGGTTACACGCTGTGAAGTCCGGATCTTACTGAATACGGTGTGAATCAAATGTCAATATAAAGCCAGCCATGACACGCAAAAGCATGCAGCTATTTTATGATTTCTAAGGGAATCTTCACGCACAGCTGCACGTTTTTGCCTTTCCTGTTCGCACCGTACTTTCTACTTCGTCCCGTACTATCGCAACTGTCCATGAAATTCACCTCCTGAAAATTAGAATTCATTTTGTTTCCTTTGTGAGTATAACATCAAAGAAGGGGGTATACAACCCCCCTTCCTTAAAAACCTTCTCTTTTTTCGCTTTTACAGCTCCATGTGTTTCATTTCTTCCAGGAAATCCCGGATATAGGAAACTGCCAGATAGGACGGTACCATAAAGTCCGTTCCCAGCGCGCCCTGGAAGCCCATAGCCAGTGCCTTCACAGACGGATTCAGGGTGAAGAGCAGCAGAGTAATAAGGCCTGCCACCACCGCTGCGACGGCTCTCTTTATCCCTTCCGGGAGGTCATTGAAAAACGGCGTACCAATTACTGCTACCTCCGGAATTGCCTGATGATGTCTGCCCCATGTTCTTCCCTCTCCTGGTGGAGAATCGTGAATCCCTGATGAAGCATCTGGCTGCCCATCAGATTCCCCCCCAAGGTTTACTGGCCTGTTCCTCCTTTTGTAAAGGTGGATGAGTATCAATAGAATGTGTCCTATATAAAAAAGAATGTGCCATTGGCACATTCTCGCGCCGAGGCGCGGTTGCTTCAGCAACCATCTACCACTGCGCCGAGTGCGCATCTTTGCAAGCTCTGCTTGCTTTTATGGAATAGGGAATTCTATCGGAATTTCCTATTCCATAATAAAGAAAGAGCGGGGCTATCGCCCCGCTCTTTCTGCCTTCCTTCACCTATTCATAGGTTCCTTTTTTTACAACTTTTCCGTCTTTCATAAAGATCTCGCCGCCTGCCACAAAGGTATCCAGCGTCAAATCCGGTTCCCAAAGCAGAAAATCCGCATCCGCGCCCGGTCGAATTACGCCCTTCTCCGGCAGCAGATCCAGTCCTTCCGCCACCTGGCTGGTAGCATAGGGAAGCGCCTCCTCCAATGGCATTCCAAGCGTCTTCACCATATACAAAATCTCTTTTCGAATCGCGTCCACGCCGGATACACCAATCTCCAGAAGTGTACCATCCTCCGCATAGTTGGACCAGCTTCCGTGCCCGTCAGAGCTGATGGTGATATGCTCTGTGGGAAGTCCGCGCTTCTTTGCCTCCAGAATACAGTCACCCGGAGTCGTATGCATACAACAGGTCAGATCCACATAACCGCCTTCCTCCAGCAGCTGATAGCCTTCCTCCAACAGTGCGTCATTGCGGTTTACATGAGTAGGGCGGAAGATCCGAACCGGAACGGAGCTTTCCCTGAGTGCCCGGAATACCGGCTTCAATCCCGCCTTGTCGTCACCCATATGCAGCGTCACCATGCCCGGCTTGCCACTGAGCATACCGGCCACTCTGGCCTTACTTGCAATCTGAATCAGTTCATCTTCTGTCACATTCGGCGCCCGGTGATCGGAAATCGCCAGTTTTACACCGAGCACCTCTTTCACAAATACGATATCCCGTTCGATTTCTCCCGTAATCGTCGGACTCGGATATCCGTAAGCGCCTGTCAGCATATAGGCGCTCACGCCCTCTTCACAGAGAGCTCTTGTTTTCGCATAGAGATTATCCACACTCCTTGTGATTCCATCGGTACCCAGAAGTCCTACCACCGTTGTGATACCGTTCTTCACCAGCTCTGAAAGCTGAAGCTCCGGCGTCCGCGTATGGAAGCTTCCTTCTCCTCCGCCTCCTGTAATGTGGACATGCTGATCGATAAGTCCCGGCGTAAGAAGCTTGCCTGCCGCATCCAACACCCGGCACTCCACCGGGAGTGCTCCGATCGTATCCTGAATCTGTTCAATCCTTCTGCCACAAATCAACACATCCTTTTTCCCGAGATATTCCGGAGCATAGACCTCTGCATTTTTCACCAATAACATGATCGTTTTCTCTTTTTCCCTTTTATTTTCCCTGTAACTTCTATCCAGTATATACGATAAAATCCGTCTTGTCTATCTTCCATCTTACACATAACACTCCCGCGCCTGTTTTCGCACGATAAAGAAGCAGAGCACCTGCATGGCAATCGTAATCAGCCAGGATCCCGGATAAGAAATAAACAGTACAAACAGCGACCGGTGTAGCGGAAAAATGCCATAGATCCAGACAATTCTGGTTCCAACCGTTCCGATAATTGACAAAATCATCGGTACGCCCGACCGCCCCATACCGCGCATGGCGCCCGGGAACAGATCCATGATACCGCACAGAAAATAGGGAATTGTTGTAATAGAAATAATTTCCATTCCTGCTTTGATAACATCCGGATCCTTTGTATAAATCTGTAAAATCTCCGGTCCGAATACATAGAAAATCGTTCCCAGTGTTCCCGCGAACACCACTGAGATAATCGCGCAGTCAATCAGCACCCGATCCATCCGTTTGAATTTTCCCACGCCATAATTCTGGCTGGTGAAGCTCATGCAGGCCTGGGTGACAGAATTCACCGATGCATAAAGGAAGCCCAGCAAGTTGTTGGCCGCTGTGTAGCCCGCCATGGCCGTGGAACCGAAGGAGTTTACCGATGACTGAAGCATGGCGTTAGAGAAATTGATGACCACGCTCTGGATGCCAGCCGGGATACCCACCTGAAAAATCTGCCCCAGATAAGACACATTCATCCGCAGCTTCGAAAACCTCAGCTGATAACTGCTCTCTGATTGATACAGGCAGCGCAGTACCAGAATGCAGGAGATAAGCTGCGACACCACGGTGGCAATAGCCACGCCTTCCACGGCCATATGGAATTTTACCACCAGAATCACATTCAGCATCGCATTGGTGATACCCGCCACGATCAGGAAGAGCAACGGCCGTCTGGTATCGCCCACCGCACGCAGAATCGCCGCTCCATAGTTATACAGCATGAAAAATGGCATACCCAGGAAATAAATCCGCATATACAGGGTCGACAAATCAATCACATCATCCGGCGTCTCCATCACTTCCAGCGCCCATCTGGCCATCCCCACTCCCACAAAGGTCATGATCACACCGCTGATCATCGCCACCAGAATTGCCGTATGAACGGTCTCAGACATCTCCTGATCCTGGCCTGCTGCGTAGAACCGGGCCGCCAGTACATTGACGCCCATAGAAATACCGATAAACAGATTCGTAAAGATATTGATCAGGGCTGTCGTGGAGCCCACCGCCGCCAGGGACTGGCTTCCGCTGTACTGCCCCACCACGATGATATCCACCGCGTTGAACATCAGCTGCAGCACACCGGAAATCATCAGCGGCACCGCGAACACGATCAGCTTGTCCATCAGAGTGCCATTGCACATGTCGATTTCGTATTTATTCTTTTTCACTTTTATCTCTCCCGTTGCTTTTCTGTCTTTTCTTAAAGGCCGTCTTATCTATTATGTTACACAGATTTTTCGGGAAATGCAATATCTCATTCACAGAAAAACTGACGTTCATCATCTCACGCTTCGATGCAGCCTCTATCTGCTCAGGAACTGCTTGTATTCACTTTCTGTTTATGATAGCATTGATCCTGAGTTTTGCCGGAAGGAACCGGTGAGCCATCCATTTATCTGGGAGAATTTTCTATGAAACGATTACGTCCTGATTACTATGAACATTTTACCTGCATCGCCGGAGCCTGTCCAATTACCTGCTGTCAGGAATGGAAAATCGCTGTGGATGACGACACCGCCAAGCGCTGGAAGAAGCTGGCTCCCCCGGCTGATGTGGAGGAACAGAAGAAAAATCTGAATGCTTATACGATACACAAGGACGGCGAACGGGTCATCAGACTGACCCCGGAACACAAATGTCCGTTTTTAAATTCAGATAAGTTATGTAAACTTGTATGTACCTATGATGACACAGTGCTTTCCAGGACCTGCCAGGATTTTCCCCGGGAGCTTCTGCGGTTCCGTACCCACGAAGAGGAAAGCCTGATGGCTGCTTGTCCGGCGGTGTTGGATATCTGGCGGGAGCTGGAGACGCTTTCCTTCCCCTCTCCCGCGCCGGAGGATCTGACCTCTGAACAAGCCCGGCTTCTGTTCCGGCTGCGTTCTGCGAGCATCCGCCTGCTGGACTTAAGCCACCAGGCGCCGGAAAAGGATACCCCGGAGCAGGCCCTCCTGGAGCTCTCCTATATCCTTCAGGAATTAAATCGGAGCGATGCTCTGGACGAGGCTCATATTACAGAATACTACTCCGACCATTCCCGTGCCCAGCTCCGCGACGCCATCGCCAATATCGATCTGCCGCCCCTGGACACTCTGGACGAGTGCAACGAGCTTTTACAGGATCTGGCTGTGAATTACCGGAAAGAAGGCCTGTATTCCGGCTATCTGGAACCGATTATCCAGCTGGCAGAGAAACTTTACGAGGGCTGCAACGAAGAGGATCTGCTCCGCCATTGGAATACGTTCCGGCAGGATTTTACTACCTGGCGCCCCTTATTGTTCCATTACCTGGAAAATGAGCTCTACTCCGGTCTCCTGCTCCCCGGCAGCGACCTCACGCTCACAACGCTGCTTCTCCATCTGGAATGGATCGTCCTGACCTATGCCGTCATCCGCCACAGCCTGTTCCTGGCCTGGCTTCAGGGCGGCAGGCAGCCACTTTCCTACGAGACCGTCCGGAACTACATTGTCATCCTGAACCGTATGACCGGCTACAACGAGGACGACGTCTTCGAATATCTGGCAAACAGCTTCGAAGACCCGCTCTGGGACTGGGGCTATTTCGCCCTGATCCTCGGCCATTAAGCTTTGTAAGCCTTCTCTGATTTTTTTCGGAAGCTTTACAATCTCTTTACACAAATACACCTGAAACCTAACAAACACCTCCTATACTGTCAACTATAGAGAGGTGTTTATTATGAGAACAAAATCTACGATTGAAAAAGTTATGTATCTAATTACCTTTGCAGGCATTATCACAGCAAATGTATCTTCCATCCTGTTCGGCGTCCATGTAATGCATCCGGCTTTCCTGGCAGGTGTGCTCATCGCAGTTATCGGCGTCAACGGCGTACTGCTTTTGAAGCACCCGTCCTTCCAGATACATCATATTTCCGAGAATTCCAACTGGATTCATTATGTAGACTGACATCCTGCCCGGGATATAATTCCAAACATTCTCGCATCCCCCGTATCTCCACTGTCCGCAGTGTGAAATCGGGTGGGTGCGTTTTTTATTGCATTAAAAAAAACTGCTGTCTCACATTTTCGTGAAACAGCAGTTTTCTAATGCATCCTTTATCTCTGATACAGGCTCTTATAACTCAACCGGCTCTTCGGTCTCCTCTGCCTCTACAGCAGTCTCATCCTCAGCTCCGTCCTCGGTCAGATCCAGACTTTCATCCAGATCGATGTCCTCATCGAAATCCAGCTCAGCCTCTTCGTCCATATCGGTATCCAGTTTTACGTTCTGATAACGCTTCATACCGGTTCCGGCAGGAATCAGCTTACCAATCAGTACGTTCTCCTTCAGACCGATCAACGGGTCAACCTTACCCTTGATAGCAGCCTCTGTCAGAACCTTGGTAGTCTCCTGGAAGGACGCTGCAGACAGGAAGGAGTTGGTAGCCAGAGATGCCTTGGTGATACCAAGCATAATCTGCTTTCCTTCTGCGGGCTGCTTGCCCTCTGCGATCAGACGCTCATTGGCATCCTCGTACTCCAGAATATCTACCAGTGTACCCGGCAGGAACTCAGAATCTCCGTTGTCCTCGATACGAATCTTCTTCAGCATCTGGTGTACCAGCATCTCGATATGCTTGTCGGCGATTTCTACACCCTGCAGACGGTATACACGCTGAACCTCACGGATCATGTAATCCTGTACGGCGCGTACGCCCTTGATCTTCAGGATATCGTGGGGGTTCACGCTACCTTCGGTCAGCTCGTCGCCGGCCTCCAGTACCTGTCCGTCCTGAACCTTGATACGGGAACCGTAAGGAATCAGATATACCTTGGACTCTCCGTCTGCGGCTGTCACCTGAATCTCACGCTTCTTCTTAGTATCCAGAATGGTAACGGTTCCGGCGATCTCTGTGATGATCGCAAGTCCCTTCGGCTTTCTTGCCTCGAAAAGCTCCTCGACACGGGGAAGACCCTGTGTGATATCTCCACCTGCGACACCGCCGCTGTGGAAGGTTCTCATGGTCAGCTGGGTACCCGGCTCACCGATAGACTGTGCCGCGATGATACCGACTGCCTCACCTACCTGTACGGCCTCACCGGTAGCCATGTTCGCGCCGTAGCACTTCGCGCATACACCGATGTGTGATTTACAGGTCAGGATGGTACGGATCTTCAGGCTGTCAATGGGGTTGCCGTCCTTATCTACGCCATTTTTCATAATAGCGGCTGCACGTCTCGGCGTAATCATATGATTTGCCTTAACGAGTACATTGCCGTCCTTGTCGTATACCGTCTCGCACGCAAAACGTCCGGTAATACGATCCTGCAGGCTCTCGATCTCTTCCTTGCCGTCCATAAAGGCTTTTACTACCATGCCCGGGATCTCACCCTTGCCCTCGCAGCAGTCTACCTCGCGGACAATCAGATCCTGAGATACATCTACCATTCGACGGGTCAGGTAACCGGAGTCTGCGGTACGCAGAGCGGTATCGGACATACCCTTTCGTGCTCCATGCGCTGACATGAAATACTCCAGAACGTCCAGACCCTCACGGAAGTTAGACTTGATAGGAAGCTCGATGGTGTGACCGGTGGTATCGGCCATCAGTCCACGCATACCGGCCAGCTGCTTGATCTGCTTGTCAGAACCACGGGCTCCGGAGTCAGCCATCATGTAGATGTTGTTGTAACGATCCAGACCGTCCAGCAGCGCCTTGGTCAGGATAGCGTCGGTGTCCTTCCAGGTCTCTACAACCTCTTTGTAACGCTCTTCCTCGGTAATCAGACCACGCTTATAGTTACGGGTAATCTTATCTACGGTATCCTGTGCCTTTTTGATCAGCTCCGGCTTCTCAGGCGGCACGGTCATGTCGGAAATGGATACGGTCATAGCCGCACGGGTGGAATACTTGTATCCCATCGCCTTGATATCGTCCAGTACCTCTGCGGTTCTGGTGGCTCCGTGGGTATTGATAACCTTCTCCAGGATCTGCTTCAGACCCTTCTTGCCTACGTGGAAATCGACTTCCAGTACCAGCTCATTGCCCGGAATCGTACGGTCTACGAAGCCCAGATCCTGCGGCAGAATCTCGTTAAAGAGGAAACGGCCCAGGGTAGATTCTACGATACCGGTCATCTCGGTTCCGTCAGCCAGGGTTCTGGTTACGCGGACCTTGATTCTGGACTGCAGACGGATGACTTTATTCTCATAAGCCAGGATGGCTTCGTTCAGGTTCTTGAAGAACTTGCCTTCGCCTTCGCTTCCCGGACGCTCCTGGGTCAGATAATAGATACCAAGGACCATATCCTGGGACGGAACGGCTACAGGACCGCCGTCAGACGGCTTCAGCAGGTTGTTCGGAGAGAGCAGCAGGAAACGACACTCCGCCTGTGCCTCTACGGACAGGGGAAGATGCACTGCCATCTGGTCTCCGTCGAAGTCCGCGTTGAACGCGGTACAAACCAGCGGATGCAGCTTGATAGCCTTACCCTCTACCAGAATCGGCTCGAAGGCCTGGATACCAAGACGATGCAGGGTAGGAGCACGGTTCAGCATAACCGGATGCTCTTTGATGACGTCTTCCAGTACATCCCATACCTCCGGCTGTACCTGACGCTCTACCATTTTCTTTGCGCTCTTGATGTTGTGCGCGGTACCGTTCTGTACCAGCTCCTTCATAACGAAGGGCTTGAACAGCTCGATGGCCATCTCCTTCGGGAGACCGCACTGATAAATCTTCAGCTCCGGACCAACGACGATAACGGAACGTCCGGAATAGTCAACACGCTTACCCAGAAGATTCTGACGGAAACGTCCGGATTTACCCTTCAGCATGTCAGACAGGGACTTCAGCGCTCTGTTGCCCGGGCCGGTAACAGGACGGCCACGGCGTCCGTTGTCGATCAGCGCGTCTACCGCTTCCTGCAGCATACGCTTCTCGTTGCGGACGATGATATCCGGTGCTCCCAGCTCGAGGAGGCGGGTCAGTCGGTTATTTCTGTTGATAATTCTGCGGTACAGGTCGTTCAGGTCGGAGGTGGCGAAACGGCCGCCATCCAGCTGTACCATGGGGCGCAGATCGGGCGGGATAACCGGAACCGCATCCAGAATCATCCACTCCGGCTTGTTACCGGACTCGCGGAAGGCCTCTACGACCTCCAGACGCTTGATGATACGGGCACGTTTCTGTCCGCTGGCGTCCTTCAGGCCTGCTTTCAGTTCTACGGACTCCTTCTCCAGATCGATGGCCTGCAGCAGCTCTTTGATGGACTCTGCTCCCATGCCTACCCGGAAACGATTGCCGTACTTCTCACGCATATCCTGATACTCTTTTTCAGACAGTACCTGCTTGTACTGAAGCTCGGTATCGCCTGCGTCCAGTACAATATAGGATGCGAAGTACAGGACCTTCTCCAGTGTACGGGGAGACAGGTCAAGGATCAGTCCCATACGGCTGGGAATGCCCTTGAAGTACCAGATATGAGACACCGGAGCAGCCAGCTCAATGTGGCCCATACGCTCACGGCGGACGTTAGACTTTGTAACCTCTACTCCACAACGGTCGCAGACTACGCCTTTATAGCGAATCTTTTTATACTTTCCGCAGTGGCACTCCCAGTCCTTGCTGGGTCCGAAGATTCGTTCACAGAATAAGCCGTCTTTTTCCGGTTTCAGGGTTCTGTAATTAATGGTTTCAGGCTTTTTAACCTCGCCTCTGGACCACTCCCGGATCTTCTCCGGGGACGCAAGTCCGATACGAATCGCGTCAAATGTCATCGGCTGGTATACAGCCTGATTCGTTGTTTCTGGCATGAATGGCACTCCCTTCCTTATTCTTCTTCAAAATCTCCGTCGAAATCAGAGAAATCCTCGTCTGAATCGTCCGGATCCTCCTCTATGTCAACCAGTTCTCCGTCGTCAGCGAACTCCTGCTTGCTGAAACCGTAGTCGCCGTAGGAATCCTCATCGTCCTTAAAGCGGCGGTCTCCCTCAATGATAGAGCGCAGGTCGGTGCTCTCGCCATACTCACTGGTCTCCATGATCTCGACCTCTGTATTGTCATCCCGCAGTACGCGAACATCCAGTCCCAGAGACTGAAGCTCTTTTAAGAGTACCTTGAATGACTCGGGAATACCCGGCTTCGGAATATTGTCGCCCTTGATAATGGCCTCGTAGGTCTTCACACGTCCGATGACATCGTCAGACTTCATGGTCAGGATCTCCTGCAGGGTGTAAGATGCGCCGTAGGCCTCCAGAGCCCACACCTCCATCTCTCCGAAACGCTGTCCACCGAACTGTGCCTTACCACCCAGCGGCTGCTGAGTAACCAGGGAGTACGGTCCTGTGGAACGGGCATGAATCTTATCGTCTACCAGGTGATGCAGCTTCAGGTAATGCATGTGACCGATGGTTACAGCGCCATCAAAGTACTCGCCTGTACGTCCGTCACGCAGCCGCACCTTACCATCTCTGGAAATCGGAACGCCCTTCCAGAGCTTTCTGTGTTCACGGTTCTCATCCAGATACTGTGTTACTTCCGGAAGCAGTTCCTCACCGTGCTTTCCAAGGAAAGTCTCGCCAGCCCAGGGCTTGCCGTCTGCTGTGGTCTCCTCGCCTTTTTCCTTCCACTCTGCCGCTTCGGCATCGTCAAACGGAAGATTTACATAATCATTTGCCAAATCCAGTGTATCCATGATATCGCTCTCGTTCGCGCCGGAGAATACCGGTGTGGATACATTGAAGCCAAGGGCCTTTGCTGCCAGGCTTAAGTGAATCTCCAGGACCTGGCCGATGTTCATACGGGACGGTACGCCCAGGGGGTTCAGTACGATATCCAGCGGACGGCCGTTGGGCAGGAACGGCATATCCTCTACCGGAAGTACACGGGAAACGACACCCTTGTTTCCGTGACGGCCTGCCATCTTATCTCCTACGGAGATCTTACGCTTCTGAGCGATGTAGATACGTACGGACTGATTTACACCCGGAGACAGCTCGTCGCCGTTCTCTCTGGTAAATACCTTGGCGTCTACGACGATACCATACTCGCCGTGGGGTACCTTCAGGGAGGTATCACGCACCTCGCGGGCCTTCTCACCGAAGATGGCGCGCAACAGTCTCTCCTCAGCGGTCAGCTCAGTCTCTCCCTTCGGAGTAACCTTACCTACCAGAATATCGCCTGCGCGGACCTCTGCGCCGATGCGGATAATTCCGCGCTCGTCCAGATCCTTCAGCGCATCGTCACCTACACCCGGAACGTCTCTTGTAATCTCTTCCGGTCCCAGCTTGGTATCACGGGCTTCTGCCTCATATTCCTCGATATGGATAGAGGTATATACATCATCTTCTACCAGACGCTCGCTAAGAAGTACGGCGTCCTCATAGTTGTAACCTTCCCAGGTCATAAATCCGATCAGCGGGTTCTTACCGAGCGCCAGCTCTCCGCCGGAGGTGGAAGGACCATCCGCGATGACATCGCCCTTCTTTACCTTGTCGCCCTTGAATACCACCGGTCTCTGGTTGTAGCAGTTGCTCTGGTTGCTTCGGGAGAACTTAGTCAGACGATATACGTCCTTGGTTCCGTCGTCGCACTTGATGGTGATCTCATTGGATACGGAACGCTCTACCACACCGTCGTGCTTTGCTACTACGCACACACCGGAGTCTACTGCAGTCTTTACTTCAATACCGGTACCTACGACCGGAGCCTCTGTGGTCAGAAGCGGTACAGCCTGACGCTGCATGTTGGATCCCATCAGCGCACGGTTCGCGTCGTCGTTCTGCAGGAACGGAATCAACGCGGTAGCCACAGAGAATACCATTCGCGGAGACACGTCCATGTAATCGAACATGGAACGCTCATACTCCTGAGTCTCCTCACGGTAACGACCGGATACATTCTTATGAATGAAGTGTCCTTCTTCATCCAGAGGCTCATTTGCCTGCGCTACATGGTAGTTATCCTCTTCATCAGCGGTCATGTAGACTACTTCGTCTGTGACGCGCGGATTCTTCGGATCCTCTTTGTCAATCTTTCTGTACGGCGTCTCGATGAAACCGTACTCGTTAATTCTCGCATAGGATGCCAGCGAGTTGATCAGACCGATGTTCGGTCCCTCAGGGGTCTCGATGGGGCACATTCTTCCGTAATGGGAGTAATGTACGTCTCGAACCTCGAATCCTGCACGGTCTCTGGACAGACCGCCCGGTCCCAGTGCGGACAGACGACGCTTGTGTGTCAGCTCGCCCAGCGGATTGTTCTGGTCCATGAACTGAGACAGCTGGGAAGATCCGAAGAACTCCTTCACTGCTGCAGTGACCGGCTTGATATTGATCAGGGACTGCGGTGTGATGTTGTCCTGATCCTGGGTGGTCATACGCTCGCGTACGGTACGCTCCATTCTGGAGAGACCGATACGGTACTGGTTCTGAAGCAGCTCGCCAACCGCACGGATACGACGGTTGCCCAGATGGTCGATATCGTCCTCATTACCGATACCATACTCCAGGTGCAGGTTGTAGTTGATGGAAGCAATGATGTCTTCCTTGGTAATATGCTTCGGAATCAGATCGTGGATCTCACGCTTAATCGCTTCCTTGATATCCTCGGTACTTTCATTTTCTTCCAGTATCTTTTTCAGAGCCGGATAATATACTAATTCTGTAATACCCAGTTCCTCCGGATCCACATCCACATAATGACGCAGATCTACCATCATACTGGAGATAACGCGGACGTCGCGCTCCTCGGTCTGAATCATAACGAACGGTACCGCTGCGTTCTGGATCTCATCTGCCAGCTCACGGGTTACCTCGGTGCCTGCCTCAGCCAGGATCTCTCCGGTCTGGGTATCTACCACATCCTCAGCCAGCACATGGCCGGTGATACGGTTGCGAAGCATCAGCTTCTTATTGAACTTATAGCGTCCTACCTTCGCCAGATCATATCTTCTCGGATCGAAGAACATGCTCATGATCAGGCTCTCTGCGCTGTCCACGGCCAGCGGCTCACCCGGACGAATCTTCTTATACAGCTCCAGAAGACCTTCCTGATAGCTCTCTGCGGTATCCTTGGCCAGAGTTGCCAGGATCTTCGGCTCCTCACCGAACAGATCGATGATCTCCGGATTCGTTCCGTAACCCAGAGCACGAACCAGAACGGTTACCGGAACCTTTCTGGTACGGTCTACACGTACATAAAATACATCGTTGGAATCTGTCTCATACTCCAGCCATGCACCACGGTTCGGGATAACGGTACAGGAGTAAAGGCCTTTTCCTAATTTATCATGATCAATCGCATAGTAAATTCCGGGGGAACGAACGAGCTGGCTGACGATAACACGTTCTGCGCCATTGATCACGAATGTACCTGTCTCCGTCATCAGCGGCAGGTCACCCATGAAAATCTCGTGTTCATTGATTTCATCTGTCTCTTTATTATAAAGACGTACTTTTACCTTCAGGGGAGCTGCGAATGTCGCATCTCTTTCTTTGCATTCTTCGATGGTGTACTTGAGATCATCCTCACCGGTGCAGAGCGTGAAGTCTACAAAATCCAGACTCAGATGTCCGCTGTAATCGGCGATGGGAGAGATGTCATCGAACACTTCTCGAAGACCTTCCCGAAGGAACCAATCATAGGAATCCTTCTGGACCTCAATGAGGTTCGGCATCTCCAGGACTTCTTTCTGCCTGGAATAGCTCATTCTGAAGTTCTTACCGGTTGTGACCGGACGTATTCTGTTCTTTTCCATTGACGTTCACCCCTTATTTAATATGGAAGTTAGCTACTATTTTGATAACTGTTCAGTGCATGCACAGTTAGCTTTTGGCTGTACTGAGCTGTTATTTTCGTCATTTTGCACAAAAATGCAAAACGAATTCAGAGCCTAGCTCACCACAATAGTGCATCCTACATGATATCATAAAGAGGTGTGAGTGTCAAGCTTTTTTTGTACGTTTTGGAGATTTTTTTCGAAAATGATTTTGAGGTGATTTGTGAATTTTGGTTATTTTTTTATTGATATTTAAATAAGCCGGGCAGATTATCTCTGCCCGGCTCCATAAGTCGTTAAAACTTATTTCAGGGTTACAGTAGCTCCCTGCTCCTCAAGCTTAGCCTTCAGCTCATCAGCCTCTGCCTTGGAAACGCCCTCTTTTACTACCTTCGGTGCGCCGTCTACCAGGTCCTTAGCTTCCTTCAGACCCAGACCAGTTACCTCACGGACAACCTTGATAACCTTAACCTTGGAATCTCCAGCGCTTGTCAGCTCTACGTCGAAGGAATCCTTCTCCTCAGCTGCTGCTGCGCCTTCGCCAGCTGCTGCTACAACAACGCCTGCTGCTGCAGATACACCAAACTCTTCCTCACAAGCCTTTACCAGCTCGTTCAGCTCTAATACGGATAACTCTTTGATAGCGTCGATAAACTCAGCGGTAGTTAACTTTGCCATTTTATTTTCCTCCTGATTTTTCATTTTTAAATTCGTTTTTTTGTTAGTAGAATCACCATGGTCACTAAATTCGCACTGTGCCTTTGACTTGCGTTCATTAAGTGTCCAGGTGGGCGTTTGTACTAAATTCGTGCTACGCACTCATTAAGTACTCACAGCCTATGCCTCCGCCTTGGATTCCGCGATCTGATTGAGAACGCGAGCAAAGTTTGTAATCGGAGACTGGATGCTGCCAAGCAGCTTGCCAAGAAGCTCTTCTCTTGACGGAACCTTCGCGATCTCAGCCATGCCAGCTGCGTCGTAGTAAGCTCCCTCTACGATACCGCCCTTGATCTCAAGAGCCGGTGCCTCTTTGCCGAACTTAGCAAGGATACGTGCCGGAGCAGTTGCATCTGTCTTGGAGATAGCAATTGCGTTCGGACCCTCCAGCTGCGGAGCCAGGCTCTCACAATCTGTTCCCTTGAATGCGAAGTTCATCATCGTATTCTTGTAAACCTTGTAGATAACTCCGTTATCTCTGAGCTCTTTACGAAGTCTTGTATCCTGCTCTACGGTCAGACCGCAGTACTGAACAAGAACAACGGACTGAGCACCGTCGATATTTGCAGAAATCTCTTCTACAACCGGTTTCTTCAGCTCGATTTTTGCCATGAGTGGTGTACCTCCTTATTAGTCTATGTGTTCACCAACCCGATATACGAAAGAATCCTGCTTGTAGGATTCTCCGCCTGCGGCGGGTCGCTTCAGCAACATCATTCCGCTCCACCGCAGTGCGATCGAATTTTTATATAACAGGGGATTCCATCCGAATTTCCTGTTATATAAAAACCTCTCTATCCGCAAAGACAGAGAGGTTTCGAAAATCATTCAAAGTGAATGCATATCGTCCTCGGCAGGCGTATTCAACTTATGCCTTACGGCACCTGCTGTCTTCGGGTCGTGTTACATGCTATGAAAGCATAGCATATCTTTTTATGAATGTCAACCAATATTTTTGATTAACCAAGCTTTGCTGTGTTCAGTCTTACGCCCGGTCCCATGGTCGGAGCGATGGTTACGCTCTTCAGGTACTGGCCCTTTACAGCTGCCGGCTTTACCTTATTGATTGCATCGATCAGCGTCTGGAAGTTGTCCGCTAACTGCTCCTCTGTGAAAGAAGCCTTTCCAATCGGCACGTGGATAATGTTAGTCTTGTCCAGTCGATACTCAATCTTACCAGCTTTGATTTCCTGGATAGCCTTGGTAACGTCCATAGTTACAGTTCCGGCCTTCGGGTTCGGCATCAGACCCTTGGGTCCAAGTACACGTCCCAGACGTCCTACAACGCCCATCATGTCCGGTGTAGCTACAACTACGTCGAAATCAAGCCATCCTTCGTTCTGGATCTTCGGAACCAGTTCCTCTGCTCCAACGAAATCTGCGCCTGCTGCCAGTGCCTCATCTGCCTTTGCGTTCTTTGCGAATACCAGCACACGTGCAGTCTTACCAGTTCCGTGCGGAAGTACAACAGCGCCACGGATCTGCTGATCTGCATGACGTCCGTCACAACCTGTACGGATGTGAGCCTCGATGGTCTCATCAAATTTTGCGGTAGCAAGCTTCTTTACGATAGCTACTGCCTCATCTCTATCATACTGAGTCTGTTTGTCGTAGAGCTTAGAAGCCTCAACATACTTCTTTCCATGTTTCATATCAAATAACCTCCTGGTGGTAATTGCGGGATTCAGGGTTTTCCCTCCCACGTCTGACTTTTGTTATAACAGTTTCGAATTACTCTTCTACAGTGATACCCATGCTGCGAGCGGTTCCGGCGATCATGCTCATTGCGGAATCGATGTTCGCTGCGTTCAGGTCCGGCATCTTGAGCTCAGCAATCTTCTGAAGCTCAGCCTTGCTGATGGTAGCAACCTTAGTCTTGTTCGGAACTCCGGAACCGGACTGAATCTTGCAAGCCTTCTTCAGCAGTACTGCTGCAGGCGGAGTCTTTGTGATGAAGCTGAAAGATCTGTCTGCGTAAACTGTGATAACAACCGGAATAATCATTCCGTCCTGATCTGCGGTTCTTGCGTTGAACTGCTTTGTGAACTCTACGATGTTCACGCCGTGCTGTCCAAGAGCCGGACCAACGGGCGGAGCCGGTGTTGCCTTTCCAGCAGGAATCTGCAATTTAATATAACCTGTTACTTTCTTTGCCATTTTAGGCACCTCCTTGTGGTAATTGCGGGCTATCTGGGTTTCTCCCTCCCACATGCTCTGTGTATCGGTTCGAAGCTTACGCTCCCATCCGACCTGTTACATTTTCTTGATTTCTGTGAAGCTGATCTCGACCGGCGTCTCTCTGCCGAACAGATCCACGTTGATGGTTACGCACTGTTTATTCTGGTTAATATCCTGAATAACGCCTACCGTGTCGGCCCATACGCCGCCTGTAACCGTAACGGTGTCTCCCACTTTGAAATCTACTACGACATTTTCAGACTGGATTCCGAGCGGCCGCATTTCCTCTTCTGTCAGAGGTACCGGTTTCGATCCCGGTCCGACAAAGCCGGTCACACCACGGGTATTGCGCACAACGTACCAGGTGTCGTCATTCATCACCATGTTAATCAGAACATAGCCCGGAAACATCTTCTTCTGAACCTGTTTTCTGGCACCGTTCTTCATCTCAACCACGTCCTGCAGCGGAACTCTCACTTCGAGAATCTGCTCCTCCAGGTGTCTGTTTTCAATTGTTTTCTCAATGTTGGCCTTAACCTTGTTCTCGTATCCGGAATAAGTATGAACTACATACCAGTTTGCCTCTGCCATTTTCTCACTCCTATAAACTAATCAGCATGTCGATTCCATAAGACAGGATAATGTCCAGAAGCTTGATTACAACTCCCAGAGCAATTGACGTAAGCACTACGGCTGCCGTCTGTCTTATCACGGTCTTTCTGTCCGGCCATACAATCTTGTTGTACTCCGCCTTCAGACCCTTGAACCAGCTTTTCTTCGGTTTATCGGTGCTTTTAGTGGCCTTTTCTGCTGCTTCGCTCATCGTCCCACTATCCTTTCCTGCATCTTATTTTGTTTCTTTGTGCAGTGTGTGCTTTCTGCAGAATCTGCAGTACTTGTTAGTCTCCATCCGATCCGGATGATTCTTTTTCTCTTTTGTCATGTTGTAGTTACGCTGTTTGCACTCCGTACATGCCAATGTGATCTTTACGCGCACGACTTCCACCTCCGCTTATTTTTTGCTTGCTGGACAGCCTCGATACGCATGCCGGCATATCTTAACTGTCGTTTTTTAGGCATAAAAAAAAAGCCTACTTCCATTCGCCCTGATATCATATCACGCCGGACATCAGTGTGTCAAGCATTTTCTTTGGAAAACCGCCAGGAATACCATCTGATAAATCCTATCTTTTACTCTCAGATTAAACACTTGCCTTTCTTCCGGCAAAATGTTAAACTTTAACTATTATAAATACGTGAATTTCAGGAAATAATTTTATGAAGGCCTGAATATGGAGAAGGAGATTGCTACTATATGAATTATCAGAGACATAAGTCCGAGGAATCGGTGGAGGATTATTTGGAAACAATCCTTATTTTAAGCAAGCAGAAAGCCCAGGTGCGTTCCATCGACGTGGCCAATGAGCTTGGTTATTCCAAGCCCAGCGTCAGCGTGGCCATGAAGAATCTGCGTCAGAAGAATTACGTGCTGGTTTCCGACGAGGGCTACCTTTCTCTGACTGAGGAGGGCCTGAATCTGGCATCCACTGTGTACGAGCGCCATTCTGTCATTTCCAACTGGCTCATCAGTCTGGGCGTGTCCCAGGAGGTGGCTGTAGAGGACGCCTGCCGGATGGAGCATGACATCAGTGATGAGAGCTTCGCGGCGATTAAGAAGTATCTGCAGGATGCCGGGAAATAATTTTATATAGAGAGAGAATAAAACCGCTTCGCAGGTGGCGTTATCTGCGGAGCGGTTTTTCTTTGTTGTATAGTGCCTTATGTAAACTTAATTTTCTGATTCTTCTTTTTTCAGCTCATCAAACATGGCTTTCACCGAAGGCGCGTTCTTCGTCAGACGTTTGATACTCAGATCCTCAGCCTTATGATTGGCCAGACGCAGGTTATTTTCAGAGGCGAGCAGGGCGTCCTTCGTCTTCTGCAAATGGGTAATCGTTTTGTCAATCTCATCGATAGCCGTCTTGAACCTCTCGCTGGCGATACGGTAATTACGGGCGAAGCCCTCCTTGAAGGTATTCATATTTTCCTCGAACCGCAGAATGTCCACCTGCTGATGACGGGCCAGCTCCAGCTCCCGGCGGTACTGAAGGGAATTCAGGGCCGCATTCCGAAGCAGGGTAATCATGGGAATGAAGAACTGGGGACGGATCACGTACATTTTCTCATAACGGTAGGACATGTCCACGATGCCGTTGTTATAAAGCTCGTTGTCGATCTCCAGCAGAGAAACCAACACGGCGTACTCACATTTTTTCTCCCGACGGTCCTTGTCCAATTCCTTTAAGAAATCCTCGTTCTTGTGCTTGGTAGCCGTCTCATCCATCTCATTTTTCATTTCGAACATAATGGAAATGAATTCCACGCCGTCGGCGGCTTCCCGGAAGATAAAGTCGCCCTTGCTGCCGGTGCGGGCATCATTATCCTTTTCAAAGTAAGCGTTCGGAAACGCGGTCATACGCAGGGCGTTGAACTGATTCAGGCAGTGCTGCTCCAGGCTTTCGCCGATCATTTTCGTGGACTGGCGGGCCTTGAAATCCTTGTAGTATTCGATCTGCTCATCCTTCATTTTCAGCTTTTCCTCGTACTGCTTCTGAAGGGCCTGCTCTTTCAGCTCGTTTTCTGTAGCTTTGTTGGCAAGCTGGCTTTTCAGAGCGGTGATCTCGGTGGTTTTCTCCGAAAGCTCCCGGTCTTTTTCGCTTACCACCTCGGCCACGGCCAGTTTTTTTTCGGTCTCCGTACCGGAAATCTGAGCCTGAAGCCGGGCAATCAGCTGATCGCGCTTTTGAAGCTCTGTCTCTTTCTTCGCTAAAGCATCGTCGTATTCCTGCTTCTGTTCCAGCCTCAGGAGGCGCAGTTCGCTCTCCTGCTTTCCGGCCAGCTCCTCCTCCCGGCGGCGCAGTTCTTTATCGAATTCTTTGTCCCGGACCTGCTGTACGATCTGGGCATAGCCGGATTCGTCCACCACGAAGACCTCGCCACAGTTGGGACATTTAATTTCCTGCATGTTCCTATTTCTCCTTTATTTAAAATCTTATCTCTATTTCCTCTTTTGCATATTCCCATTTTAGCACAGATACTTCCGGCCTTCCAGCTTAAAAAACAGCAAACTTTAAGGGCATGGCTTGCACTGTCATGCCCTATCTTATGTAAACTTATTTTTTCAGCACATCGTTCATGCTTCCCATCCGGTACCCGGACAGATCCATGGTCACATACAGGAAGCCGTACTCTTTCAGCTTCGCTATCACGTCGGTGCGGACCTTCTCGTCCATCAGCTTGTCGAACTGCTCCGGCAGTACCTCGATGCGGGCCAGATTGTCGTGGATGCGGACGCGCACCTGGCGGAAGCCGTAATCCAGAAGCAGCTGCTCAGCCTTCTCTACCATGCCCAGCTTATCCTTAGTAATGGTCTCACCGTATACGAACCGGGACGCCAGACAGGCGAAGGACGGCTTGTCCCAGGTGGGCAGGTTAAGGCTCTTGGAAAGCTCGCGAATCTCAGCTTTGGTAAGCTCCGCTTTGCGAAGGGGGCTCTTGATATCCAGCTCGGCGATGGCCTGGAGACCCGGGCGGTAATCGCCGTTGTCGTCCATATTGGAACCCTCTGCCACGTAAGCGATGCCGTTATCCGCGGCCAGCTGCTTAATCTTCTCAAACAGCTCATGCTTGCACAGATAGCACCGATTGGGCGGATTCTGGGCGAAGCCATCTATCTCCAGCTCCTCGGATTCACAGATAAAGTGACGAATGCCTTCCTTCTCACAGAAAGCCTTGGAGGCCTCCAGCTCCCGCTTCGGGAAGGAGCAGGACTGGGCTGTCACCGCAATGGCCCTGTCGCCCAGTTCATCGTGGGCTACCTTCAATAAAAATGTGGAATCTACGCCACTGGAAAAGGCCACGGCCACACTTCCCAGTTCTCTTAAATATGCTTTCAAAGCTTCCAGCTTCTGTTCTGCTGTACTCTGCATGTTTCTACCTCCTGCATGTTTGTTTTCCGCTGTCCCGGCACATTCTTCCGTCCGGTCTATTTTATCATCATACTATAAATTTTTTTCCGGATCAATGCTTAGCTATTTGATAGGAAATGCTTATTTTCAGCTGTTTTCCCAAGTTTTCCTTGACTTTCTTCCATTTTTAGGATATAGTTATTTTATTGTTTGAATGTGTTTTCGAAGAGGATTGATTCACATGTTTTTGTAAGTCATCGTTCACTTTGATGCTTTACAAAAACATGTGATTTTTTTGTAATCGAAATGGCATTCGGACAGACAAATCATATTTCTATTAGTTATAGGAGGCTCTATTTTATGAACAAGGGTACTGTTAAGTGGTTCAACGGAACAAAGGGATACGGCTTTATCACCAACGCTGAGACTGGCGAGGATGTATTCGTACATTTCACTGGCATCGTGGCTGATGGCTTCAAGACTCTGGAGGAAGGCCAGTCCGTTACTTTCGATGTAACCGAGGGTAATCGTGGACCGCAGGCTACCAACGTTGTAGTTGTAGCGTAAGCTGTTTCGATACAAATGAAAAACGCCGGAACGTCCTGAACGCAGGACGGAGGCCGGTAACAAAGGCATCCCACGCCGGGATGCCTTTTCTGATCCCAAACCGGAACCGTTTACGCCCTACTTGCAGGAGCCTCTCCGGCATGCTACAATAAGGATACATTTTGGATTCTATTCTATAAAAGGAGACTGTCATGGCAGCAAGAAAAGAACTTGTGCTTTATTATACACCGGAGAAATCCGATGCAGACCGGCTCTTAAAGGGCGTGCTGGTGCGGATGGGCGTCCGGATCCGCAATCTCACGCCGGAGCAGACCGATGAAAAGATCGGCGCGCTGGCGGGGCTGGCGGGCTGCGAGGAGCAGACGGATGCACCGGAAGCGCCCGCGATTTCCGAAAAAATGCTGATCCTTCATGGCTTTAGCCAGCAGCGCTTACAGGAGCTGCTGGCAGGCCTTCGGAAGGCCAAGGTTCCGCCCATCCCCCTGAAAGCGATGGTAACAGAGCACAACGCGGACTGGACGCTGTACGAGCTCTATCAGGAGATCCGCAAGGAACATGAGATGATGACCGGGCAAAAGGAGAGTAAATAAATGGAAAAAGAAGTATTTCAGAAGCGTCTGGAGGATCTGGGCGAGCTGGCGAAAATCAATAACAACCGCCTGAGTACTGACGCAGTGAAGACATTTTTGAAGGATATGGACCTGACCGAGGAGCAGTACAATCTGGTATTCGCGTACCTGGCGTCCAAGCTGATCACGGTGGAAGGCTATGTGTCCGCAGCTAAGGGCGGGAAAGACAGCGCGCCCACCCTCTCGGAAGAGGAGCAGACTTTCCTTGCCCAGTACGAGGAGGATTTAAGCTACCTGACGACCCTTACGGAGGAGGCTCTGCTGGAACTCTGCCGGGACGTAGAGGAAACTGGCGACAGCGACGCCAAGTCCCATCTGACAGAGCAGCTGCTTCCGAAGGTAGTGGAGACCGCAAAGCATTACGCGGGCCGCGGCCTGCCCATCGGCGATCTGATTCAGGAGGGCAATATCGGCCTGATGCTGGCCCTGGATACGCTTGGAATCCGCGGGGACGGTGTGTCCGCCCTGGATTACCTGAAGCAGGAAATTGAGAAGGCCGTCAGCGAGGCCCTGGAAGATCAGCAGACAGAAAAGTCCGCCGGTGAACTGATTGCCGATCGCTTAAATGAGCTGAGCGACGGCATCAAGGAGCTCTCCGGCGAACTGGAGCGCCAGGTCTCCGTGGAGGAGCTGTCCGCATTTATGGACATGCCTGTGGAGGAAATCGAAGACTTGCTGAAGCTGGCCGGTGAGGGAACCGGCGACGGGGAACAGACCCCAGATAACTCCGGGAACGAGCAGTAAGCAGGAAACCAGCGGGGCGGCCAATGGCCGTCTCTTTTCATATCATCAGAATCAGATACCGCGCCAGAAACTATTCTTTTATCGTCTCAATCCGGACTCGACGATCCCGTCCTCTGCTCTCCCAGATCATCAGATACACGTGGAATTCCAGATTATCCTGCGCGGTGGTAAAGGGTTCCTCGCACAGTACTTCCGCGCGGATACCCCGTCTGGCCAGCTCCCGTCTGCGTTTTTCGGCCTGCTGCTCCAGACGCTTTACCTTTTTATCTATTTCTTCTCCAAAAGAACGCCGCGGATAGTTCTGCACCGCTTCCCGGAGCCGCTGTGCCAGCAGGTCTACTACATCCGCGCCGTCTACGCGATGGAGCATGGCCGCAATCCGTTTTGCCAGAAAGGGCCAGGGGCACTTCCGGTAAAGGGCCAGTCTTTGGCCCAGCTTTTGATTGCCGCACTCCCGCGCCAGCTCCTCCATGACATCCAACGCATCCTCCGAAGGGTTCCAGGGATCCGGAATCGGCACGATGTATTTCTCCGGGACTGCCGGATAACAGCAGTAATTCAGCGGTGGAAAATAAGCCAGATGGGCCAGACGGCGCTCCATGGGCGTACAATATTCCATCCCCAGATACTCGCATTTATCCCGGAGAATCGCAATCCGGTATTCCAACTGGCGCAGATACTCATACCCCGGCACCCAGAAATGCGCGATTTTCCCATAATTATAGAGATGTGCTTCCAGATCCAGCTTTTCAAACAGCAGCGTCACCGCGTTATCGCCCTGCCGGACCACCAGCACATATCTGGTCGCGTCCCGGCTGATAGACCAGGTCAACGCGCCCTCATAATCCTCCAGATAATGGCCGGTCAGCGCCGCCCCGCGAAATACCAGAAAGCTCTCCACCGCGTCGTTCATCAGATAAACTAACCGGCGTTCTGTATCGCATTCTTTTGATGGTAATAACTCAAACTGATCCTGCTCCAGCAGTTCCTCCAGCATTACAAATGTATCCATGTATAACCTCTTTTGTTTCATTTTATGCTTTATCTTAAAATCCATTTTTTATTAAAACAGATCCAGCATATTATCCAGATAAATCTCTTCCCGCGCCTCCAACTGGTGCTCCGGCTTCGTCATATAATAGAGCAGAAATTCCAGAATCAGGGCGCTGCCCAGGCTCCGGCCTTCGATTTTGAAATGAGAAAAGCCCCGGGGAAGGTAAATCGTACGGATGTCGTCGATGCTGATAAAGGCCGGATTTTTCATGGCTTTGGAAAAGCGATAACCCTCAGTGGCATTCGGGGCCTGGCAGGCATGCTCCACGTCTTCTCCGAGATTTTTGCGGCTGACGATCTCGTAACAGCGTTTGCGATCCCGGCAGCCGGGCCAGCAGCATTCGTTGCAGAGAAATTCTACCTTGTCTTTCTCTGCTTGCGATAACGTATTCCATTGATCCAATGCTTTATTCAGGCGGAAATCCGGCACCACATAGCGGAAATCTTCTCTCTGAATTTCTTTATGGCACTCTCGAAAATCCGTCAGAACTTTTGTAGTGGAAGACACAAAATAAAGTCCCGGATAGGTCTTCTTTATATACTCAAGCAACAAATCCGAATGGATAATAACGCCGTTTTGCACTGCTCCATTTTGCTCAAATAAGGCGCAGAGCGCATTGCATTTTTTGTCTGTAAGATGTTCTTCCCGGAGCAGGGAATTACTGAAAGTCAGCCGGGCAGAAATACCGTATTCCTGCATCAGCGCCAGAACCTCCCGCGGCCCCTGCTCCCCAAATCCGGCCCGGCCGCCGCCCCAAAGGCAGTCCGCCGGAGCGCCGTAGATGGAACCTATCTCACACCAGTCGTAGAACCAGTCCCGGTGCTGCCGGTATAAGGGCAAAAACACCTGGTACAGCTCATAGAATTCGAACAGGCCTGGTAAATGATAATATGCCTTTTTCACATTAATTGTCTTCCTCTTCCAAAAGTCTCCGTAATAAAACTTCCCGGTTATTTAAGAACACTTCCGTCACCTGGTAGCTCTCGGTCTCCTCGTAGGCGCAGGAGTGAATCGCACCGTCGTCAAAGCAGTAAATATCCGCGCCCGGGATGCCCAGCAGAATCGGCGAATGGGTCACAATCAGGAACTGGCTACCGCTTTTCGCGCAGCGGTGAATCTCCATCAGCAGTGTGAGCTGCCGCTGGGGTGAAAGGGCCGCTTCGGGCTCGTCGAACAGATACAGGCCATTGGGCCTCAGATAATTCTGAGCCAGAGCCAGAAAGCTCTCGCCGTGGGATTTTTCGTGATATCTGGCTGACGGATGCAGCGGATCAGCATAGTCCTCCTCCTGGGTCGCCACATTGTAGAAGCTTTCCGCCCGCAGGAAATAGCCGATTTTCTCCCTCCGATAGCCTTTTATCAAACGGATGGCGTCACAGAGCTCCGAGTGGGTATCATAGGTGGAAAAGTTATAATTTTTCGTTCCGCCCTCCGGGTTAAAGCCATGGGCCACCGCAATAGCTTCTAATAGCGTGGACTTTCCACTGCCGTTCTCACCCACGAAGAAGGTAATCGGTTTTGTGAAATCGAGGCGTTCTATGCCCCGAAATGCTTCGATATAGTTTAAATAGCTGTCCGGATCGATTCGGTTCCAGTCGAACTGGACGGCCTGTATGAATTGTTGCTTCATGTATCTATACTCCTCACTTGCGCTCATTATATCATATCCTGCCCTCTCCCACCATACAAACCGCCACTGCTCCGCGCAAAAAGCCCCATAAACAGTTTCTCACCACTGTTTATGAGGCTCCTCTTCTTTACTCCTCTGTAATCGGAAATGTCACCTGCCAGTTTTCCTCTATGTTAACGTTTTGAGAACATGAAAAGCCCATAAATAGGGGATTTGTGTATGGCAGTGTTGCATATGTGTTGTATGCGGTTGGCTGCCCACACATTCCCAGAGCTACTCATTACTTTAGCAAAGAAAGGATTAATACTATGAAAATACATTTTGCTTACTATAACCAGTACAAGAACGGAATTGATATTGCTTTTGCTGATAATACACTTCTATTCTTATCCTGTGCAGAAGCTGAAAAGAATCTCCATACTACACCTAACTCTCAAAGGCTTATTGATAACCTTGCAATTGATAATC
This sequence comes from Laedolimicola ammoniilytica, assembly GCF_025567165.1. Taxonomy (NCBI): domain Bacteria; kingdom Bacillati; phylum Bacillota; class Clostridia; order Lachnospirales; family Lachnospiraceae; genus Laedolimicola; species Laedolimicola ammoniilytica. The sequence goes on from NZ_JAOQKC010000002.1 coordinate 243,793, forward strand.
CGCTTATGTATGCTGCACTTGCTCTTGATTGTGAGTTGCAGGATTGGGCTGATGCTATGGATGAGGATTGGAGTCCTTAATCCAAAACATCTTTAACTATATTACTCCAAAATATTTTTCAAAGAATACCTTTAACTTATCAATTACTGTTTGTTTTTTCAAAACCCTATTTGAGCCACCAGAGAATCTTGAAATTGGAGGTAATATTTTATCAATATCTGTTCCTGTGGTTTTTATTCCTCCATCTCTAAATGAATTCTCTATAAATTTTTGAGCTTCATCATGTTTTAGTTTTTCATCTTGAATGATTTTTTCTAAATCTTTCTCTTTTTGTTTTTTTACAAAATCTTGCCAATCCTTTTCAACATCCGTTTTTACTGTCATTTGGGCAACAAAACCTTCAATTAAAGCTTTTTTGCTACGTAACTCAACGCTTGCATCTATTGATTTGTTAATATTAGCAAGAATTGTTTTATCTTCACAGTTCGATTCATGATATTTTACAACAAGCATCAAGATGTAATCTATATTGACCTCAACCTGCTTAATAAGTTCTATTTCAAAAACTATATCATCATTAATTCGTTCTTTTTCAATGTCACTTTTTTTAGCATAATCTTGATATAAGTCAATGTAAATACTCTGATAATCTTGTAAATCTATAGCTGATACAGAACTATCATTTTCGAAATCATCAAAACATCTTAAAATATTTCTCAATTTCAAAATGCTACCAAATAGTTTGATAAAATTTTTTTCGTTATCCTCGCCGATGATTTGACTGCCTATCGGAAATTCATTTACCAGTCTGGTTACAAGCTCGTTATAACCTTCAATATGCTTTCCGTGCTCATCTTCATAGCCATTCATATACTCATTGTAAGTTTTTAGAATAACCATACCTCTTGCGTTTTTATCCCCAAAAAGTGCTAAGGCATTATTAGTGGCTGTTTCAAGGTTTCTAAAACAAACAATGTTTCCAAATGTTTTAACTGAGTTCAAAATACGATTAGTACGGGAAAACGCTTGTATCAAACCATGATCCTTTAAATTCTTATCTACCCATAAGGTATTGAGAGTTGTAGCGTCAAATCCCGTTAGAAACATATTGACTACGATCAGCAAATCAATCTCACGATTTTTCATTCTCAATGATACATCTTTATAATAGTTTGGAAATTTATCGGCAGATGTATCATAGCTAACCTTAAACAGCTTATTATAATCATCAATCGCACTGTCAAGAAAATCCCGTGAAGTCTGATCAAGACCACTTGTGTCAAAATTCTCATCTTGCAAGATATCATCCGGATCTTCTTCGTTTGGATTAAAACTGAATATCGTAGCAATATTTAATTTGTGACCCGTTTCCTCCATTTGCTTTTTAAATTCATTGTAGTATGCAATCGCTGCCGGAATAGATGCAACTGCAAAAATCGAATTAAAACCATTTACTTTTGCAGTTGATTTTTGCTCTGATACAGTATTATTCTTGGACCTCGCCATTTTTTCTACATTCGTAATCACTTTATGGTCATAATAGGAACGACTTTGATTGCGATAAGTTTTCTGCTCAAAATGTTCAAGAATGTATTGTGTAATCTCAGATACTCTTTTAGGGTCAAGCAAAGCTTTTTCACGGTCAATTGCCTTTACTTGCTTATCGTATAAAAGCTCAGGGTTTTTGATCGTGTTGATATAATCAATTCTAAAAGGCAATACATTACCATCATGGATAGCATCAACAATGGTGTATGCGTGCAGTGGTCTTACTTTATTTCCGTTTTCATCCGGTTCACCGCCGAAAACCTGTGCTGTGGTACGCATATTCGGAGCGTTGGAACTGTTCGAGTTTATTGCAAAAATAGGGGTGCCTGTAAACCCGAAGATATGATAATTTTTAAAGTGCTTTGTAATAGACTTGTGCATATCTCCAAACTGAGAACGATGGCATTCATCAAAAATCATAACAATGTGTTTTTTATAAACTTCATGTTCTTTGTTCTTGGATATGAATTTATCTAACTTTTGAATGGTTGTGATGATGATTCTTGCATTATCATCTTCCATTTGTTTTTGCAGAATTTTAGTAGAGGTGTTGCTGTTGGCAGCACCTTTTTCAAATCTGTCGTATTCTTTCATTGTTTGGTAGTCAAGATCTTTTCTATCGACAACAAATAATACTTTATCAATGAAATTCAATCCTTGAGCAAGCTGTGCGGTTTTAAAGCTGGTTAAAGTCTTGCCGCTTCCGGTGGTATGCCAAATGTAACCGCCTGCCTCTTTTCTGCCGGTTTTTTTGAGATTAGTAGAAACGATAATGCGGTTTAGGATTTTTTCAGTTGCCGCAATTTGATAAGGACGCATTACCAATAGTAAATCATCTGAAGTAAACACACAGTAACGAGTCAAAATATTAAGCAGCGTATGTTTTGCAAAAAAGGTTTTTGTAAAGTCCACAAGGTCCGGGATGGTACGGTTTTTTTCATCCGCCCAATAACTTGTAAATTCAAAGCTATTAGAAGTCTTTTTCTTTTTTGCTGCGTTTTTTTCTGCATTATCTTTGATATGCTGAAATCTTGTTGTATTAGAATAATACTTTGTGTGTGTACCATTGGAGATTACAAACAGCTGTACATACTGATACAATCCGCTGCCTGCCCAAAAACTGTCACGCTGGTATCGATTGATTTGGTTAAACGCTTCTCGAATTGCGTTCCCTCGTTTTTTAAGCTCAATATGCACCAATGGCAATCCGTTTACCAAAATCGTCACATCATAACGAGTATCATGCTTTCCGCCATCTTCTTCATACTGGTTTATTACCTGCAAATGATTGTTATGAATGTTGGTTTTGTCGATCAGTTTGATGTTTTTTACATATCCGTTATCAAGGGTAATGTTTTGCAGATACTCTTCCTGTATTTTGCGGGTTTTCTCTACAATTCCATCATTACCGTTTGAAATAACGCTGTTGTAAAAGTCGTTCCACTCTTTATCGAAAAAGGTGTAGTTATTCAGTTTTTCAAGCTGTGTACGGAGGTTGTCAATTAAGTCCTGTTCGCTTTTTATAGTAATGTATTCGTAGCCTTGACTGACAAGGCGATTTATAAAATCTTGTTCAAGCGCCGCTTCGCTTTGATAGTCGGTGCTTTTTCTTTTTTCGGGTGTGTACTCAGCCACTACTGTACTTTCAGTAGAGCTTGCCACAATTTCAAAGCTATTCATTTTCCGCCGCCTCCTTTTTCTTAAAAGTTAAGAGCTTATCTCGGTAATATTCATATTGTTTTTGTCTTGCTTCGATTTCGGCAGGCAATCCCTCGCTGATATCGTTGCAAAGCTTATCGAAACGGTCAAGAATATCAACAATGCGCTGTTGTTCTGCAAGCGATTTTTTCTCATCTTCCGGATATGGAATTGGAATAGTTAATTTTTCAAAATCGGTTTTATTAAATTTACTCTGTCCCATATTTGAAGTGACTTTTTTCAATTTCTTTTGAAATTCAAAAGATTCAAATGTGTATTTTAAATATAGCAAATTAACTTTACTGCTACGAATTAGCAACGCGTTTTTAGCAAGAGCATTGTATTTATACGGTAGCTTTATTGGATCGATATAGTATACTTCTCCACAATTTCCTACACTAGGTAAAACAATACATGGGGTATCTAATTGAACTCTCCACAAATAATCATATGAATCTTTAGATATATAAATTGGTGAGTTATTGGTATAATTGCACTTAATATCAACTGTTCTTATTAGCTGGGCATAATCTGGTTTTGATAAATAAGGCACTTTTTTTGAAACTTCAGCAAAAGAACCCGCTGCTGCAAAGTTAGTTATTGTGTCACAAACTTCTTTTATCGGATATAATTTACTCTGCTTAATCGAATTTAAAACAGTGTCCCTATAATACTCATATTGCTGTTTTCTCGCAGTGAGTTCCGTAGTGAGTTCCGTAGTGAGTTCCGTAAATTTATCCAATATACGAACGATTTCTTCTTGTACCGGTAAAGGTGGAAGAGGAATTATGAAGTCTTCAGTTACTCGCAAAGAAATTTGAGGTAATGATCCCATTCCTGAAGCTGCTTCTCTGAAGTGTTCAATATTATTTTTCAGAACATAATATAAATATTTTACTTTGATTGGATTATCTGCTGTATATGCCCACATTTCATTTTTAAAAGTAAATGGTTTATCATAATAAACAGCATCAATTACCCCTCTGGACTGCACTAAAACAGCAGGTACTCTCGTAATATTTGCATTAGGTATATCAGCTTCATGAGCAGTGATGACAGTTTTTCCTCCTGCAAAGATTTTGATTTCACCGTCATCAGATGCAATTTCCTTCATTTTGCCCGCAGTAATAGGAGTACCTTTTATTCTTGCATAACTATTTTTTATTTTCTTAAATTCTACCCCATTTGGGCAAAGTTCATTTATAAGTTGTTCTAATTTACTCATTCTCCTCACCTCCGGTATGCCAACCTAAGGTACCTATCGCATCCATTAGTTCTCTGTTAGTTTTTATTTTTTCCAGTACACCTGTAACTAATCGATAAAAAGCATCAAATTTTTGTAATGCCTCATCTTCGTCATAATCTCCATGAACTACATCACTAAGCTCACCAAATAGTTTATAGCCATCTTCAGCAAATTCCGAAGGAATGATATTACACTGATCTTTTACTGGTGTAAGAATCTGAATAAACGGTTTAAGATTGCCGTTTGCTTTCCTCGTTTCAATGGGCGGATTTGCAGCCTCTGCTGTTTGGATAATAATTCTTTCAAAAACCTTTCTCAAATAAACAATAGACCCTGCTCCAAATCCTTCTCTGGCTGCCTTTCTGGCTTTTTCCAAAGCATCTGTGAAATCACCGTAAGTTTCAGTATTTAGCGAAACTGCTTCCGAAAATTTCTCACTTCTTTTTGCAATACGCACATAAGGATATTGACTATGTATATTATCTTCTCCTCTGCACTCAAGCAAAAACCACATTTGCACAGAAGCACCGCAACGAGGGCACTCAAGAACACAGTCAATGCTGACAGTCTTTTCGTTTACACCAATGCAGAACAAGTCCTCCCCAGAATAAAATGTGCGCTGATCGCCGCAATTATTACAATAATAATTTAATGCAACTTTACCGACCGCTATTTTTTTAGAATTTCCGGTTTTAAGCTTCCTACTGCCCAAAAAGCCTTCTATTTGTACATAATCTGTTGTTATCGGTTTTGATAACACATCTGATAATCTCATACATTACGCCTCCTCAATTTCAGCTATAATCGCATCAATTTCGGCACGCAATGTATTTTCACGCTGAACAATTTCAGATATTTGCTTGTTAAGGACAGCTATATCGATAGCTTCTCTTGTATCCTCGCTTTCTACATAAGTTGACACAGAAAGATTGTAATCTGCATTTTCAATATCTTCCTGTTTAACAAGAGCAGTAAAATGCTTTTCCGTCTTTCGGTTGATATAAGCGTTTAATATATTCTGAATGTTATCAGGCTCGTTGCTTGATGTTCCATCCCCCAATTTATTGCTGTTGGTAGACTTGACAAATTCTTTTGAAGCATCAATAAACAGAGTTTGGTTGTCAACTTTAGATTTTTTGAGAACCATAATACAAGTCGCAATGCTTGTTCCGTAAAAAAGATTATCGGGCAGCTGAATGATACATTCGATATAGTTATTATCAATCAGATATTTTCTGATTTTCTGTTCTGCACCTCCACGATACATAATACCGGGAAAACAAACAATAGCCGCCGTTCCGTCTGTAGCAAGCCAATGCAGGCAATGCATAATAAAAGCAAAGTCCGCTTTTGATTTAGGAGCCAATACACCGGCAGGAGAAAAGCGAGGATCGTTTATCAGTGTTCCGTTGTCAGAGCCTTCCCATTTTATAGAGTACGGGGGATTTGAAACGATGGCTTCAAACGGTTCTTCGTCCCAATGCTTAGGATCAGTCAAAGTGTCGCCATGTTCAATGCTGAATTTATCGTAACCTATGTCGTGTAAGAACATATTGATGCGGCAAAGGTTATAAGTTGTAATGTTAATTTCCTGACCAAAGAATCCATTACGGACATTGTCTTTACCAAGAATTTTTGCAAACTTCAAAAGTAACGAACCGCTTCCCACAGCAGGATCGTATACTTTATTTACTTCTGTTTTCATTTTACCGTTATTATCAAGAAGTGAAATTTTTGTCAGAAGCTCAGATACCTCTTGTGGGGTGAAAAATTCGCCGCCGCTTTTTCCGGCGTTAGAAGCGTACATTCCCATCAGATACTCATAAGTATCCCCAAATGCATCAATGGAATTATCTTGATAATTACCAAGATCCATATCCCCGATAACAGTAATTAATCTTTTAAGCCTTTTGTTTCTTTTAATAACTGTTGGTCCGAGCTTATTGCTGTTCACATCTATATCATCAAACAGTCCTTTAAAATTTTCTTCGCTTGGACTTCCAATGGCAGAGGCTTCGATGTTCTTAAAAATCTCTTGTAGTTTTTCATTTAGATTTTCGTCCAAGTCACTAATTTCAATTTCCTTACCATTTTTTTCAGACTTTTCTTTAACATCTTTATCTTCTTTTCTAATTTTCAATAATAAATTATTAAACAATTCAGTTGGCTTGATAAAGAATCCCTTTTCTTGCACCATTTCATCTCTAATGCTTTCTGCTACATCATCATCAATCTTGGCATAATCAAACTCATTATTTCCTGCATCCCATTCCCCTTTATTTATGTAACTTGTAAGATTTTCAGATATGTATCTATAAAACAGTATACCTAAAACATACTGTTTAAAATCCCAGCCATCAACGCTGCCCCTAAGTTCATTAGCAAGTGTCCATATTGTACGATAAAGTTCATTTCTTTCTTGTTCTCTTTTATTATCACTCATTTTTGCAATCTCCATTCTTAAGTATTTTTTTGTAATTTATGTTTTTTCGCAATTCACTGCACAACTCTTTATCTTTTAATATTTCAGCAATATCAGCAGGCACTTCATTTCGCTCTTGTGCAGCCAAGTCAAAAAATAAATTTCTTTGCTCTTCTGTTGGATTCAACAACTTTAGCATTGCAAATTGTCTTTCTGGAGGAGGTGGATTAACTTTACCACTTAAAATGTCATAAAAATACGGTTTTTTTATACCGAGTGTGGTGTAAAACTTGATATTTGATAAGTTTGCCTCTTTTATCATTTGTGCAAGTAAATTGCAAAATTTAATAGAATTATCATTATCCAAGTAATCACCACCATTTCTAATTTAGTATGTAAGTATACATACTTACATACTATCATTTTTCTAATAAAAAATCAACAAGAATCAATCGTGTATTTATTGATTCTTGCTGGTTTTTATAGACGATAGATTTCTTATCTATTATATCTCTATGTGTATTTATATTTTATTCATCCTTTTACTTTTCCCTCATACATCTCCCACAATCTCTTCTGCTCTGCTCCTATCCTCAATATCTCCTGCAAATCCCTCACCATCGCCTCAACATTAGCATCCATCTGCTCAACAGTACCAGTGCGATTACCTGCCGAAATCTCCCATCGAACACTCTCTTTAGAGTAATATTCTTTAGTCTCCACATTCATATATCCATACAACGAATATGAATAGCCACTGCTTTTCTCTAGGAATATCGGTGCTACTTCCCCTTTAGAAGTTTTCCATCTCATCAGCCTCGGAAACCAACACAAGCCTTCTTTTATCAGTTCTTTGAATGCTTCAAGCAGCTTGCCCAGCTCATTCAATATTCCACGGAATGAGTTTCCTGCCTCTATTGTCTTATCTGCTTCGACCTGATTAGCATATTCTTCTATTGTAGGTGCAAATAATCTGAATGACGATACAAAATTCTTGATTCTATCAAGTAATATCGTAGCATCTTCTGCTTTTTCAATAGCACTTGCCAACTCTTCATTTACCGATTGAAGTTCTGACCTCTTTTCGTCAAGTTCCATTGATATCTGTTTTGATTCTCTACTATCCATTTCTGATAGTGACTTAGTAATCCGCCGCATACTTTCCAGGCATGAAATATCAGACTCCAGTTTTTCTTTTTTATTCGTATATTCTTTTTCAATAGATTTCGATGTAATGGCACTTTTCTTATTGCTCACATGAGCTGTATATGAAATATTTCCCATTCGCATCTCCTTATCTGTACTACCTTTTTATCTGTTAAATCTATCGGAGCAGTACAGTTATCATCTTGGCTCTGCCACAGATGATAACCCCCTAGCAGTTTTGGCAAGCCAAAATTGCACTGGGCTCTCCGAGGGTTTTATATATTATCTTTACCATTACCAAGAGTTTAATAATCTGTACTTTTTATAATTGCAGACTCTAAACTCTTTCCTAGAATTTAGAATCTGCTTTTTCAAACATCCAGATTGTTAAACTGTAAGCGTCAAATAAAACAGTGTATAGAAAAATAACCGTCAGCCTTTTATACTAAAAGGTCAACGGTTATCGACAGAATTCTTTTACAAGAGG
>NZ_JAOQKC010000020.1:0-65622 GCF_025567165.1 Laedolimicola ammoniilytica
CATAGCTGTGGCTTATTCACTGAGATATGAAAGGTTGAAAAACCTTGAATTTTCAATAAAAAACACTTGATTATATGAGGAGGAAAATATCAGGAGTTTGAAAAGAAAAAGGGAATGTCCCCAAGTGAATACTGTAAATCTGTTTTGAAAATGAAAAATGTGAAAAGTGTTGCGTTTGTTAAAGAATATTTTTCAGATATATTTGTGCTCGAAAAAAGTCTTCAGGAATACAAAAGATTATCTAAAGTTCGGAAAAATGAAAAAACAATATATGATCTGATTAAATAATAAAGGTTTTAATGGATCTAAGAATATAGTTTGACTTAATGAGGAAAACTATATCAAAGATGTTTATATTGTAGTGGATTGGAGTTGAAAAAGCATGAAAGTTTTTAAAGAAACAGGGTATATGGAGCAATCTGCACATTTTGGTTGGCAGAATAAAGATTTAGCATTGTATGGATTGAGAGAAGGATACAAAAATAGTGCAGATACTTTGGTGGAATATGTGTTACAGCACGGGGAAAATCCTAAAATATTGGATACGTATATTTTCCCTATTTTATTTTCATATAGACATTGTATTGAGATATCGTTAAAGCATATTTATCGAAGAGCCCTAGGGGAAATGCCATCAGGGGGTCACAATTTGTTGATTTTATGGGAAAATGTTAAAACTAAGGTTATAAATGAAATGATATGTTCAGAAGAGTTTTTGAAGTATATCAAAGAGTATAAAGAAAATTACATACATTATTCTCTTGATGGGATAAAATTAACGGAGATAAAAGCAATGTTAAAGGAGATACAGGAAGCTAACCAATACAGTGAAGAAATTAATCCTAGTAATAAACAAATAGATCAAAATGCAGAGGTATGGCGTTATTTAATTAGTACAGATGAAAATCTATTTTTTTCATGCGGACATACCATTGATTATACGGTGTTGAGAGATAGTATAAATCATATTTATGAAATTTTAACTTATTTGTATGATGTAGTAGATGAATATTTGAGTTGGTAAAATGGGAGGTTATTCGGTGGACAGGGTACAGCTTTCAAAGCACGTGAAGAAAGGGGACACATTATATACGCCATTTACTGATCCAGGAGGAATAGGTTCTACATTAAAATTATCAAGTTGGTCTCAGAAGAGCTTGCCAGAATTTTTATGGATAGGATTAATAATATTTAAACAAGGGCGAAAGCGTGGCTTAGAAAATTTATACAAAATTATTGATGAGTTGAATAATAATGAGATGTGTATTCCTCAATTTTCAAAAATACATAAGATGGAAAAAGCAAAGAAGGAAAAGTATTGGTCAATTGTCTTAAAATATGTTTCGGTAGAGGTATTAGCACCGTTTACAATCGTTGTAACACCAGATATAGATGATGTATTTTATAATGTTTTCTTTGATTCTGGCATGGAGATTGACAAGGGTATTTCGGAAATGTTTTCCATTGTTAAAGAGTGCAATAAGTTTCATGATGAGCTTACAACAGATATTTGTTTTGCAGTTGATTGGTTCTATGTGAAAAGAGGAAATGTATTTATTTCAAACAAAATAGATATACTTCCTAAAGCGCTAACTGATTACTATAAATATGAACATTTTGATGAAGAAATGAGAATGTATAGACCAGTAATCAGATCAACTTTTCAAGCTTTAGGTAATAGGGATTGCAGCAACGAGTTTTCGACGGTGGTATGGGAACGTTTGGGCGAAATATCAGAATGTAATCCATTGATGGTCCTGTGGAAAGAAAATGATGATATGATTTTTTATGAAAAAACAACAAAGGTTATGGATTATATAGCGGCAACTAATGAAGATAAAAAGATGGATATTAAGTATGCTGTTGTCATGGGAATTACGTGTTATATTTATAAGATATATAAAGAAATTATGGAAAGAAATTTACAAACAGATATTAGTGGAAGAATATTGTTTAGAACAATGATTGAATCATACATTAATTTAAAATATATTATGCTTCAGGAAACGGAAGTCCCAGATGTTTATGAACGATTTAAGGCTTACGGGATCGGAAAGTACAAGCTTATTATGGCAAAAATGAGAGAAGAAAAATATGCTGTTTCAAGCGAAGCACAGATAGAGCAAAAATTGATGGAATTATTAGTCAATGAGGATATGGATGAGAGCTTTGTTGATATGAGTTTAGGATATTTTGATAAAACCCAAATTAATAAGAAATTTTTAAAGTGTGATGAACAGATGTTATATGAAATGTATTATGAGTATGACACTAATTATACACATGGATTTTGGGGAGCTATTAGAGAATCATCAATGTTAATATGTGATAATCCGTCGCATAATTATCATACGATTCCTGATTATTACGCGGAACAGAAATTAAAAAGTGTTTATGCGGATTGCGAGATGCTTATGAAAAAAGTATTTGCTCTTATTTCGGACTATATTGAACTGCCAAGTTTTTATTTAAAGGAGTAATTATTTCTAGGAGATGATTTGCTTTGATAGAGAAAAAATATATTAATAAAATAATGGCTGAATATCTTTCAATACTCGAAAAATATGAGGATCCCATTAAAGAGTTCAAACAAGAAGATATAAAAAGATTTATAGGGGAAGTACGATTGTTCTGGTATCGAAAACGGAGATATATTAGGTATTTTATGGCTAATATAGAAAAGAAGGATGCAGTGGCTTATTTGGCTGGTGCCATGAGAGTAGATATTGCTACTGGGGGACATTTTGATTATGTATTGGTGGGAAAATATAGAATTGTCAATGAGCCTATCATGAAATTATCTACATTCTACAAAGGTACTGAAAAGGAAATAAATTTTGAATATACGAATCAATATTTGAAGGATTGTGTAGAGGATTTGTTATTAATTTTAAGGAAATATTCACGAGATTTTTGCGTCTTGCCAATAGAGCCATTTATTGCTTCAAATATGGAAGAATATAATTCAATACTAATAGATGCGGCAGAAAGAATGGTAGCAGCAATGTTTGGAATAGATGATTCTGAATTGAAAAGCATAATAGAATCGGAGTGTTCATATGAAGAAATAGAATCTAAACTTTTACCTGGTATGCGTGAAAAATTGATTTTTGTTTCGTGGAAAGATTCGCAATTGTCGTTGAGAGACAAATGTAAGCGATACTTGGAGGTGAATGGAGATGTAATGCCGGTTATAAAAGAGTTCTCGGAATCGCAAATATTTTATGCGATTGCTCATCAATATTGTATGCAGGGACTCGCAATTGCGAATCTGATGCATAACTATAAGATGATTCCGTTTATTAGAAATGATGTGACGTTTCAGTTTTTTGCATTAATTTTCTATTCAAATATAATGGATGATTTATCGAAGCATGATTATTTACAGGTTTATGTTCCGTATGTACTTCAGCGAACAATAGATTTTTCAGATAAAGCATATGATGAATTAGTTGATGTAGCTGGAAATGGAAAATTAGTAAATTATATTATTGATTATTGTGAAGAACAAAACATCAATTCCCTTACGGCGGAAGATATACTACATTGTGTTGACAGGTTCTATTACTAGTTGTTTAGAGAAATACGAAGGAAGATATTATATGAACATAGAAGCATACAATCTGGACACTCTGCGTAAATTAGTCCGTAAATTGGAAAAAGAAAATCAAAGTCTAAAAGAAAAACTGGATGAAGCCAATATTCCATATAATTCAGAGGATGTTTTCAATGAATTTTCCGAAGAAAACACAGAGTACGATCTGGATCAGGGTGGGAGAATTATAGAACGCTATATTACAGAAGATATGGCTAAATGGTATTTTTCTATGTTCTGGGGAAGAAATGATGTCTATGCGAAACGGGGAAGTAAAGGCGGTTATTTTCCGCAATGCAATAATCGGTGGAATAATGCCTTATGTCCGAAACAAAGGAAACTTAAAATGACCTGTGATGAGTGTGAGTACAGGGATTGGACAAAACTTACATTAGATAAAATAATTGCGCATCTGGTAGGATATAAAGAAGATGGATCGGATGTCCTGGGAATATATCCGCTTTTCCCGGATGGAACCTGCAGATTTCTGGTATTTGATTTTGATAATCATGAAAAGGGTGCGCAGGAAACAGATTTCGCGAATACAGACAATGAATGGAAGGAAGAAGTAAGCGCATTACGGAGGATGTGCGAACTAAATGGGATAAATCCGTTAGTAGAGCGTTCACGTTCTGGTCGTGGGGCTCATGTTTGGATATTTTTCAAAAAGCCGATACCGGCATCTCTGGCAAGAAATTTTGGTTATATGCTGTTGGATAAAGGCTCGGCATCCGTAAATATGAAATCATTTCATTATTACGATCGAATGTATCCTTCACAGGATGTGACAAGCGGTATCGGAAATTTAATTGCACTGCCGTTGCAGGGGCAGGCATTGAAAAGAGGAAACAGTGCATTTGTGGATGAAAGCTGGAATGCATATCCAGAACAATGGGACACATTGCTGAATCATACCAGAAAGCTGGAACAGAAAGAGATTGAGCAATGTATAGAAAAATGGAAAACAGAAAATAGGCCGCTGGAAAAGGGCAACGAAGAGAAAGTTTTTGAAAATAGGCCAAAGCCATGGAAGAGGAGGGAGAAACTTTCTGCAAATGATATTACAGGTAAATTACATCTGGTATTCAATGATGGTATCTATATAGATACTTTAAATCTCACGCCTAAAATTCAAAATCAAATCAGAAGTAGGGCGGCCTTTGATAATCCGGTCTTTTATAAAAACAGGAGACTGGGATATTCCAATTATTATAATTTCAGCACAGTTTATATGGGAAAGGATGTGGATGGATATATCCGTATACCGAGAGGCCTGAGTGAAAAATTAATAAGTGAATGTATGGATGCTGAAATTGCGTACGACGTTGAGGACATACGTGAAAAAGGTCGGCCCCTCCGAGTATCGTTTAAGGGAGATTTGAGAGTGCAGCAGGATTTGGCGGCACAAAGATTATTAGCGTATGACAATGGAATACTAAGTGCAGCTACGGCTTTTGGAAAAACGGTAGTTTGCAGTTATCTGATTGCGGAGAGAAAGGTAAGTACATTAATATTGCTTCAAAGCAAAGATTTGTTGGAGCAGTGGGTGGATGAGCTGAATCATTTTTTAGATATTGATGAAGAATTGCCCACTTATAGGACAAAAACCGGGCGGATAAAGAAGCGTAGTAGTGTGATTGGCGTATTACACGGAGGAAAAAATACGCTGACTGGAATCGTAGATGTAGCAATGGTGGGCTCCATATACGGCAAGGGTGAGTTCAACGAACTACTGAATACATATGGAATGGTGATTATGGATGAATGCCATCATGCGGCAGCGAATACAGCAGTGGAGGTCCTGCAAAAAGTAAATGCCAGATATGTGTATGGCGTGTCGGCGACAATAAAGAGGGATGATAACCTTGAGAAGATCATTTATATGCTTTTGGGGCCGGTGCGGCACAGCTTTACGGCAAAAGAGCGTGCGATAGAACAGGGAATAGAGCATTTAGTTTACCCGAGATATACCAGAATTGTTGATACACTGGAATCAGGAAAAGATGTCACGGCAGCTTTCAATGTTATAAGCAAGAGTAAGTTAAGGAATGAGCAGATAAAATCGGATATACAAGAGTGCGTTGTTATGGGAAGAACGCCCGTTGTTTTGACGCGTCAGAAAGAACAGGCAAAAATGCTATATGATGAATTGCAGGGAATTGCAGAATATGTATTTCTTCTATATGGCGGTAACACAGATAAGGCCAATAAGGAAATAAGAGAAGAAATAAAGAGGGTTGCACCGGATAAAAGTATGATTTTAATTGCGACAGGACAGAAAATAGGGGAAGGCTTTGACTGTCCCAGGCTTGATACTCTGATGTTTGCAGCTCCGGTATCATTTCCGGGCAGACTGGAGCAGTATGTGGGCAGATTAAACCGTGATTACCCGGACAAAAAAGATGTCATTGTTTACGATTATGTGGATTCACATATGTACTATTTTAACAAAATGTATGCGAAACGATTGCGGACATATAAGAAAATGGGTTTTAAGGTATTAAGTAATATGACGGAAAATAAACAATCCGTTCATGCAATTTACAGTTCTGACAATTATGTGGATGTATTTGAACAGGATCTGGCAAAAGCGAATCATAATATCATAATTTCAAGCCCGACAATTACAGCAGATAAGATGGAACGCTTTCTTTATATTTTAAAGCCACGGCAGGAGGCGGGAGTAAAAGTAAGCGTAATGCTTACAGATCCGGAATACAAATGTTATGGAAATGTAGATTTTTATTTGAATTTGATAGCGCAGATGCGGGCAGTTGGCATTCAGGTGACTCGGACAAAAGAAGATAAAGAATGCTTTGCTGTCATTGATAATGAGCTGGTATGGCATGGTGGAATGAACTTATTGGGAAAAGTCGATGCCTGGGATAATCTGATAAGGATAAAATCGGAAAGTGTGGCACAGGAATTAATGGGGATGATACAGGAAGAACTGCGACAATAGATAGGATGGTATAGCTCGGATAGAGCATCAGTATTAAGGCGAGGTTGAATAAAATCAATTTATAGCAAGAACATAATTCCAAAAGATTATTTTTGTAACAAGTATATAACATCCTCTGCTCATAAACATGCGGTTTTAAGCCATCCCAAAGGCTTAAAAACCGCATATTTTTTGTAGCAATGACTTGACATCCCCGGGGACATTGTGTGTTTTAGGAAGTATTCCCCAATAATTACTTCTTAAAAAGAAGTTTTAGCAATGGAAGAGATGCAGAGGGTGGAACGTCTGTGACAGAAAGTAATACAAATTTTATTCTTTGCTCACAGTTTGAACACAATTGCCTGCTACACTACAGAATAATGGAACCAAATGAGGAGGAAGGAGTGCATCAGTATGTACGAAGAAGAGAACAGAAATCTGTCTGAAAACCCGACGCCGGAACATGGAGCCGGAACAGACGCAGTGAATACAGAGCATACAGAAAGCAGTGCGGTGGAGAACGGCGCTGAAAGTAATGTTACGGAGAGTAATGTAACAGAAAATAATGCTGCGGAGAGCACCGATACAGAAAGCAGCAGTACTGAAAGCCAGTACCGCTACACCGGCCCGTTCTATGAGGATACCGATTATCAGAGAACGGAGAGACGCAGAGAAAGCACCGCTCATGCGGAGACAGGAAATGCCTCCTGCGGAAAGAAAAAAAGAAAGGCTTTGGCCGCACCATCGCGAAGACCGTGTGCATCGCGTTGATATTCGGCGTGGTGGCCGGTGCGGCCTTCCAGGGAACCAATTTTGTGGGACAGAAGCTGTTCGGCGATAAGGTGACCGCGGCTGACAGCCGGGATACTGCGGATGTCACAGATAACAGTACAGTGTCCGATGGGGCAGCCACAGAACCCGAGACCAACAGCAGCGCCGGTACGGAGGACAACACCGCTTCCGTATCCGCCATTGTAAAGCAGTGCATGCCTTCCCTGGTGGCCATCACCAATGTGAGTGTGAAGGAAGTCCAGAGCTACTGGGGCTTTGGCTGGTACAGTCAGCCGGAGCAGCAGGAGTCCACTTCCACAGGAACTGGTATCATCATCGGCCAGAACGACAGCGAGCTTCTGATTGTTACCAACAATCATGTGGTGGAAGGCGCCACCAACCTGTCTGTGGTATTCAGCGCGGATGAGGGCAAGGACGGATCTAATGCAGTGGAAGCGCAGATCAAGGGAACGGATGCGTCCAAGGACATCGGCGTTATCGCCGTGAAGCTTTCTGATATTCCGGAGGAGACCCTGTCTGAGATTAAGACGGCAGCCATCGGTGATTCCTCCAGGATGCAGGTAGGCGATCAGGTCATTGCCATCGGCAATGCCCTGGGCTATGGTCAGTCTGTTACCAAGGGCATCGTCAGTGCCCTGGACAGAGAGGTTACATTGCAAAATGACGACGGCAGCACCATCAGCAACAAGCTGATCCAGACCGACGCGGCCATCAACCCGGGCAACAGCGGCGGCGCGCTTCTGAACATGAAGGGCGAGGTCATTGGCATCAATGAGGCCAAGCTTTCCTCCAACTATGTGGAGGGCATGGGCTATGCCATCCCCATTTCCGATGTGGAGGGCATCATCGGCGACCTGCAGAATCTGAAGACACGTTCCACAGTGGACAGTGAGAAGATGGGATATCTGGGCATCACCTGTCAGGATGTGACCAGCGAGATTGCCCAGCAGTACGATATGCCGGAGGGCATTTATCTGAAATCCGTAGTATCCGGCTGCGCAGCGGACAAGGCAGGCCTGAAGAAGGGCGATATCCTGACCCGCTTCGACGGTGTGAGCGTCACCACCTACGACAGCTTACGTGGGCGGCTGCAGTACTATGAGGCAGGCGAGACCGTGGAAGTGACTGTGCAGTCTCCGGAGGACGGCAGCTATGTGGAGAAGACCGTGACACTGACCCTGAGTACCAAGGCTGAGGTGGAAGCTGCGAATCAGTAAGGATTTCCTGAAAAGAGAGAAGGAGTTGGACTATCCTATATGGACAGGTTCAGCTCCTTTTTCTAAACGATTTATATAAAATATGAAATTTTAATTCTTCCTACAAATTTGAAAATTATATGGTATACTGTTTGAAAAGGAGATTTCATATGCAGGATAAAGATTACTTAGAAAACGAAAACGAGAATACCACGCCGGACAACGTGGGACAGAATACAATGGACACAAAGGATGACGGACAGGAATATGAGCGTTTCTGCTTCCTCTGCCGCCGACCGGAGAGCCAGACCGGGAAGCTGATTACCCTGACGGACGGCATCAGCGTCTGCCCGGACTGCATGCAGAAGACCATGGACACCATCCAGAACGGCAATATTGACTTCTCCAGACTGCAGGGCGTCAACTTCCTGAACCTTTCGGATCTGCAGAACATGATGCCCAATCAGCAGCAGGTGAAGAAGAAAAAACCGAAGAAGGAGGAGCCCAGGCAGGAGTTCGATATCCGGACTATCCCGGCTCCCCATAAGCTGAAGGCCAGCCTGGACGAGTATGTCATCGGACAGGCTCATGCCAAGAAGGTTATTTCCGTGGCCGTATACAATCACTATAAGCGTGTGGCCACAGGAACTCAGGACGATATCGAGATCGAGAAGTCCAACATTCTGCTCATCGGTCCCACCGGAAGCGGCAAGACCTATCTGGTGAAGACCCTGGCGAAGCTTCTGGACGTGCCCCTGGCCATTGCGGACGCCACATCCCTGACTGAGGCGGGCTATATCGGTGACGACATCGAGAGCGTCATCTCCAAGCTTCTGGCTGCGGCAGACAATGACGTGGAGAAGGCTGAGCGGGGCATCGTTTTCATCGATGAGATTGACAAGATTGCGAAGAAAAAGGACACCCATCACCGGGACGTCAGTGGCGAATCTGTGCAGCAGGGGCTCTTAAAGCTTCTGGAGGGCGCGGAGGTGGAAGTGCCGGTGGGCGCCAGCAGTAAGAACGCTATGGTTCCCCTGACCACCGTGAATACCCGTAATATCCTCTTTATCTGCGGCGGCGCGTTCCCGGATCTGGAAAATGTCATCAAGGAACGTCTGAACCAGAAGTCCTCTATGGGCTTCCAGGCGGATCTGAAAGATAAATACGACAAGGAGCCGAACCTGCTGTCCAAGGTGACCGTAGAGGATCTGCGGAACTTCGGTATGATCCCCGAGTTTTTGGGACGTCTGCCGATTATCTGCACCTTAAGTAAGCTGGACAAGGATATGCTGGTGCGTATCTTAAAGGAGCCGAAGAACGCCATTCTCAAGCAATACCAGAAGTTGCTGGCCCTGGACGAGGTGGACTTACAGTTTAACGACGGGGCGCTGGAGGCCATCGCGGAAGAGGCATTGAAGCGGGATACGGGAGCCCGGGCGCTGCGGGCTATCATTGAGGAATTTATGCTGGATATCATGTACGAGGTGCCGAAGGATGACAATATCGGCCGCGTGACGATTACCAGAGAGTATATTGAACATCGGGGCGGCCCGGTTATCGCCATGCGGGGCGTGCTGGAGCTGGAGCAGCAGGACTAAGCGATGAAGGTAAAAAATCATTGCCTGAACCTGTGGAAGGGAGCGGCAGCATTTGCGGTGATCCTGATTCATTGTCCACTGCCGGGAGCTCCAGGGCGGATGGGGGAGGCAGTCGCCCGGTTCGCGGTGCCGTTGTTCTTTCTTATCAGCGGGTATTTCGCCTGTGACCGGGACACCGGGGTGATCAGGCGGCGGGCAGTGCATATCTTCCGACTGTATGTCGGGGCTGTGGCAGTCTATTATCTGTGGGCCGCGGCACAGTATGCGCTGTCTCAGCATACGTTCGTGGGAATGGCTGCGAAGCTGTTCCCGGAGGGCGGCAGGACCGTGCCGGAACTGCTGCTCTGGAACCGGACGGCCATGGCGCCTCATCTGTGGTTTATGGGCGCACTGGTGTACTGCTACCTGTTCGACATGGTGCTGGTGCGGACTCGCCGGGAAGAGAAGGCATATTGGTTGATTCCGGTGCTTCTGGCGGCCAATCTGCTGCTGGGTGAGGGCCGGGGACTCATTGGCGTCGCAGTGCCGGTGCGCTGGATCCGAAGTTTCTGGCTCACCGGATTGCCCTTTTTCCTGTGGGGAAGCTGGTTTGCCAGACAGGCGAAGAGAGAAAAGCTTGTGCTGCATACCGGGTGGCTTGTGGCCATCGTGGCAGCGGGCATGCTCCTGACGGTAATGGAATGCAGGATGACCGACTACAGAGAGCTGTACCTGGGAAGCCTTCTGACGGCGGGCGGCCTGTTTGCCCTGGCGCTGACGTCTCCGGACTTCGGGAAGGGTGCGGTGCTGACCCGGATCGGGGAACGGGATTCGGCGCAGATGTATCTCTGGCATCTGCTACTGCGCAAGATGGCTGCTGTGATTTTCAGGACAGTCGGATTATATGGAACAACAGCCTGTCAGATGCTGACGCCCTTCCTGGTGGGAGTGGCTTCGGTGGCTCTGGCGGAGCTTATAAATGTATTCACCAAAAAGGAGGTATAGATGATGAACAGCAATTTCTGGGACAACATTGGAAGAACCGTGACAGGAGCGGCGGACACTGTGGGACGCAAAGCCACCGAGGTGGCAGGTGTGGCAAAGCTGAAAAATCAGATCTACAGCCTGGAGCGCGATATGAAGCGGGATTATGAGGCCATTGGCAAGATTGTGTATGAGCGCTACGCGGCGGCAGGAAGTCTGGAGGACGAGCCCCTGCAGCAGCTCTGCGAGGAGATTGCCCGCAAGGAAATCTTGATTGACGAGTATCAGGGCGAAATCGACGAAAAGAAGAAAGAACTTTAATGGAGTAAGAGAATGAGCGAATTACTGGATCTGAGAAATGCGGATGGAAGCCGGACGGGGGAAGTAAAGGAGCGTGCGTTGGTACACAGGGACGGAGATCTTCACGGCACGGCCCATGTGTGGCTGGTGCGTTACCGGCCGGATAAGGGCTCGGCGGAGGTGCTGCTGCAAAAGCGGAGCGCCAACAAGGATTCCTACCCGGGCTGCTATGACATTTCCTCGGCGGGGCATATCCCGGCGGGGCAGGACTTCCTGGAATCGGCAATGAGGGAGCTTCGGGAAGAACTGGGCGTAGAGGCGAAGCCGGAGGAGCTTCACGAGGTCTTCACCCATGTGGGATATGTGGAAGATGTATTTTACGGAAAAAAATTCATCAATCATGAGTACAGCAAGGTCTATCTGCTGGAGTATACAGGCCGTGTCGAGGATCTGAAGCTTCAGAAGGAAGAGGTGGAGAGTGTCCGATGGATGGACTACCGCGCCTGTCTGGACGGCATCCGGAACGCCACGCTGAAAAGCTGTATCTTTGAAGATGAATTTGAAAAGCTGACGGCGGCTATCGAGGAGTATTTCCGGAAGACCGGACGGCCCCTGTCCTGCGCGGAGAAGACCGGGACCTGGGCTGAGGACGCCCAGAACGATCTGCAGGACTGGATCGAGGAACAGGGAATTTATCTGCGACAGTAGAAGAAAGTTAAAAAAGAACCTGAGAGCCCGGGGACAGAGAAAAACTGTCCGGGGGTTTCAGGTTCTTTTTATACACTCATGATTGTGATGCCAGGCCTTATCCCTGTACCTTAGTCAGGGCTGTGCGGCAGGCTTCGGTGACCTTGGCCCAGTCCTTTGCTTTGACAGCAGCGGAGGGCGTCATAAAGCTTCCGCCGATAGCAACCACATTGGAGAGAGCCAGGTAGTCGTTCATATTGTCCAGGCTGACGCCGCCGGTGGGCATGAAGCGGATGTCCGCGTAAGGCCCCTTCAGGGCCTTCAGGGTCTTTACGCCGCCATAAGCCTCAGCCGGGAAAAACTTGCAGACGGAGAGTCCGAAGGAGATGGCCTGCTCAATGTCGCTGGGCACGGCGGTGCCCGGTACGATATCCATCTGATGCTCCACACACCAGCGCACCACATCCGGCTGGAAGCCCGGCGTTACGATGAATTTCGCGCCTGCTTCTACAGCAGTCTGAGCCTGGGCTACGGTGTGGACGGTTCCGGCGCCTACCAGGATCTCCGGCACCTGTTCGGCCATGGCCCGGATGACGTCGGCAGCCGCGTCTGTCCGGAAGGTAACCTCCGCCACGGGAATGCCGCCCTCTACCAGGGCTTTTGCCATGGGAACCGCGTCAGTCGCGTCGTCCAGCACCACCAGGGGTACCAGTTTCAGATCAAAGATTTTCTGCATGGATTCACTTGTCATAGTTCGTATCCTTCTTTCCTAATGTGTATGGGTGTCCAGAAAGGCCTGAAGCTGTTCCGGTGTGGGAAGTCCCTCGTTATCGCCACGGTTCATGACTTGCATGGCTCCGACGGCATTTCCGATGCGGACGGCCTCCGGGAGGCTTAAGTCTTCGAGAATTCCATGGATGGTTCCGGCCGCAAAGCCGTCGCCTGCGCCCACGGTGTCCACGACTTTCTCTACCCGGAAGCCCTCAGACCAGAAGGAGCCTTCCGGTGTGGAGACGTAGGCGCCCTTGGAACCGCACTTGGTGATGACGGTCTTTACGCCGAGTTCCAGATAGAAGCGATTGATTTCTTCCGGATCTGAGCTGCCCATGAGGAGCTTTCCCTCGGCAGCACCCGGAAAGACGTAGTCAGCCCTGGCCGCCAGCGCGTTGATAACCTGCGCCATGGTCTCCTGATCCGGCCAGAGCTGGGGACGGAGATTGGGGTCGAAGCTGATGGTCAGACCGTGCTCCCGGGCCTTGTCCATCAGGTAGAAGGAAGCCTCCCGGGTACTGTCGGAGAGCGGTGGCAGAATACCGGTCAGATGGAGAAAGCCGTAGTCGTCAAAGGGAAGACATTCCACATCCTCCACCGACAGTGTGGAAGCGGCAGAGCCCTTCCGGAAATAAAAGATACTGGGATCGCCTTTGGACACCCGGCCCTTCATCATGAATCCGGTCGGACGGGTATCCGACCAGGAGACCAGCTCTGTGCCGATCTGATTTCCCTCGATGGCGCGGAAGATCCGCTGGCCAAAGGGATCGTGGCCAAGCTTGGTCATGTAAGCGGCCTTATTTCCCAGTCTGGACAGGCCGACAGCCACGTTGAATTCCGCTCCGGCTACGGCCAGAGAGAAGCCGGATACAGAGTCCAGAGGTCCCTCCTCCTGAGCAATCAGGAGTCCCATGGGTTCTCCGATAAGAATTACACCCTGTTTCATAATACTCCTTTCCCGCGCGAAAAACGCCCGAAGGCGTTTCTTCTATAGGAAATACTATGTTACGCGAAAGCACGAAAGTCATGCTTCCTATAGAGCAAAGAACCCTCCGGTGGATGCGCACTCTTTCATGGTAGTTCCGGTTACATCCAGATAGAAGAATACAGCGGCAATCCAGCCTACGGCCTCTACCGGAAGTCCGAATGCGTTGACCAGGATGACAGCGATAGCAAGTCCGCCGCCCGGAACGCCTGCGCAGCGATGGAGAATGCTACGCCCATCAGGGCAAACAGAATCAGCTGTCCCACATTGGGAGCAGTGCCTACGGCGTACATACCAAGCAATCGGGTAAAGACGGTTCCAAAGGGTGAAAGTACAGCCGCTTTTTCTCCGAATATGATACCTACTATAATACCAAGAACAGCGGAAACGAGCAATAGCACAGCAAAATTTTTAAAAATTTTTTTCAGTGTGTCTTTCATAACCAAATCCTCCTTCGTATAATATTTTATTTACAATATTCTTTTACATATTCTTCGATGAGATCCATGCCTTTCTGAATCTGCTCCAGGGAGGTAGCGTAGGAGATACGGATATAGCCTTCTCCGCCGGGACCGAAGGCGGTTCCGGGCACTACGACCACCTGCTTCTTATCCAGCAGATCGTGGGCGAATTCATCGGAAGTCTTATGGGTTCCCTTGATGTTCACAAAGGAATAGAAGGTTCCCCTGGGTGCTTTACAGCTTAAGCCCGGGATCTTGTTGATGCGTTCTACCAGAGTGTCCCGACGGATGCAGTACTGCTCCACCATATAGTGGTTGAAGTCCTGGGGCCCGGTGAGGGCCTCCAGAGCCGCATACTGATAGGGCATGGAAGCACATGCAGCCACATCCTCCTGCAGCTTGGTGACACAGTCGATGAGGGGAGCAGGTCCGGCAGCGTAGCCGACTACATGCCTCCTTTGGTTTGAAACGAAAAAGGAGGAGCATCCACATATATAAAATAATGGAATGATCCTCCTTGATCGCTATTTCTCGAAACTGCAGTATTTTGAAATTGGTGCTATTTTAGCACGGCGACGTTTTGAAATCAATATTATTAGACTATTTGCTCTTTTTATTACGATATAACAAAAACATATTTAAAAAGTAATGAATGAATTAAAATAATAATGCATACACAAAAACAAATAAAGCAAACGAAACGAGAAAAGGGGAAAATATCATGGCGGACATCGCTTTGTGAAGTGTGTTTGGCATTTTAACAGGATAAGACATGAAAACAGGCTGTAAGTGAGCCGATGAAAAAACTGGTGAAAATTCTTGAAAATTTTCAAGAAAAATCTTGACAAAACACAAAGAATATCATAAAATAACATATGCGTTTGACGGAGTATGGCGTAGTTTGGTAGCGCGCTCGGCTGGGGGCCGAGAGGTCGCAGGTTCAAATCCTGTTACTCCGATTTATGATATAGAAAAGGTCAGGATCTTAAGATTCTGGCCTTTTTTATTCTATAGGAAATACTGCGTTACATTAAAGCATGAAAGCTATGATTCCTATAGAGCAAAAAGTGTGTTACTGTGAACAGTAACGAGATGGAAAAAGGCCAGGAAAACTTTTGACCGAAAACATTGACAAAAAAAATCCCACCTGCTATATTTTTTACAGAACAATGACGTTCTCCAAGGGGAAAGTCTGCGAAAAGGGAGTCCCGTGGGGACTCCCTTTTCGTATTTATAATTAGAAGCAAAAGAAATACGCATTCAGAAACACTCATAGAAAAAGGAGAGAGTATATGAGTCACTATACAAAAAAAGATATCATGCGTCTGGTAGAAGAGGAAGATGTGGAGTTTATCCGCCTGCAGTTCACCGATCTGTTTGGCAATCTGAAAAATGCGGCCGTGACGGCCAGCCAGCTGGAGAAGGTGCTGGATAACCGCTACGTCTTTGACGGCTCCTGCGTGGAGGGCTTCCTGCACGACAACGACATGGACATGTTCCTGTGCCCGGATCTGGACACCCTGGCCATTTTCCCGTGGCGGCCCCAGCAGGGCAAGGTAGCCCGCCTCATCTGCGACATTCAGAAGCGGGACGGCGCGCCCTATGAGGGAGATTCCCGTTACATATTGGAAAAGGTATTGAAGGACGCGGAAAAGCTGGGCTACCGCTTCGACGTGGGTCCTGAGTGCGAGTTCTTCCTGTTCCACACCGACGACAACGGCAATCCCACCGTATTCAGCCATGAAAAAGCAGGCTATTTTGACATGAGCCCCATCGACCAGGGTGAAAATGTCCGTCGAGACATTATCCTGACACTGGAGGAAATGGGCTTTGAGGTGGAATCCTCCTATCATGAGGTGGCTTCCGCCCAGCACGAGATCGATTTCCGCTACGACGAGGCTCTTCTGTCTGCCGACAATATCATGACCTTTAAGCTGGCGGTGAAGACTATCGCCAAGCGCTTTGGTATGCACGCCACCTTTATGCCCAAGCCCCTGGCCGGCGTCAATGGCTCCAGCATGCATACGAACATTTCCCTGAAAAAGGAGGGAAAAAATGTTTTTGCGGATGAAAATGATGAGTACGGTCTGAGTCAGGAAGCCTACTGGTTTATCGGCGGCCTGATGAAGCACGCCAGAGGCTTGTCTGCTATCACCAACCCGCTGGTAAATTCTTACAAACGTCTGTTCCCGGCCCAGACTGGCGCGGGATTCACAGCTCCGGCTTATATCTCCTGGTCGCCCATCAATCGCAGCCAGATGATCCGGATTCCGGCCCAGCGTGAGGAGAATACCAGAATTGAGCTTCGAAGCCCCGATCCGTCCTGCAATCCCTATCTGACCCTGGCAGTCTGCCTGGCAGCCGGTCTGGACGGCATCAAAAATCACATCGAACCGCCGAAGCCGGTCAATGAGGATGTGCGGAAAATGACAGATGCGGAGCGCACGGCCCTGGGCGTCGAGCCTTTGCCTCGCAGCCTGGCGGAGGCTGTCACAGCTCTGGAAGAGGATGAGCTGGTGCGCGGCGTTCTGGGCGAGGAGCTCTGCAAGGGCTATATTGCGGCCAAAAAGCAGGAGTGGGAGAGCTACTCTGCCCAGGTATCTCAGTGGGAGACCGATCAGTATCTGTATCGTTTCTAACATACGCCTCAGGATAACGTAATTCGTAATTCCGGGAGGTGTAAGTGTGACGAATGTAATTGTATTATTTCCGAAAATAGAAGACGCGAAGAACATCCGCAATCTGCTGGTTCGTCACGGCTTCCGGGTTTCGGCAGTCTGTACCACAGGGGCACAGGCCCTGGCCAGCGCCAATGGCTTGGGCGATGGCGTCCTGGTCTGCGGCTACAAGTATCCGGACATGATGTACACGGAGCTGGCGAACTGTCTTCCGACCCATTTTGAAATGCTGTTGATGGCGTCCCAGAGGGTCTTGAGTGAAGGCGTGGGATCTGGTATCATGAGTGTGGCCATGCCGCTGAAGGTTCAGGACCTGCTGAATACGCTGGAAATGATGGTGGCAAACGCAGAGCGTCGCAGGAAGAAGCGAAAAACCATGCCGAAGGTGCGCTCTGACGAGGATCGCAAAGTCCTGGACGAGGCCAAAGCCCTCCTGATGGAGCGAAACGGCATGACCGAAGAGGAGGCTCACCGCTACATCCAGAAATGCAGCATGGACAGCGGAACGAACCTGGTGGAGACGGCAGAGATGGTATTGAGCATGATGAAATTCTAGGGAGGAAATATTTTGATGAAATTTACAAAAATGCATGGAATCGGCAATGACTATGTATACATGGACTGTACGAAGGAGCGTCTGGAAAATCCGGGCGAGATCGCGCGGCTGGTCAGCGACCGGCACAAGGGCATCGGATCCGACGGCCTGATTCTGATCCAGTCCTCGGACGAGGCAGATTTTGAAATGGCCATGTACAACGCGGACGGTTCCTACGGAAAAATGTGTGGCAACGGCATCCGCTGCGTGGCGAAATACGTCTACGACAACGGTTTGACTGACAAGACCGAGATCAGCGTCATATCCGGCGGTGCAGTGAAATATTTGAAGTTGACCGTAGAGAACGGCAAGGTGAAAAAGGTTCGCGTGAATATGGGCGAGCCGATTCTGAAACCATCAGAGATCCCGGTGGTGGGCGATGGCGACAAGCTGGTAGCTGTGCCGATCGTGGTGGACAATCAGGTCTACGAGATGACCTGCGTCTCCATGGGCAATCCCCATGCGGTAGTATTCCTGGACGACGTGGAGAACCTAAAGATAGAAGAAATCGGCCCCAAGTTCGAGCAGCACGAGCGTTTCCCGGATCGGGTCAATACCGAATTTGTAGAGCGCATCGACCGTAAAAACTTGAAAATGCGTGTCTGGGAGCGCGGATCCGGCGAGACCATGGCCTGCGGAACCGGCGCCTGCGCCACAGCCGTGGCGGCCATTCTGAACGGCTATGCCGAGCGGGACGTGACCGTGCATCTGCTGGGTGGCGACCTGGAAATCAGCTGGGATGAGACAGACAACTGCGTTTACATGACCGGCCCAGCAGCCACCGCATTTACCGGAGAATTCGATCCGGAGGAGCTGCGGAAAAGCATCCGGGAGCGATAACCGGGTTATTAATTTTTGTGCCAGTGGCACAGGAGGAGTGAATATTATGTATAAAGTAAATGAGAATTACCTGAAACTGCCGGGAAGCTACCTGTTTTCCACCATTGGGAAAAAGGTAGCGGCCTACTCTGCGGAGCATCCGGAGAAGACCATTATCCGTCTGGGCATCGGCGATGTGACCCAGCCCCTGGCTCCGGCCATCATTGAGGCGCTGCATAAGGCGGTGGACGAGATGGGCCATGCGGAGACCTTCCACGGCTATGCGCCGGATCTGGGCTATGAATTCCTTCGAAACGCTATTGCCAAAAACGATTATCAGGATCGGGGCGCGGACATCCAGCCGGATGAGATCTTTGTCAGCGACGGAGCCAAGTGCGATTCCGGTAACATTCAGGAGATTTTCGGCCTGGACAATAAGATCGCGGTTTGCGACCCGGTATATCCGGTGTATGTGGACACCAATGTGATGGCGGGCCGTACCGGCACCTATGATCCGAAGACAGAGATGTGGAGCGACGTGATTTATATGCCCTGTACCGCGGACAACGGGTTCGCGCCGGAGCTTCCGAAGGAGACGCCGGATATCATTTATCTGTGCTTCCCGAACAACCCGACCGGTTCCACGATTACCAAGGATCAGTTACAGGTGTGGGTAGATTATGCCAATAAGGTGGGCGCGGTCATCATCTATGACGCGGCTTACGAGGCTTATATTTCCGAGGAAGATGTGCCGCACACCATCTATGAGTGCGAGGGCGCGAAGAGCTGTGCCATCGAGCTCCACAGCTTCTCTAAGAATGCAGGCTTCACCGGCGTGCGTCTGGGCTACACGGTTATTCCGAAGGAACTGAAGTGTGGCGACGTGTCCCTGCACGCGTTGTGGGCGAGACGCCACGGTACCAAGTACAACGGAGCGCCGTATATCGTGCAGCGCGCCGGTGAAGCAGTTTACTCGGAGGCCGGCAAGGCGCAGCTGAAGGAACAGGTGGGCTACTACATGAACAATGCGAAAACCATCCTTATGGGCCTTCAGGATGCAGGCTACACGGTGTCTGGAGGCGTGAATGCGCCGTATATCTGGCTGAAGACGCCGGATAAGATGAATTCCTGGGAGTTCTTCGATTATCTGCTGGAGAACGCCGGCGTGGTTGGTACGCCGGGATCGGGATTCGGACCCAGTGGTGAGGGGTATTTCCGGTTGACGGCCTTTGGTTCTTATGAGAATACGGTGAAGGCATTGGAGAGAATTAAAGCGTTATAGGATGGATGATAGACATAGAAGGCCGCGGATTTCAGTTTTTGAGGTGTGATACCTCTCAGAAGTCAAAATCCGCGGCTTTCTGTGCACGAAGAATGTGAACGAAGCAGGGTAGATTGTGGAAAATTCCGGAAATTTTGGAAAGTAAAAAAACAGGGATTGACCTTTTACAAGGATATTGATATGATCGAAATATCAAAGGAAAACGGACACTTGTAATCTGAGTGCGGAGAGGTAGGAAAAGGTATGGATTTTATTACAATTGGTGAGATGCTGATTGATTTCCTTCCCGGACAGGAGGAAGGAAGCTACATACGCAACGCGGGTGGCGCGCCGGGCAATGTGGCAATCAGTGCAGCGAGAAACGGACTGAAGGCAGGCATGTACTGTAAGGTGGGAAATGATGATTTCGGAAAGTTCCTGCTGGATACTTTGCGCGAGAACCATGTGACGCCGCTGGCTCCGGAGATGACAGACGACGCAGTTACAACCATGGCGTTCGTATCCCTGAATGAGTACAATGACAGAAGCTTTACTTTTGCCAGAAAGCCGGGCGCGGATATGCTGCTTAGCAAGAGCGAAATTAAGGATGAGGATCTGAAGGACTGCCGTCTTTTTCAGGCAGGCTCTCTCACACTGTCTGCAGGCCCTGCTGTGGAGGCTACGGAGTATGCCATGGCCAGAGCAAAAGAACTGGGCTGTATGGTAGGTTTTGATATCAATTACCGCAATCTGATCTGGAAGGACGACAAGGATGCCTGCACCAGGAAAGTACTGTCTGTTTTGAAATATGTGGATTTTCTGAAGCTTTCTGACGAGGAAATTGATATGGTAGGCGGTCATGACAAGGTACCGGATGTGATGAAGGAGTATGATATCGCAGTGACTGTGCTGACATTGGGCGGCGATGGCGCGGAGGTATTTTACGATGGAAAATCCTATGTGATTCCGGGCTTCCCGGCCAAAGTGGCGGATACCACCGGAGCAGGCGACGCGTTCTGGGGCGGCTTCTTATCCTGCGTCCTGAATCACGGCGTATCCTCCGTGGATCAGCTGAACGCGGAGCTGCTTCAGGAGGCAGTCCGGTATGGCAATGTGAGCGGTTCCCTGTCTGTACAGCAGAAGGGCGCAATTTCGTCCCTGCCAACCAGAGAACAGGTAGAACAGTTTCTTGCGGAGCACAAAAACTGAGCAGGTTCAGAAAACAGGAGGGGTATTATGCTTACAAATTTTGTAGATGGTTATCAGCACATTGGAATTCCCACAGACGATATCAACAAGACTGCGGAGTTTTATGAGAGTCTGGGCTTCAAGCTGAAATGGGAGACCGTATACGGGGGCAATCCGGTCAAATTCCTGGAACACGGCAATATCATCATCGAGACCTATGAGAAGGACGGCGGCGCGACAAATGCCACCGGAGCTATCGATCATCTGGCACTGAACTGCACGGACATCGTGGCCTGTGTGAAAGAGGTACGGGAATCCGGCTATCAGATCAACGAGGGCCCGGCGTTCCTGCCCTACTGGGAGCATGGAGTAGCTTATGTAACGATTCTGGGACCGAACCATGAGGTGGTGGAGTTCATTCAGAAATTTGCTTCCGAAGAGGAAAAGGAAAAGGCTGTGAAGGCATTGGAACTGAAATAAAGGGTTTTGAAAAAGAGGATGTCATTTGATGACATCCTCTTTTATGCTTCGCGTATGATTTACAGCAGGTTAATGCCGCATTTCGCACATTTTTCCCGCACCTCATCGGGCCAGATGGACACCTGTACCTCGCCGATATGGGCCTTGCGGAGATAAAACATACAGATACGGGACTGGCCGATACCGCCGCCCACGGTGTAGGGCAGCTTCTTCTCCAGAATGGCCTTCTGGAAAGGCAGCTTCGCCCGATCCTCGCAGCCGGAGAGTTTCAGCTGACGGGCAAGGGAATCCTCGTCCACGCGGATACCCATAGAGGACAGCTCCAGGGCGTGGCCCAGAACCGGATACCACACGATGATATCGCCGTTTAAGTGCCAGTCGTCGTAATCCGGCGCGCGTCCGTCGTGGGGCTCGCCGCTTGCCAGCTTGTCGCCGATCTCCATGAGGAAGACAGCGCCTTTTTCCCGGGCAATGATATCCTCGCGCTCCTTCGGGGTCTTATCCGGGTAGAGATCCGCCAGCTCCTGGGTGGTGATGAAGAAGATTTCCTTCGGAAGAATCTCTTCGATGTAATCATAGCGGATAGCCATGTATTTTTCAGTCTTCTTCAGGGCCTTGTAGACCTTGCGGACGGTTTCTTTGAGATACTCCACATTGCGGTCCTCTTTCAGGATGATTTTTTCCCAGTCCCACTGATCCACGTAGATGGAGTGGATATTGTCGGTGTCCTCATCCCGGCGGATGGCGCTCATGTCAGTATAGAGACCCTCGCCGATGTGGAAACCGTACTGCTTCAGGGCGTTGCGCTTCCATTTCGCCAGAGAATGTACGATCTCGGCGGGACGATCATTCTGCTCCCGGATGCCGAAGGTAACGGGGCGCTCCACACCGTTCAGGTTGTCGTTGAGACCGGATTCCGGAGTGACGAACAGGGGCGCGGAGACGCGCAGCAGGTAAAGCTGCTCAGCCAGGGACTGCTGGAAGAAATCTTTGACCGTCTTGATGGCCACCTGGGTGTCGTAGAGCCCCAGGGCCGACATGTAGTCGGTCGGTATGTACAGATGTTCCATGATATGATACTCCTCATTCTTTAAGTTTTATCCGAGAAAACACAAAAATATTTTGGAAAAGAAAACTTGACACACAAAAATTTTAACAATGAAAAAGTGCCAGAAAAAAAGTCTTGCAATTCAAAATCAAGTGTGCTATATTTCTCGCATAAAAAGTTTGTAATTGTTACAAACGATTATACTATAACGAAATGCAAAGAACAAGACTCGGATTTTCAGAGGCCGACAGGAATATGGCGTCACCGACTGAGAGCGCTATTTGGATTAGGAAATTCAGGGAACACTTGGGAGCAGATCGGTCGAATCCCGAACACATTTATCAGATTCGGATGTAGGCCGGTACGGAACTGTCCACGTTAAGGGCATAAAAGAGGAAATGTGAGCCTGACGAAAGAGCGGACGCATTTCAATGCGGGTGGTACCGCGGGATTTCTGATGAATACGAAACCCCGTCCCGGAATAGGAATATTCCGGGACGGGGTTCTTTTTGGATTCTATCTGATACCTGCCCGGAAGAGCTTTAGGCCTGAAAAGGTAAATATTCGAAAGGTAGGTAAAAATGATGGAATTCATGACAGGCGTGAAAGAAAAAGAAACCGTAGATCTGACGGCAGTGACCGCAGAGGGCATGGAAGGCAAGACCGTGAAAATTGAGGGAACGGTTCACACAATTCGCGACATGGGCGAGGTAGCCTTCGTGATTTTAAGACGGCGGGACGGATTATTACAGTGTGTCTTTGAGGAAGGCGTGACCGCTTTCGATCTGAAGACTCTGAAAGAAGCCTCCAGCATCGTAGCAGAGGGCACCATTCATAAAGAGGAGCGCGCCCCCCACGGCGTAGAGCTTCGTCTGACCGGCATCACCGTATTATCCGAGCCGGCCGCGCCCATGCCCTTGCCCATCGCCAAATGGAAGCTGAATACATCCCTGGACGCCAAGCTGAACCGCAGATCCATTTCCCTCCGGAATGTGAGAGAGCGGGCCAAGTTCCGGATTCAGGAGGGCGTGGTAAGAGCCTTCCGAGATTTCCTTTACAGCCAGGGCTTCACCGAAATTCACACCCCGAAGATCGGAGCCAAGGGAGCCGAGGGCGGTTCTAACCTGTTCCGTCTGGATTATTTCCATCATCCGGCAGTGTTGGCCCAGAGCCCCCAGTTCTATAAGCAGATGATGGTGGGCGTGTTCGACCGGGTCTTCGAGACCGGCCCGGTGTTCCGCGCGGAGAAGCACAATACCAAACGCCACCTGAACGAGTACACCAGCCTGGATTTCGAGATGGGCTACATCGACAGCTTTGAGGATATCATGGCCATGGAGACCGGATTTATCCAGTATATGCTGAAGATGCTGGAGAACGATTACGCACAGGAGCTTCAGATTCTCGGCATTACCTTACCGAAGGCTGACAAAATTCCGGCGGTTCGCTTCGACGAGGCGAAACGCCTGGCTTCCGAAAAATACGGCCACAAGATCCGTAACCCTTACGACCTGGAGCCGGAGGAGGAAGTACTGATTGGACGCTATTTCAAAGAGGAATACGGTTCTGATTTCGTATTTGTTACCCATTATCCGTCCAAGAAGCGTCCGTTCTACGCCATGGACGATCCGGCGGATCCGAAGTTTACCTTAAGCTTTGACCTGCTGTTCGACGGCCTGGAGATCACCACCGGTGGCCAGCGTATCCATGATTATCAGATGCTGCTGGATAAGATCGCGGCCAGAGGTATGACCGAGGAGGGCATGGAGCAGTACCTGGACACCTTCAAATACGGCATGCCGCCCCACGGTGGACTTGGTATCGGCTTAGAGCGTCTGACTATGAAGCTGATAGGCGAAGACAATGTACGTGAAACAACATTATTCCCGCGCGACTTAAGTCGTCTGGAGCCTTAGCGTTGGCAATGAGCAGTGCAGCCTGCCGTAAAAAGGCAGTGCGCCTGCTTGCAGGAAACAATGACTTTTTATGGCAGGCTATAGGGCGAAGCCCGTAAAGCGAGGTTTTGCGAAGCAAAATCGAGCGTGCACTGCGGAGTAAAGGAGAAAACATGGCAAATATAATTTCCGATGAAACGATTGAATATGTAGGCATCCTGGCGAAGCTGGAGCTGTCCGACAAAGAGAAAGAGGCGGCCAAGAAGGATATGGGCCGGATGCTGGATTATATCGATAAATTGAACGAACTGGACACCGCAGGCGTGGAACCCATGTCCCACGTATTCCCCGTGAGCAATGTATTCCGGGAGGACGAGGTGGAAAACGGGGACGAGCACGAGGAGATGCTGGTGAATGCGCCCAAGGTCAAAGACGGTATGTATATGGTACCGAAGACTGTAGAGTAGGAGGTGACAGGAAATGGAATTTCGTGAAATGACAGCGGCGGAGATCGGACAGACGATCAAAGCCGGAGAAATGACAGCTGTGGACGCTGTGAAGGCAGCCCTGGCTGAGATCAAAAGACAGGATGAGGTTCTGAACAGCTTTGTCACCGTGGATGAGGAAGGCGCACTGAAAAGAGCGGCCGAGGTGCAGAAGCGCATCGAGAGCGGCGAGCTCACCGGCCCGCTGGCAGGCGTTCCCATTGCCATCAAGGACAATATGTGTACAAAAGGTCTGAAGACTACCTGCTCTTCCAAAATCCTTTATAACTTTGAGCCGACCTATTCCGCAGAGGCTGTGTTAAATCTGGAAAAAGCCGGAATGGTCGTCATCGGCAAGACCAACATGGACGAGTTCGCCATGGGAAGCACCACCGAGACTTCCGCCTTTGGCGTGACCCGCAATCCCTGGGATACCGAACACGTACCGGGCGGTTCCTCAGGCGGTTCCTGCGCGGCGGTGGCTTCCGGCGAAGCACCCTGCGCCCTGGGTTCCGACACAGGCGGATCCATCCGTCAGCCCAGCTCCTTCTGCGGCGTCACCGGCATCAAGCCCACCTACGGAACCGTATCCCGTTACGGTCTGATTGCCTATGGCTCTTCGCTTGATCAGATCGGACCGGTGGCAAAGGATGTGACGGATTGCGCTCTGCTTTTGGAGGCAATCGCTTCCTATGATAAGAAGGACAGCACTTCTGTAAAACGCGAGTCCTATGACTTCACTTCTGCCTTAAAGGATGATGCAGAGGGGCTGCGCATCGGTATTCCGCGTGATTATTTCGGTGAAGGCCTGAATCCGGAGGTGGCTGCGGCAGTGAAAGCGGCTGCGAAGGTTCTGGAAGAAAAAGGTGCTGTCGTGGAGGAGTTTGACTTAAGCCTGGTGGATTACGCGATTCCCGCTTACTATATCATCGCTTCCGCCGAGGCCAGCTCGAACCTGGCCCGTTTCGACGGCGTAAAATACGGCTACCGCACCGAGGAGTACGAAGGCCTCCACAACATGTACAAGAAGACACGTTCCGAGGGCTTCGGCCCGGAGGTGAAGCGACGGATTATGCTGGGCTCTTTCGTCTTAAGCTCTGGTTACTACGACGCTTATTATCTGAAGGCCCTGCGCACCAAAGCCCTGATTCGTCAGGCCTTCGACCGTGCCTTTGAAAAATATGATGTGATTTTGGGACCGGCGGCCCCGACCACCGCGCCGAAGCTTGGCGAGTCCCTGTCCGATCCGCTTCAGATGTATCTGGGCGATGTCTACACCATTTCCGCGAACCTGGCCGGACTTCCCGGAATCTGCCTGCCCTGCGGCATGGATTCCAAGGGACTGCCCATCGGCCTGCAGCTTCTGGGCGACTGCTTCAAAGAGGAGCATATTATCCGGACGGCTTACGCTTACGAGTGCAGCCGGGGCCGGGCGGCCTTTGCAGGCAAGAGGGATTAGGAAGGAGTGGAGAAAATGAGTAAACAGTATGAGACCGTCATCGGTCTGGAGGTCCATGTAGAGCTGGCCACTAAAACCAAGATTTTCTGCTCCTGCAGCACCGCATTTGGAGGAGCGCCCAACACCCATACCTGTCCGGTGTGTACCGGTATGCCCGGTTCCCTGCCGGTGCTGAATAAGAAGGTGGTAGAGTACGCTATGGCCGTGGGTCTGGCCACCAACTGTACCATCACCCGTCACAGCAAATTTGACCGGAAGAATTATTTCTATCCGGATAACCCCCAGAATTACCAGATTTCTCAGCTGTACGCGCCCATTTGCCGGGATGGCTATGTGGAAATCGAGACAGAAACTGGTTCCAAGAAAATTGGTATCCATGAGATTCACATGGAGGAGGATGCAGGAAAGTTGATTCATGACGAGTGGGAGGACTGCTCGTTAGTGGATTATAACCGAAGTGGCGTGCCGCTGATCGAGATCGTGTCCGAGCCGGATATGCGAAGCGCCGAAGAAGTCATTGCCTATCTGGATAAGCTGCGTCTGATCATCCAGTATCTGGGGGCATCCGACTGCAAGCTCCAGGAGGGTTCCATGCGTGCGGATGTGAACCTGTCCGTCCGTGAGGTGGGCACGGAGAAATTCGGCACCCGTACCGAAATGAAAAACCTGAACTCCTTCAAGGCCATTGGCCGCGCCATCGAGGGCGAGCGCCAGCGCCAGATCGAGCTTCTGGAAGAGGGCAAGAAGGTGATACAGGAGACTCGCCGCTGGGATGATAATAAGGAAAGCTCTCACGCCATGCGTTCCAAGGAGGACGCCCAGGATTACCGCTATTTCCCGGAGCCGGATCTGGTGCCCATCGACATCAGCGAAGAGTGGCTGGACGAAATTAAAGCCCGTCAGCCGGAACTTCGGACGGAAAAGCTGAAGCGTTATAAGGAAGAGTTTGAAATTCCCGATTACGACGCGCAGATTCTGACTGGTTCCAAGCAGATGGCGGACATGTTCGAGGCAGCCACGGACATCTGCAAGAAGCCGAAAAAGGTCTCCAACTGGCTGATGGTGGAGACCATGCGCCTCTTAAAAGAGGCCGGACAGGAGCCCGAGGATATGAAATTTTCCCCGGAGCATCTGGCGATGCTCATCGAGCTTGTGGACGCCGGAACCATCAACAGCAGCGTGGCGAAAGAGGTCTTTGAACACATTTTCCATGAAGATGTGGATCCGAAAGAATATGTGGAAGAAAAGGGTCTGAAGACAGTCAACGACGAGGGAGCGCTTAAGAAGACCATCGAGCGCATCGTGGCAGCGAACCCGCAGTCTGTAGCCGATTACAAGGGCGGCAAGGAGAAGGCGCTGGGCTTCCTGGTGGGCCAGACCATGAAAGAGATGAAGGGGAAGGCAAACCCGGGCAAGGTCAATGAGATTTTGAAGGAATTATTGAAATAATGTAACTGGTCAGGTACTGAACAGTTGTGAAATAATCGCGAAAATTCAGATGAAGTTCTGCAAAGAAAAAAGGGGAGCTGCTTTGTGAGTTATCACAGAAGCGGCTCCTCTTTTCTAATCTGCTTTTAATTACGATGCTTTCTTTCTAGTCAGAAACTGTTCAGTCTGTATATTAGAAAAAGGCACATGATTTACGGCTGATTATAACTTGGTTACGTTGGTAGCCTGCGGTCCCTTTGCTCCGTCAACAACGTCAAACTCTACAGCCTGACCTTCCTCGAGAGACTTGAATCCATCAGAATTGATACCGGAGAAGTGTACGAAAATGTCATTTCCCTGCTCGTCAGAGATGAAACCGTAACCCTTCTGATTGTTGAACCACTTAACTGTACCCTTGTTCATTGTGATACCTCCAAAATAATTAAAAAAAGGTTATTTACCGTATCATTACGGCTGGGTTTAGAGTATCACAAACGGCAATCGGTGTCAATCAAAAACAGCGCGAAAGATTGACTTTTTTCCGGCCTTTGATTACACTTGACAGAGAAGAAAAAACAGGGTTTAGAATTGGAAATGAGTGGGAAATGGGAGGTGGATTTTCGTTGTTTGGAGAGTGTCATGCCCATGTGATCATGGATGGAAAAAATTATAAGGCGGCGGTGGCGCTACATAAGGAAAGGCCAAATGAGGCGGTTATCCGGGAGCATCTGTCAGCCTGGCAGCAGGCAGATATCACCTTTGTGCGGGATGGAGGAGACGCTTACGGGGTGTCGGAACGGGCCAGGGAACTGGCCGGGGAGTATGGCATCGATTATCGAACGCCCATTTTTGCCATTCATAAGAGAGGACATTACGGCGGTATCGTTGGCCTGCCCTATGACGACCGGCAGGGATACCGGGAGCTGGTGCAGGAGGCTCGGAAGCGGGGCGCGGATTTTATCAAGATTATGATCAGCGGGATTATGGAGTTTGATACGTTTGGGAAACTGACGGAAGAAGGGCTGGATGGAGATGAGATCGCTTATCTGATCGAGACGGCACATGACGCCGGTCTGCGGGTCATGGCCCATGGAAATGGGGGTGCAGTCGC
Organism: Laedolimicola ammoniilytica; assembly: GCF_025567165.1. Classification (NCBI taxonomy): domain Bacteria; kingdom Bacillati; phylum Bacillota; class Clostridia; order Lachnospirales; family Lachnospiraceae; genus Laedolimicola; species Laedolimicola ammoniilytica. The sequence continues at coordinate 28,737 of NZ_JAOQKC010000020.1, forward strand.
CCGGGCGGCTATCGGCGCAGGTGTAGATACCCTGGAGCATGGCAATTATATGGAAGAGGAAACCATCTGTCAGCTGGCGGAAAGCGATACCATCTGGATACCCACCTTCGCGCCCACCGGCAACCTTATCGGCTGTGGACGATTCCCGGACGAGCAGGTGAAGGCGATTCTTGTGCGGCAGCAGAAAGCAGTGCGCTTTGGCTTCGAACAGGGCGCACGGATCGGCCTTGGCAGTGATTCCGGCGCTTATCTGGTGCCCCATGGACAGGGACTGATGGATGAGTATACGTTTATGAAAGAGGCTGTGGGGCGGGAAAATGCGGAGGCGCTGGATCGGAGACTGGCGGAGTCAGAGGCGTGGATTCGGGAGAATATGAAGAGGGGATAAAAACTGAGGTTATAGGGTGGAGAAATGGAAGGATAGAAAAAGAGATGAAGCAGACCACAAGAGTTTGGCTTCATCTCTGAAATTCTTAAATGATCACAGTTCTTCTCTGCAGAAATAGCAGGTATAATTTCCAGGATCCGCGCCCTTCGGAATCAGATTATCCGCAGCACAGTAACCGCAGCGGCAGACACGTTTTCCTTCAGGAACCGACATCCATTCTTCGTAGCGTTCCCCTGCATTGTGCGGCGCGCGGTAACGCTTCGTAGGCTCGATAAAAGAACGGGTAGGGGTTTCCGCAGAGGAGAGAGCCTTGTCCGGGTTCGGCCGGTTGGGAACTGCGGTTTTCGTCTTTTCAGGTTTTGGCGTCCAGCCGGTCTTCTGCTTCTTGGAGGCCGGTTTATTCGGCACCGACGGCTTATAGGGCGTAGCCGTAGGCCGGTTCAGTACAGGAGGCGGCGTGGAGCCTTGGGAGCCTTGTTGTCTCCGCTGCCGGTTCTTCCTGGAATCCCGGAAAGCCCGGATAATCACGATAAATATAATAAGTTCAAAAAGCAGACCAAACATATGGATTCACCTCAGTATAAAATGAATAGAAAGCTATCTATATTCTAAGTCTTATAATACACGAAAAAACAGGAAAGGGAAAGTACATTTTATGAGAAATATAAAAATCATAGTGCAATACGACGGTACCCGCTACAGCGGCTGGCAGAGCCAGGAGCATGATGAAAATACCATACAGGGCAAGCTGACAGCCGTGCTTACCCGACTGCTTGGCGAAGCGGTGGAGCTGGCCGGATCCGGCCGCACAGACGCAGGCGTCCACGCTCTGGGGCAGGTGGCGAATTTTAAGACGCGCTCCGAGATGTCCTGCGTAGAACTTCTGGAAAATCTGAATCATTATCTGCCCGAAGACATCGGCGTTATTTCCATCGAGGAAGTGGACGCCCGCTTCCACAGTCGCCTGAACGCCGTGCGGAAGACCTACCGCTACCACATCTGGAATAGCCCGGTTCACGCAGTTTTTGATCGCCGCTACACCTGGTCCATCGAACAGCCCCTGGATGTGCCCGCCATGCGCCGCGCCGCTGCAGAGCTCACCGGAACCCATGACTACAAGGCCTTCAGCTCCATTAAACGCGGCAAAAAGTCCACAGTCCGCACCATTGAAGCCATTGAGATCGAGCAGACCGGCGCGGATATTACCATCGCCTTCACCGGCAACGGCTTCCTTTATCACATGGTCCGAATCCTCACCGGAACCCTGGTAGAAGTAGGCTTGCGCAAGAAAACCCAAGAGGATATGCAAGCTATCCTCGCCTCCCTGAATCGTGAACAGGCCGGCGTCATGGCTCCGGCCCAGGGATTGTTTCTGGTAAACGTGGAATACAGCTAACGCGATCCCGGTGAAATGGAAAGCCTGCCGAGAGAGCGTTGGCAATCGAAAAGCAGGAGCATCAGCGCTGTTCAATAAAAGCTTTCACAAGATGCTTGAAGAATAGAACGCACCTTTTTCCATTGCCTGTATACTATATAGTATTCGGAAAAAGGAGGATTCCCATTATGAAAAAGCAACATTCCATCCTGCTGACTGCATCTTTGGCAGCCGTACTTCTGATTGGAAGCCTGGCCGCCGCAGGCTGCGGCGGTTCGGACAGTACAGCATCCGACGGCCTGACCAAGGTTACACTGAACGAAGTAGCCCACTCTATCTTCTACGCGCCTCAGTACGTAGCCATTGAGAAAGGCTACTTTGCGGAAGAGGGTATCGAGCTGGATTTGGTCACCGGTTTTGGGGCCGACAAAACCATGACCGCCGTCCTTTCCGGTGAAGCCGACATCGGCTTCATGGGCTCTGAGGCTTCCATCTATGTCTACAATCAGAATCCTGACGATTACATCGTGAACTTCGCCCAGCTCACCCAGCGGGCCGGAAACTTCCTGGTGGCGAGAGAGGAGATGCCGGATTTCGAATGGGAAGATTTGAAGGGAAAGGATGTTTTGGGAGGTCGGAAGGGTGGCGTACATATATCCATGTAAATTTGGAGACGATTGTGATTTTGTGTCATTGGGTGGAGGGGATGAACAGCGCGAGGACAAGATAGAATATGGTGAATATATAAGAAGCTTTGAGAAAAACATTACCGAACAAACATTGCAACCACGTATATTTTAGGGGCGATAGGTGCAATGTTTGCCGGATATTTAATGTATAGAGCTATTTTTGAGTATAATTTGACAAAAACTGAATAACATGGTATAGTACAAATAAGTTAACTCGTGAAGGATAAGGCTGGGTTCCTGAATAGGAGTAGGTCGTAAGACTGAGAATTCCTTTGCCCCTGGGGTTAGCTTATTTTTTTATGTTGTTCAAAATATTCTTAGGATCTTTTTTCAATTCATCAAATATAAAATCCACAGCCTGTTGTGAATATGAGTATTGAGGCTGGGAAAATTGTTTGTGTATATAGCAAAACTTTTCATTCCCTTTAAGGTCGAAATGCTTTACAAAATTTTGAAAATGGAAGCTATTAAATTTGACTTCATTACCATTATAAATCAAAACGATATTTTCCTTAGAGAGTCGCTCACGAATAGTATTAATACAAAGCTTTGCAGGGTATTTATGTGTATTATTCGGATCCTTCAGCTCTTTGACAATTTTTACTTTAGCATCAGCTAAGTTGTCTATTCCCACAAAAGATGTTGCAGCTTCCTTTTTCTTAGTGATGTAATGGAAGTGCTCAATGCGGATGGCAAATTTGGCATTGTTACCCTCAGAAAGTTCATCCAGATTGTTTTTGGCATCCAGAAGTTTTGTAGCGATTTCTTCAGGATATTTAGCGATGATTTCTGATTCATCCAACGCTTTCATACTAGTTGAGAGAGTTAAAAAGTTTTGAGGAATGAGCGTGGTCATATCGACACTATGGAAGGCCATCATTTTTTCATTAAAATTGAAAACACAGGACTGGAATAATGGGACGTATACCATTTCATATTCTTCAGTGATAAAATGCGTACTTGTATTGCGCAATTCAATAATTTTTTCAAGATTCAGACGAAGAGGATCTTTGTTGTTGGTAAAGACTTTTTGAATACAATTCTCAAGTGTCAGAGTTCTGTTCGGGTTGTCACGGTAATAAATACTTTCGGGACCAAAAATGTTTATCATATGAGCCTTTAGCATGAGTTCCCAAGCATTGCAAATAAAAAGGCTAAATCCCTCTACCCGATACTTGATAGTTGGTTTGTTGTATAATTCAATAGCCATGATAAAGGCTTCTTGAGATTTTGCTAATAAACGTGTGCTTATATTTTCCATTTGGATACCTCCTTTCGGGTTTTATGTAAAAAATTATATCTTTATTAATACGTAAAATTTTACCATAAAATCTGAGAATTTTCAATGTTGCAAGGTGAGGTGGAAATGCGATAACATATAGTTAGAAAGCTTAAAGGCATTTCATAGATATAAAGATGTTATTTACAAAAAATAATAATTGAGTTATGATGTACGAAACAGGAAAGAGATTATTTGAGGTGGTAAATTTCGTTGCAACCACGCACCCGATGGGTTAAAAGAGATGCAGGAGCCGCGACGCCTGCCAAGTAATCTCTTTCATTCTTAAATAATTATTGCTTAGGATAATGTGGCTGTTGACTTCTGAAGTCAGCGGCTATTTTTGTGCAATTAAGCATAGCTTTTCATAGTTTGTCTTTTCGCTCAAAAAGGTGGCGAAATTGCTTCCGCCACCTCGACTAAATTATTGCACTTGTTTTATTTGCAATATTCCTTTTTATGAGATTCATGATATTCAAGATTATGTTTAGAATGGTCCTGCTTACGGATCATATGTTTGCGGTCATACATGAACTCTTGGCTCACAGCGATAAGGAATACTATACTGAATATGAGCCAGATGGCAAGAAGAATAACAACGAGAATAACCTGTAACATTTCTGTAAGGGCACATTTATTAATCAAGAAAATCGTTATCTTCGTTAGAGGTGCAAGCAGATTGAGCATTTGCATTAACAAGGCCTGATAGTGTCTTGGTTCAACACGGGATGGATTGGAAGTGCTATGCTTCTGAAGCAGTGTACGGATAGAGGTAGTATGCTTGGCATGAGACTTCATAGATAGGGCCACTCGTACATCTTTAAGCTCTAGTTTCTTTTTTCCATTGATAGAAGACATCTTGGCAGCAGTGTTATCAAACTGTTCGACTAACCAGTTGATTGCCTTAATAGTAGTGATGGCTGCAGCGTGTGGTTCTTCAAGAGTCATAGCCATATTGGTCGTTTTTTTCATAGTGACTTTCTCCTTTTAATTGTCGTTGATTATCATGATATTTATCGTCTTTTAACATTCAAACTGAAACGGAGATGTCTATCATGACTGGGGGTAATATTTGTTGCAGTTGGTTATCTTTTGCGGATAACTCTGCTTCAAAATAGGTGCGCATCCGTTCGCAGTCAGCGCGCTATTTATTTGTGAGGTCGTTCCAACAACTGCGAATGTACCTCGTGGCCACAGAAGGTGAGTTATTGGTTGGATATAGCAGTTTAACGTCTTGTCTGAGACGGGTTTTCCTTACCTGTCTTAAATATGCCAGAAATTGAAATGAAAACCTCGGACATAGCTGTGTCCGTTTTGGTAGAACAAGAAGTTGGAGAGCCGTTCAGCATTGAAAATAAGCAAAAAAAACAGGACATAATCATGTCTGGGGGATTTATAAAAACGCAGAAATAAAAAATAATATCAGCAAATAACAATAAACTCTTTAAAAATTCACGTACATGATGTATGCTAAAATAATAAAATTATATGTAGATTTAACCACGAGGTGAGAGCATGGAAGAAATCATGAATGACAAATGGATAAGCATAGATGAAGCTGCAGAATATTTAGGAATCAAAACAGTCACTCTTCGTAGCTGGATCAGAAATGGAAAAGAAGATTTGCCTGCTCAGAAAATCGGAAAACAGTGGAAATTTAAAATTTCCGAACTCGATAAATGGGTTAAGAGCGGTAAAAGTGCTGACTGATTCATGGGAAAAATTGAAGAAAATCATTAGACAAGGAGCAGACAAAGATGGCTGTCAAGAAAACGCAATTATATGCATCGCTGTGGGCGAGCTGTGATAAACTTCGCGGAGGCATGGATTCTTCAGAGTATAAGGACTATATTCTGACACTTTTGTTCATGAAGTATGTCACTGATAAATTTAAGAATAAAGGAGCCTATGAGGACATTAAGGTATTTGATAAAGCACATGATAGAGAGACTGATCCAGAGAAGCGGACGGGCTGCTCCTTTGACGATTTTATTGCTTTGAAGGGAAAGAAGAACATCGGCGAGGGCATGGATAAAATCATAGCTCGCCTTGCTGATGAGAACACTGAACTGAAGGGTGTTATTGATATTGCCCATTTCAATGATGAGAAGAAGTTGGGAAGCGGTAAAGAAATGGTCGATAAATTGACTGATCTTATCTCTATTTTCCAACGTCAGGAACTTGACTTCTCTCGAAACAAAGCAGAAGGTGATGACATCATTGGGGATGCCTATGAGTTCCTGATGCGTAAATTTGCTACGGAGAGCGGAAAGAGCAAAGGACAATTCTATACACCTGCAGAGGTTTCCAGAATTCTTGCCAATGTAGTAGGCATTAGTCACTGCACGGATGTCAGCGCCACGGTATGCGATCCGGCTTGTGGTAGTGGTAGTTTGTTGATTCGGGCTATCGATGCAGCGCCATTTTCAATTATGGGTTATGGTCAGGAAAAAGAAAGCACAACAGCTGGTCTTGCTAAGATGAATGCTGTTCTGCATCGTAAGGCTGAAATTATCATCAAGAGTGGTAACACATTTTCAAATCCGCAGTATATGGATAAATCGGATAACTCCGTACTTGAGCGTTTTGATTACATAGTGGCAAATCCGCCTTTTCCATGAAAAACTGGCGCGATGGAATTGCCGGTAAAGAATATGGTCGGTTTGAGGGCTATGGGGATATGCCTCCGGAAAAGAACGGAGACTATGCCTGGCTTATGCATATTCTTAAAACTCTGAAGTCAAATGGCAAGGCTGCGGTTATTTTGCCTCATGGAGTCCTCTTCCGTGGAAACACAGAGGCTACCATCAGAGAAACTATTATAAAGAAGCATTGGATCAAGGGTATCATCAGTCTTCCGGCAAACTTGTTTTATGGCACTGGAATAGCTGCATGTGTACTTGTGATTGATAAAGAAGGTGCTGCAAACCGACAGGGCATCTTTATGATTGATGCCAGCCGTGGGTATGTTAAGGATGGCAATAAGAATCGTCTGAGAGAACGCGATATCTATAGAATCATTACTACCTTTAATGAGCAGATTACTACAGATTCTAAGTATGCACGTTTCGTACCCAACGATGAAATTGAGAAGAAGAATGAGTATAACCTGAACATCACCCGTTATATTGATTCCACAGATCCGGAGGATATTCAGGATATTTATGCTCATATTCATGGCGGCATTCCTGCGATTGACATCGACGGTCTATCTAAATACTGGAAAGTATTTCCTTCGCTGAAATCTGAGCTGCTGTCAGCTATTAGCGAAGAATACTACAACTTGAATGTTGAGCACGAAAGTATTCGAAAAACAATATATAAAAACACTGAATTCTCGGAGTATGGTGAGAAACTCGACGAGGCATTTGCTGCATGGAAGGCAAAAGAATATCCGGTTCTTTCTGCCCTTAATGAAGAAGTGGTTGCAAGAGAGCTGATTGTAAGTCTTGCTGAAGATATCATTGCCGAATTTGAACACCTGACACTGATTGACAAATACGATGTATATCAGGTGTTGCTGGCCTATTGGAATGAGGTCATGAACGATGATGTGTCACTTATCATAAGCGAACCGGATGGCTATACCAATGCCAGAGTGACAGACAATATCGAGGAAGAAATTACGCAGGGAAAGAATAAGGGTGAAATGAAGGTCACTGGATGGGAAGGTCGTTTGATCCCGAAATCTATCGTAATAGATGCCTTTTTCCGTGAAGAGAAGAATGCCATAGAAGAAGCCGAGATCATTGTTGCGGAGACGGAAGCTCAGCTTTCTGATCTGATTGAGAGTGCGGACGAAGAATCTGCTCTTGCTGATGTGGCTGAGAATGGAAAAGTTAAAGCAAAGGATATCGAAGTCAAAATTGTTGAGCTGACAAGCACGATTGAAACAGAGGAAACCATAGAGCTGGAAGTGATCCGCATGGATCTCCAGCTTGTAAATACGAAGAAGCGACTGGAAGCATACTTGGTGGGGCATCCACTTTGCAAGAGTGCAGTCAACGAAAATGGAAAAATCACAAAGAGCTCTATTGACTATCGGTTACGTATTATTCGTACAGAAGAATGTGTACCTGAGAGCTTGCAGGATGACGTAAACCAGTTGAAGGGAGCTCTAGACCTTTGCGGGAAGGTATCTGATTACAATAAGATTGTTAAAGATCTAAACAAGGCTCTGGATGAAAAGTGCCGGGCAAGATATGAAAAATTCACAGATAATGAAATTTTAGATCTGCTTGTGAACAAGAAGTGGTTTGATGGCATTTTCTCTGGTATCAGCGATTTGTATGCTGAGATTTCCCATCGCTTGACGAGTAGGATTATTGAACTTGCTGAGCGATACGAGGATACACTTCCAGAGCTTGACAAAGTCACTATTGAATATGAGACAAAGGTAAAGTCTCATCTGGAAAGGATGGGATTTAAATGGTAAATGAAATTTTAAGAACAGATATTCCGGATGACTGGAATATTAAGAAACTTGAGCCAGATGTTGGATTTGTTAGAAGTGGGAAACGCTTACCAAAAGGATATTACGTAACTCCGATACCTACACAACATCCATATATTAGAGTTGCAGATATGAGACCAGGGTATGTGGACGTTGATGGACTAATGTATGTCCCGGACGAAGCCTACTTTCGGATACAAAAATATAGAATATATAGAGATGATATTTATATTTCTGTTGCTGGAACACTTGGTATTGTGGGGCAGATATCGGATTATCTTGATGGAGCTAATCTAACAGAAAATGCAAATAGAATTACAGACATTAAATGCAATATAAAGTTTTTAATGTATTGGTTAATGAGCTCAAAGATTCAAGGACTGATTAATCAGACGCAAACATTGGGAGCACAACCCAAGTTGGCTTTAACACGAATTAGAAACTTTCCAATCATCCTTCCTCCAATAGAAGAACAAGAGCAAATTGCTGAGGTATTGTGTAATGTAGACACTCTTATCTCTAATTTACGAAAACTCATTCGTAAGAAAAAGGATATTCGCCAAGGAACAATGCAAATGCTTGTAACCGGTAAGAAACGGCTGGATGGTTTTTCGGGAGATTGGGTAAAAATTAATCTGGCGAAAAACTCAAGGCTTAAAGCGCGTATAGGTTGGCAGGGATTAACTACAGCTGAATATTTGGATGAAGGTTATTCTTATTTGATTACAGGCACGGATTTTAAAGATGGTCGCATCAATTGGAATGGTTGTCATTACGTGAATTATGACAGATACGTGCAAGACCCAAACATTCAAGTCTCAAATGGCGATCTTCTTCTTACAAAAGATGGCACCATAGGTAAGGTTGCGTACATATCAGATTTAAATAGACCGGCAACATTAAACAGCGGTGTATTTGTTGTGAAGCCGATAACTGATGCGTATACAGCTCATTTCATGTTTTATGTGCTGGAATCTTCAGTATTTAAAGAATTTCTTCAGCAGTTGTCGGCAGGATCAACGATTAATCACTTATATCAGAAGGATCTTGTAAAGTTCGATTTGTATGTTCCGCCTACTACAGAAGAACAAGAAGCTATTACTGGTATCCTTTTCGATATGGATTTGGATATCTACAAACTCGAAGAAAAACTATCGAAATATCAGAAAATAATGCAAGGTATGATGGAAGAATTGCTGACCGGCAAGGTCAGATTAGTGTAAGGAGGTGCCTGTCAGATGAGTATTGGCGATGCCGAAATTAAAACACAGGAAAGAGTGCTCCGCTTCTTTAAAGATCCGGAGACCTTGGGCTACCAGTATATTGGTAACCTGTCAGATTATCAGAATAAGAACATCAAAGAAGATCGTCTGCGCCAGTATCTTCGACTGAAGGGCTATGCAGACAAGCTGATTGATGCTGCTGTTATGCAGCTTCAGCAGGAAGCTGGGAATCTTTCGCGTGGGGTTTATGACGCCAATAAGACTGTATATTCACGGCTGAAGTATGGCATTTCAGTCAGCGAGAGTCCAGAAAAACCTCCGGTGACGGTAGAGCTCATTGATGAGGCTAATCCGTTGAATAACGACTTTGCCGTCGCCGAGGAAGTGACGGTCGTTGAGCAATCAGAAAAGAGACCAGATCTTGTTGTTTATTTGAATGGAATAGCGGTGGCTGTTATCGAGCTGAAGCGAAGCAGTATCTCCGTCTCTGAGGGTATTCGACAGAATCTGACGAACCAGAAGAATTCATTTATACAGAGCTTCTTTACCACGATGCAGTTTTGTATGGCAGGAAACGAATCGGAAGGACTGCGCTATGGAACGCTTCTGACAGGCGAGAAGTTCTACATGGAGTGGAAAGATGATGGCTTTAAGGAACATGAGGACGAACGTGATCCTGTTGATGTTCGTATCAGTGAAACATGTGCAGGTATCGAGAATAAACTTCGTAGACAGATTTATGCCATGTTTGATAAGGAACGGTTCATTGATCTTATCATGAATTTTGTCGTCTTCGATAAAGGCATCAAAAAGGTATGCCGATACAATCAGTATTTTGGTATCAAACGCACTCAACAAAGGCTCAATAATCTGAGACCGGAGCTTCATGATCCTAATAGGGATCCGAATAAGCCACTGGGTGGCATTTTGTGGCATACGCAAGGCTCAGGTAAGACTTTGACGATGGTATGGCTTGCTAAGTGGATTCTGACGCATTGGGCGGAGCTTAATGCTCGTGTCCTTATCGTGACAGACCGAGATGAATTAGATGAGCAAATAGAAAAAACATTTACTGGGGTGGATGAGAATATCGTTCGAACTAAGAGTGGTAAGGACTTGCTGAATCGTCTGAATGTATACGATGATTCGCTGATCTGTTCCCTGGTACATAAGTTTGGCCGTCGTGGCGGAGAAGCAACAGAAAATGACTATGATAAGTATATTGAAGAGCTGAAAGCCTCCCTCCCTGCTGATTTTGAGGCAAAGGGGAATCTTGTAGTATTTGTTGATGAATGCCACAGAACACAGTCCGGAAAGCTCCATACTGCGATGACGACTATCATGCCAAATGCTGTATTTATCGGCTTTACCGGAACTCCATTACTGAAGAAGGATAAAAAGATCAGCATTGAAGTGTTCGGTACCTATATCCATGCCTATAAATACAATGAAGGTGTGGCCGACGGTGTCGTGCTGGATTTGCGTTATGAATACCGTGATGTTCCGCAGGATTTGTCGTCACAGGATCGTGTTGACCAGTGGTTTGACATAAAGACCAGAGGTCTCTCTTCTCGTTCTAAGGCAAAGCTCAAGGAGAAGTGGGGCACGATGCAGAAGGTATATAGCTCCCGCTCTCGTCTTGAAAAAGTGGCGTGGGACATCATTCAGGACTTTAATATGAAGCCGCGTTTGATGGATGGAAACGGTAATGCGATTCTTGTAGCTGATGGTATTCCTACAGCTTGTAAGTATTACGAAATTTTTCAACAGATGGGCTTTAAGAAGTGCGCTATCATATCTTCCTATACTCCTAACAAGGGAGAATTGCGAACTGACACCGTCAGAGATGAGGATGATACTGAAACCTTCCTCAAATACGAGACGTATTTGAAGATGCTGGGGCTTGATCCGTCTGACCTTCCGAACGCAGGGTCGGTTCAGGCTAAGGTTGAGGAATTTGAAAAGGAGGCAAAGCGGAAGTTTGTGGAGGAGCCTGCAAATATGAAGCTCCTTATTGTCGTGGATAAGCTGCTCACCGGGTTTGATGCGCCTCCTTGTACCTACCTTTACATCGACAAGAAGATGCAAGATCACGGCCTGTTTCAGGCGATATGCCGCGTCAACCGTCTTGATGATGATAGTAAGGACTTCGGCTATATCGTAGATTACAAGCAGCTGTTTGGACAGCTCCAGACAGCAATGAAGGACTATACTTCCGGTGCTTTTGAAGGATATGCTCCGGAGGATGTAAAAGGACTTGTTAAGGATCGCCATGATGCTACTGTATCCTATTTTGAGGAAGTGTATGATGCGGTTGAGGAACTTTGTGAAGGTGTCGAGGAGCCTCGTGGTGAGATCCAATACATCCATTATTTTTGTGGTGTCTCCGGTCAATCGGAAGAGAGTGACGAGATATACGTTCGCCTACGAGACAAGCTGTACAGGTTGATCAGCAGCCTTGTTAGGGCGTTTGCAGAGGCAAAGCCTTATCTGGTTGATGATATTTCATCCGGAAAGTTGAATGAGTACGAAAAAAAAGTTACTTTTTACATTGAATTGAAAAAGACCATAGGCACTGCTAGCGGTGATTTTCTTGATCTAAAAGCTTATGAACCTGATATGCGGAAGATGATCGATAACTATATCACAGCAGCAGATGCAGAGAAGATTGGCGATTTTGATGATCTTACTCTGCTGGATTTCGTAATAAAGCAAGGCGAAACACTTACTGGTGAAGGCGATACCGGCCACAAGGAAGGGGCAGCAGAGACTATCGAGAATAACATTCGTAAGAAGGTTATCGAAAAGGTTACTGTCAATCCGCGCTACTATGCAAAGATGTCAGAAATCCTTGATAAGCTCATCGAAGAACGTAAGCAGGGAGTTCTTGACTACGCTGAGATGCTTGAAAAATATATAAAGTTAGCCAAGGATGTTGATTGCCCGGAGGATAACGATAAATATCCGGAAAGCATTCGTAAGAGTAAGGCGCTCATGGCCATTTATGACAATATCGGAGAGGATGAGAAACTTGTTATTCGAATTCACAAGGCCGTGAAAAAGCAAGCACTGTCTGGCTTTAGGGATAATCAGGTAGTAGTCAGAAGAATCAAAAAGGCTCTTTTTGAGATTTTGGGTGATGATTCTGAGGTGGAGCGCATCTATAAGATCATTGAGAAGCAGGAGGAGTATTAATGCGCATTGTCATTTCTGGGATTCCGATTGATGTGCAAAAAAAGAATATAAAGAATATGCACCTTCAGGTGAAACCACCGGATGGACATGTGGTAATTTCTGCGCCTTTAGCTGTTGATGATAAAGCAATAGAAGCTTATGCCAGAACTCAACTTGGCTTTATCAAAAAGTCTATCGCTCAATTTCAAGATCAGCCAAGGGCATCAAAACGGCAGTATGTTTCCGGTGAGACGATGTATATCTGGGGAAAACAATATTTTCTTGTATTCACGCCAGACAATCAAAAGAACAGCTTCGAGATTCAGAACCAGAATATCGTCTTATCCATGAATACTAAGAGTACCGTGAAACAGCGAGATGCTTATGTGAAAGAAGAATATCGGAAAATTCTAAAGGAAGAAATAGAAAAATGTCTGCCTAAGTGGGAGGCACAGACGGGACTTAAATGTGATTCTTGGCAAACGAAATACATGATCACAAAATGGGGAGCATGCAGTACAGATAAAAAGAAACTGTGGTTCAACTTGCAGCTTGTCCAGAAGCCGCATGCGTGCCTTGATTATGTTATTTTGCATGAATTGACGCACTTGTTAACAAGAAAACACGACGTCACATTCATTGCACATATGGATAAGTATATGCCCAACTGGCGAGAGGTTCGTAAGGAGCTCAACGACAGCAGGCTGGATTATTATGAGGCACAGGATGAGAGCCCTCTTCAAAAACTGATTGATCAGTCACGTTACGATGACATCCGAGATGCTGCTATTGCCTTCATTCAGGAAGAGCAATCAGGGGATGCTAAGAAATCGTCGGTCATTGATGCGGAAATCGAAAATGTTATTCATATTGAACAGCCGGAAGAGGGAATAATTGCATTTGATGTTATTGCATCATGTGATGTTGAAATGCCGCCTGTTTCTAGAAAAGGATACTTTATTGAGCGGTGGCTGAAAATCCATTGTCAGGTCACACTCGGTATTGACATGAGTGGCTTTCGTATCATGGCAGTTGGAGATTGTGAACCTCAGGAAGAATCTGATAATGATCGTCTTTCCGGGGAACTTGTGCCGCTCATTTCTCGTGATCAGTTTGAGTATGAGGCTGAAAAGTTCCTAGCGAGATATTGCCCTGAAACTTTAGACAAACCGATCAGAGTTCCGATTGAAAAAGTGGCCAGTGATATGAAGTTGCAGGTCATAGAAGATATTCCGTTGTCGGATGATCTTGCTTATTTTGGAACTGTTATCTTTGATAATGGAAATGTTCTTGATAAACATCGCAAGATTACAATTCGCAATGCTAAACGTGGAACAATATACCTTGATCCTCGTGTCTCCTATGAACGGTCTGTAGGGACAAAGCGTACTACTCTGGCTCATGAATGCTTCCATTGGTATCGCCATCAGCCTTATCATGTGTTGATGAAAATGATAGGTGCTAACGATAATCTTGGAATGGCTATCCAGTGTCAAATAGCTGCAAATAACACAGATTCAGATAAATGGAAGGCTGTAGATTGGATGGAGTGGCAAGCGAAAGGTGTTGCTCCCAGAATTTTAATGCCTGAAAAAACGACTCGCATGAAGGTGGACGAATTGCTTTCAGAGTATGGTGGTTCTGAAAAAGCAAGTATTATAGACTACGAGAATGTAATAGATGAGCTAGCGGAATTGTTCGACGTGTCGAGGCAGGCTGCAAAAGTTCGACTGATTGAGTTAGGCTATTCAAAGGCTGAAGGTGTATACCCATTCGTAGATGGAAAGTATATTTGTGGGTATTCATTTAAAATAGGAACATTGAAGAAAAACCAGACTTTTACAATTCCCTATGCAGACTTGTTCAAGGCTTACTGCTTCGATCGTAAATTTAAAAAGCTAATTGACAGCGGACAGTTTGTTTTTGTAGACCGTCACCTTGTAGTCAATAATAAGAAGTATGTAGGACACGATCAAGGCGGAAATGCCACGCTATCAGGGTACGCGCTCTCTCATATGGATGAGTGCTGCGTAGTTTTTTCGAAGGGATATAGCTATCAATCGAAATACCAAGGCGCGAGATATTACATACAGTTCATGAGAAACTCCGCTCCGGTTGAAAATCAGATAGAGTATTCCTTTGAATTCAATACGCACAACAAGGCGCTTCTTGAGCAGATTAAGAATGCAAAGCGCCGCTCTGAAGCATTGCGCAGATATCCCGGTTCTTTTGCGGAGACGCTGGTCGCATTACAAAAAGAGAGAAAACTCTCAAATAGGCAATTGGCAGATGCCTCCCTTGTTGGTGAAAAGACCATTCAGCGGTTAAGAAATGATGAGGAATACCCGACTTCAGTTCAGACAGTTTTGGCATTATGCATAGGGTTGAAGCTGCCCCTACCAGAGGCTGAGATGTTTCTTGGTAAAACAGATTTTAAATTGAATTCTATGAAAAAGGAAGGTTATGTTTATCAATGTGTTTTAGCAGCTTGCACTGAGAATTCGATTTATGAAATAAATGAGATGCTCAAAGAAAATGGAATTACACCTTTGGGAAGTGATCCATTATTGCAGTAATACAAGGAGAGCATGTAAGTTTAGAGGCGAGTCAGAAAGGGAGGCGCTTCATTTGGCAAAGAAAAAAGACGAAATAATCATTCGTTCCAGCGCAGCGGAATACTTAACCTATGTTGCCTCTGTTGGTGATCAGCAGGACAGCATTGAGATGCGCTACGAGGATGAGAATATATGGCTGACGCAGAAGATGATGGCCACACTGTATGATGTGGATGTTCGAACCATAAATTACCATGTCAAAAAAATTTTTAGTGACAGTGAATTGCAAGAAGCGGCAGTTATCCGAAAATTTCGGATAACTGCTGCTGATGGAAAAAGCTATAGCACAAATCATTACTCCTTGGAGATGATCATTGCTGTAGGTTTTAAGGTCAATTCTGAGCGTGCGGTACAGTTCCGTAAATGGGTCAATCAGATTGCAAAGAACTACACCATCAAAGGCTGGGTCATGGATGATGAACGGTTGAAACGCGGAACCTATCTGACGGAAAAGTATTTCGATGAGCAATTGGAGCGCATTCGTGAGATTCGGGCAAGCGAAAGAAAATTTTATCAGAAGATCACGGATCTGTATGCTACAGCCGTTGATTACGATAAAAATTCTGCAACCACGAGAAGATTTTATGCGACCGTTCAGAACAAAATGCATTATGCAGTTCATGGTCATACGGCAGCGGAGCTGATCGTGGAAAGGGCCGATCATACAAAGGAGCACATGGGATTAACCACCTGGGCAGATGCTCCGGAAGGAAAGATTAAGAAAAGTGATGTTACGGTTGCTAAGAATTATTTGAGTCAGAATGAAATGAAGCAACTGAACCGCATGGTTACGGCATACCTGGATTTTGCGGAAAACATGACGTTAAGGCATATTCCCCTTACAATGCAGGATTGGGAAAAAAGGCTTAATAGCTTTATCGAAATGTTTGATTATGGCATTTTACAGGATGCGGGGAAGGTGACGGCTGAAATTGCAAAGCTTCATGCAGAAACAGAATTTGAAAAATACCGTGTCATTCAGGATCGATTGTTTATGTCCGATTTTGATAAGTACATGCTTGAATTAGAGGAAAACGCAAAAAATTAGAAATATGACGGCAAAATGCGACGGCACTCTTCAAAAATGACGGCAAAAAGTGCCGTCAAATTCAAAAAAGTGACGGCAGAAAATGCCGTCATTCACAAAAAGCAGAAAATCATGACGGCAAAAAGTGCCGTCAAATCCAAAAAGTGGCGGCAAAAAATGCCGTCATATATTAAAAGTGACGGCAAAATCTGCCGTCATTTCACATTATCAGGGGTTTCAGGGGCTTTTCCCCTGACCAGAAGCATTTTGGCGGTGACGTCACAAATGCGTATCTGGCAAGAGACTCCGAATTTATGAAGAAAAATCCCAGCGTATCCGCCACGTAATTCTGCGTGCTTCCCGGTATAAAGAAATCTCCCACTCCATTCTACAATCATTTCATCCCACAAACAAAAATAAACAAGCGGACAGGCAAGCCCACCCCACAGCTTTCATACAAATAAAGCAAGCCCATCCGCACCACAGGATGTAGAATGGAGATGATACATGTAAGAAAACCAACATATTATTTCTGGAAATCCCCAGGTGCTTCGCAGGAGCAGATTCAAAGACAATATGACCTGCTAAAGCGCTGCGGCTTCCGGATTGCCCTTTACACAGACGGGCCGGAACAGAAGGACATACAGCAGGCGCTGAAAACCTTGATACGAAACCACTGGAAGGATTCCTGAATTTTTGATTCCGACATTTGAACTGAGATTACCTAAGCATTCCAGGTAATTGGTCTATAGGGTTATGCAAAGTGTTTGAATGAAAATTTCTGTCATTTTCTATTTACAAACGAATATACACAATATATTATATAATTACATGAAGCTTAAATAAAAGAGTACAAACAAAAGACCAAGTAAAGAAAAATAGAAACAGAAAGGAAGACCAACATGATCGCAGGCTACGTCCGTCTCTCCCGCGATGACGATAAAAAGAACTACGTCTCCATCGAGAACCAAAAACTCATCATCACCCAGTACGCCACCGACCACGGCGCAGTCATCGACCGCTGGTATGAGGACGACGGCGTTTCCGGCTACATCTTCGACCGTCCGGGTTTTCAACAGATGATGGCGGATTTGGATCGGGACGTGGATACGGTCTATGTGAAGGATTTCTCCCGTCTGGGCCGCCACAATGCCAAGGTGCTGCTGCTTCTGGACGAGTTTCAGGAACGGGGAAAGCATCTGATTGTCATTGATGATAATTATGATTCCATGGATTCCAGCGATGACACGGTGGGAATCAAGACCTGGTTCAATGAGCGATATGTGAAGGATACCAGTAAAAAAATCAAGCGGGCCATCGGAGCCAGACAGAAGGAAGGGACACTGGTGACCCAGCCGCCCTTCGGATACTGTCGGGATGCCAAAGACAAAACCGTTTTGAACATCGTTCCCAAGGAGGCGGAATCTGTGAAGCTGGTCTACGACCTGTATCTGTCCGGCTCCGGCTACCGCAAGATAGCCGCCTACCTAACGGAGCAAGGCGTCCCAACGCCCTCCATGGCACGCCGGGAACGGGAGCTTGCGGAAGGCCGCATCAGTAAAAAGCGGATTGCTACCGAGTGGTCAGACAGTATGCTCAAGGATTTGCTGGACAATGATTTCTACATCGGCACCTTCCGCCTGAAAAAGCGCTCCAGAAATACCGTCCATGGCAAGGATAAGCGCGTCCCCAGGGACGAACAGTGTATTTTTGAAAATCACCATCCGGCCATCATCGACCGGGCGACCTTTTCGCTGGTGCAGGAGCTGAAAGAGAAGCGCAACCGCACCAATTACCGTGGCAGCCATGGCCAGTGGCTGGGCTCGGAGATTCCGAATCCCTTTGGCAGCTGCCTGTTCTGCAAGGACTGCGGAAGCCGTCTGACGCCCATTAAGCGGAAGAACAGCAGCGGCGAGCGGAAATATTATATCTGTACCACCTACAACACCAAGGGCAGGCGTTACTGTGAGAAAGCCCATCTCATTGAAGAAAATGATTTGATGGAGGACGTACTGAATTATATCCGCCTTTGCCGGAACGCCCTCTGCGAGGTGATTGCCGCCTATGATTTGAAGGATTTCGAGGCGGAAATCCAGTCGGTGGAGGAAAAGCGTCAGAGTATCCGGGCGGAGATAGGCGAGCGGAAGAGCCAGCTCAAGACGCTTCTGGCCCAGAAGGTTCGGGATTTGACTATGGCAGCAGGAAATGAGGAACTGGTGAGCGACACCTACGAGTCGATCCAGAAGGATTTGCTGGCCCAGATTCACGGTCTGGAGCTGCGCCTGAAGGAACTGGACGCAACCACACTGGAGACGCCGGACGTGAAGGATAAGTTGAGAAGCGCTCTGGATGTGGTGGATAAAATCATTGCCGGGGGCAGACTGGATCGCCGGGATATTGAGCTGTTGATCGAGCGTATCGACGTGGACGCCGACGGTCTGCCGGAGATTACCCTGAAATACGGCCTGTCCGGTCTTATCAGCTACAATCCTGCAGACGAGATGAACCGCCGGGAAAATACGATGATCGCTGTGGTTATGAAGCTCATTATGGAGGACGAACGGGGTTACACCTCCGCCAAGTATCTGTCTGAGCATCTGACCTCCCTGGGATTCAAGAAAACAAAGCAGAGCATCCTGCCCTACATCCGCCTGATGAAGGAACTGGGCATTTTAAAGGACACAGATAACCCCTTAAAGCCCTACGAGATCGTAAAGCCGAAAGCGGAGATAGGGCCTCTGATCCGTGATTTCCTCCCGGATATCCGGCCTGAAATCACCGCTGCGCAGCTATCCGAACAATATTTACATAGTATAGCGACTGACAGGTGGCATGCCACAGATGGTCTTTGAATATATCCTGAAAAAGAACAACCTGGACCCAGCCACGGATCTGCATATTGATCAGAGCATCGATTTTGGCTCCACTGCCGCAGCCTTCTCCGGCGGACAGGGAGATTTTACCGTAGAATTCGAGCCGGGCGCTTCGACTTTGGAAAAAGAAGGAAAAGGTTATGTGGTGGCGTCGCTTGGAGTGGATTCCGGGTATGTGCCTTATACAGCCTACAGTGCGAAGCAGAGTTACCTGAAAGCCCATCCGGAAGTGATCCAGGGATTTACGAATGCGCTTCAGAAGGGCATGGATTATGTGCAGAGCCACACCCCGGAGGAGATTGCGCAGGTCATTGCGCCCCAGTTCGCGGAGACGGATCTTGCGGATATCACCACGATTGTGACCCGTTATTATGAGCAGGATACCTGGAAGGATAATCTGATTTTTGAGGAAAAGAGTTTCGAGCTTTTGCAGGATATCCTGGCAGAGGCCGAAGAATTGGAAAGCCGAGTGCCCTATGAGGCGCTGGTCACCACAGAATTTGCCGAAAAAGCCGTAGAAAAATAAAGGATAAAAAGAGCGCTTCGAACTGCAAAATCGGTTCGAAGCGCTTTCTGATGGAATAGGAAATTCCGATAGAATTCCCTATTCCATAAAAGCAAGCAGAGCTTGCAAAGATGCGCACTCGGCGCAGTGGTAGATGGTTGCTGAAGCAACCGCGCCTCGGCGCGAGAATGTGCCAATGGCACATTCTTTTTCGCTCTATAGGAAATACCGTGTTACATTAAAGTGTGAAAGTCATAATTCCTATAGAGAAAAAAGCCCCTCCGGGGGATCGCACTGCGGCGGAATGGAATCATGTCGCTTATGCGACCCGCCGCAGGCGGAGAATCCTGCTTCGCAGGATTCTTTCTTATTAGCTGGCGGAATCGTCCTTTCGGATGGTATATTCGTCAAACATAGTCCAGGTGTCCACCAGGTAAGAGCGGATATGAAGCTCCTCCTCATTGACGTCGATGCGGATTCCCATGGGAGAATTGACCTGGCCCTGATATACGATGTGTTCCTCTGCTTTTGGAAAATGGTAGAGGCAGCCGCTGGAGGTACCGCAGGTCAGATACATGGGGCCGACGGGATTGATGGCCACAGCGCCACCCGCGTAATTATAATCTGTGAGGACATCACTGTCCCTGTTGGTGAAGGCGGAACGGGAGTAGACATGATCGTGGCCGGTGAGCACCAGGTCGATCTGGTAATCAGCAGCGATGCGGGGCAGATATTCGCCCACATTGGAGCCGGAATTCTGGGCGCCTGAGTAAGCAGGAAAATGTTCGGCGAGGATGCGCCAGCGGGTGTCGGGGTGCTCATTGACGATTTGCTTCACATACTGTTCCTGCTCGTCGCCGCCGGAGGCGGTCAGGCTGTTCAGGACGATGAAAAGCACGTCATTGCGGATAAAATAGTAGTTGCCATCCTTGTCCGATTCGCTTTGCCCCATTTCCGAGCGGTTGGGTACGTTAAAATGGTCGTAAAAATAAGTGTTGCCGGGACGCCCGTATTCCTCTGTCGTGTAGGAATTAGCCACATCGTGATTGCCGACCACAGGCGCGAGGGCGATCCGATACAGGGGCAAATGATCCAGAAACAGACGATAATGCTTCTCACACCCGAAATCCGCCACCTGATCGCCCAGGTGGAAGATAAAATTCGCCTCCGGGACATAGGTGGTGAGCCGGTTCAGAACCCGATCCCAGCGGTCTGCGGTCAGTTCAGAGATTTCCATATCAGACTGTCCGATCTGAGCGTCGGAGGTCACAAGGAACGTGAGGGTGTCCGTCTGCTGCGGAGCCTGATAGGAATAGACTGGGGACCAGGCGGTGTCATTTCCTACCTGATACCGATAAGTCACGCCTGGTTCCAGGCCGGTGGCGGTGGCTTTGTTCAGATAGCAGCCGGAGACTGTGGCGGAGACCTCGCAGTCCGCAGTGAAATCCGTGGTTTCGCCTGTGACGGTGTCAGTCCAGCGAACACATCCGGGTTCATCGCTGGGGGACATCCAGTTCATGCGGAGCTGGCTTGCGTCGGAACCGACCTCCAGAGACAGATCCTTGATCAGCGTAGTATTCAGAATTACGGCGCTGGTATAATCCGGAAGAAAGGCGTCCAGTTGTTCGGCGGCCGGACGGGAAATCATAGCCTCGAGGAGATCTGTTTCTTCGACAGAAGTGGTGGTATGCGCTGCGGAAGTATCTTCCGCTGAATCACGCTGGCCGATCAGCGTGCAGACGGTCAAAATCACCAGGGTAAGCAATACGGCTGCCGTGAAGATGATTCGGCCGGAAATACGTTTTCTTTTGTAAGACATGAAGTAATCCTCCCTTTGAGCTTGTATTATAACATAAAAATGTGGGGAAAAAAGAAAGAATTAAGAAAGATTTTAGAAAAAGAAAGCAAAAGATTTCTGGACTTTAAAATTTTACTGTGTTAAAATAGATATATTATGAAATAAAAAGAAGGGAAATGTCATGAACAAGAAAATTAGGACGGAAGCCGTTGATTTTCTGTTTGACGCGATTTTGAGTCTTCAGAATAAGGAAGAGTGCTATACATTTTTCGAGGATGTATGCACTATCAATGAATTACTCTCTCTTTCCCAGCGCTTCGAAGTAGCGAAGATGCTGCGGGAGCAGAAGACCTATCTGGAGATTGCTGAGAAGACGGGAGCTTCTACAGCGACCATCAGCCGTGTGAACAGATCGCTGAACTATGGCGAGGACGGCTACGATATGGTATTTGCGCGTTTGGAAAAGAAAGAAAAATAAGGGAGCATAAGATGAAAATTTCAACAAAGGGGCGCTATGCGCTCCGTTTTATGCTGGATCTGGCAGCTAATGGGGAAGGACGTTATGTGCCATTAAAAGAAATTTCGGCGCGACAGGGAATTTCCTTAAAATACCTGGAGCAGATCGTGTCCCAGTTCGGGAAGCTGGGCTTGCTTGAGAGCGTCCGGGGACCTCAGGGCGGCTATCGTCTGGCGAAGCTGCCGAAGGACTATACGGTGGGAGAGATCCTGCGGTATGCCGAGGGAGAGCTGGCGCCGGTGGCTTGTCTGGAGCAGGAGGTCAATTCCTGTCCGCGTCAGGCGGAATGCGTGACGCTTCCGTTCTGGCAAGGACTTTACAAGGCGATCAACGAATATGTGGACAGTGTAACCCTGGAAGACTTGCTGGAGCAGCAGAGGGAACGGATCAGCAGCGAATTTTATATCTGAGAAAATAGCGGAGAACAGGAAAACCCGGCAGCTGCCGGGTTTTCTTTGCGTTCGTTATGAATTTAAAGTTTTCTTTAATTCCTGGATAAACTCCGGCGTCGTTCCGCAACATCCGCCCAGAATGGAAGCGCCTGCCGCCTTCAGCTTTAGCATGCTCCTGGCGAACTCTTCCGGTGCCATGCTGTACACAGCCTCACCGGTTTCAGCGGAAATGGTGGGCATGCCCGCGTTCGGTTTTGCGATGACCGGGATGGATACCCGCTGCCGGATACCGGCGATGACGGATTCCAGCTGATCCGGGCCGGTGGAGCAGTTGCAGCCCACCGCAAATGCGCCCATAGCTTCCAGCTCTTCCACAGCGTCAAATACATTTCCACCGAAGAACAGGCTTCCGTCGGCCTCCATGGTCAGGGTGCAGAATACCGGCAGATCACAGACAGCCTGCGCGGCGTCCAGGATAACCAGGGTTTCATTGGAGGCCAGCATGGTCTCAGCCACCAGCAGATCCACGCCTGCGTCGGCCAGACAGGAAATCTGTTTCTTATAGGATTCATATAAATCTTCATATTTCATGGGTCCCAGCGGCTCCATCAGCTTGCCGGTGGTAGTCAGGTCTCCGGCCACCAGAACCTGATCGCCTACGGCCTTCCGGGAAAGTCCCACCAGCGTATGATTCAGCCGTTCGGTCTCAGCCGCCAGACCATGGGTGGCGAGACTGATGGGATTGGCCATAAAGGTGGGGGCATAGACGATATCTGATCCCGCCTCCGCATAAGTCTTCTGAAGTTCGATGATGGCGTTCGGATGCTCAGCCACCCACTGCTCGGTGCAGATGCCTTTGGGCATACCGGCTTTCATCAGATTGGAGCCGGTAGCTCCGTCCAGAATCAGGGTTCCCTTTCCAAGGCGTTTTGTCAGTTCTTCTTTTGTCATCCTGTGCCTCCTTATGTATCGCAAGGGTTCTTGTATGCGTTATAGTTAGATCTATCATAGTGGAAATGGGGGAACCCGTCAAGGAAAATTGATAAAATGGTTAAAAGTTTGTCAAACAAGAGCAGAATGAGAAATCAGAAAAGCCGGAAATCTTACTTGCAAGCCGGATTGCCCCGTGTTATACTGTAACACGCAGGTAAAGCAGATGTTCGCGGCTGGCAGGCCGAAAGGTGCCAGGTGAGGAAAGTCCGGGCTCCACAGGGCAGGACGCCGGATAACGTCCGGCGGAGGCAACTTCAGGGACAGTGCAACAGAGATATACCGCGTTAGCAATGAGCCGAGTATACCCGGCAGGCAGAAAGCCTGAATGAAAAATTTACTTTTCGAACAGGCTTTGTGGCTGTCGGGTTGCGCTGCGAATGCCGCGTAACCCGGGATTGCGCAGCAATCTCAGGTAGACTGGGCTCATTGCTAACGTAAGGGTGGAAAGGCAGTGTAAGAGACTACCGTCCGTCTGGTAACAGGCGGAGCCATGTAAACCCCGTTCGGAGCAAGACCGAAACGAGACTTAACCCGGCCCGGGTGTCTCAGGTGGGTCGCTTGAGCCTGTCGGCGACGGCAGGACTAGATAGATGAACATCCAATGACATAACCCGGCTTATCGCTTTGCCTGAAAGAGAGCCCCCTTGCGGGGGCTCTCTTTTAGGAATAGGAAATTTCTATAGAATTCCTTATTCCATAAAAGCAAGCAGAGCTTGCACATTCTTTTTCAGTGCATATGCGGCATTCCACAGTCATCGTGCATGTCGTGAAAATGATCCGGATCCGGCATGGCTCCGATATTCTGGGTGTTTAATGTCCGGCGCTTCATGCGCTGCTCCTCGGACTGCTGGAGGACAAAGTCTTTGATGGCGCGGGCATTTTTGATGTGGGTCAGTTCCAGCTTGGGGTGGGTGACGTCGCCGGTGTTGCAGATGACGGTGCCCAGGCCTGCGATACGCTCGAAAAGGCTGGCGGTCAGGGTGACGTCCTGGATTTTGTACATGTAGCAGTCGTCTTCCTTGCGGTTCAGAAAGCCCTCGTCGATGCGGACGATTTCCTCATTAATTGTATAGGTAGTAAAAGTAAAGGGCAGTCCTAAGAATACCCAGCGTTTTTTCTCTTTGAATTCCATAATGTATGCCTCTCTTTCTCTCTGGATGGGGGATGCTTTCCTGTGTCCCGAGCCTGAATCTCCGCAGCCGTTCTGCGGGCAAAACTGTTATAATCACTCTACCTAGAAGTATACTTGAAAAAATACAATTTTGCAAAAGATATTTGTTGAAATCCGGAAAACTTTGATGTAATATATTACAGGATAAAAATTGACAAAGCCAAGTAGGAGGTTATTATGAGACATCTTATGAGCCCGCTGGATTTTTCTGTGGACGAGGTGGCGAAGGTTCTGGACCTGGCCAGCGACATTGAGAAGAATCCTGCAAAATACGCGCATGCCTGTGATGGGAAGGTTCTGGCGACATTGTTTTATGAACCGAGTACAAGAACGAGACTTAGTTTTGAATCTGCTATGATCCATTTAGGTGGTCAGGTCTTAGGATTTTCCAGTGCGGCATCCAGTTCCGCTTCCAAGGGAGAAAGTGTTTCCGATACAATTCGTATGATTTCCTGTTATGCTGATATATGTGCGATGAGACACCCGAAAGAGGGAGCTCCGATGGTAGCGTCCGCAGTTTCCGGAATTCCGGTGATCAATGCAGGCGACGGCGGCCATCAGCATCCGACCCAAACACTGACAGACCTGATGACCATTCGTTCTCTGAAGGGACGCCTGGACCATATTACCATCGGTCTTTGCGGTGACCTGAAGTTTGGTCGTACTGTGCATTCTCTGGTGAAGGCGCTGGTTCGCTATGAAGATGTGAACTTCGTATTTATTTCTCCGGAGGAGCTGCGGATTCCAAGCTACATCCGCGAGGAGGTGCTGGACGCCAACGGTCAGAATTATAAAGAAGTGGAGCGCCTGGAGGACGTCATTGGCGAACTGGATCTGCTGTATATGACCCGTGTTCAGCAGGAGCGTTTCTTCAATGAGGAGGATTACATCCGTCTGAAAGATTTCTACATCTTGAATAAGGAGAAAATGGCACTGGCGAAGCCGGATATGCTGGTTCTGCATCCACTGCCCAGAGTCAATGAGATTTCGGTCGAGGTGGACAGCGACCCGAGAGCTGCTTATTTCAAGCAAGTACAGTACGGCGTCTACGTGCGTATGGCGCTGATTCTCACACTTCTGGAGGTGAATGTATAATGTCAATGTTAAGCGTAGGACGTATCTCCGAGGGCTTCGTCCTGGATCACATCCAGGCGGGCAAGAGCATGGAGATTTACAAATATCTGAATCTGGATAAGCTGGACTGTACCGTAGCCATCATCAAGAATGCCCGCAGTGAGAAGATGGGCAAGAAGGATCTGATGAAAATCGAGTGCCCCATTGATTACATCGATTTGGATGTGCTGGGCTTCATCGACCACAACATCACGGTCAATATCGTAAAGGATGAGAAGGTGACCGAGAAGAAAACTCTGACCCTTCCGAAGGAGATTCGAAATATCGTAAAGTGCAAGAACCCCCGCTGCATCACATCCATTGAGCAGGAGCTGGATCAGGTTTTCGTTCTGACTGATCCGCGCAAAGAGGTATACCGCTGCAAATACTGTGAGGAAAAGTACAAGAGAAAATAGAGTAAAATGTGTATAAAGAATACCGTTTATCGCGAATGTGTGGATAAACGGTATTTTTTATGGAACAGGAAAAAGAAAATTTTTGATTTAAGCGGCAGGCAGCACCATCGAAAAGGTCGTTCCCTGCTCGTCGCTTTCTGCTGAAATGGTCCCGTGATGGGCCGTTACAATCTCTCTGGCGATGGCCAGTCCCAGTCCGGCTCCGCCCTTCTCCGAAGACCGCGCGCTGTCCAGCCGGTAAAACTTTTCGAAAATCATGGCCAGCTGCTCTTTTGGAATCTGCGCTCCCTGATTCGTAAAGGTGATATGAATCTGCTCCGCTTCTTTCCAGGCGCGAATCTCGATAACCGTATTCGGAAGGCTGTACGCCGCGGCGTTTTTCAAAATGTTGTTGAATACCCGGGCCAGCTTGTCCGGGTCTCCGGGGAGAATCAGATCCTCGGGCACATTCAGATGCACTGATTTTCCACCGGGCGTCAGAATCGGGTAGAACTCCTCGGAAAGCTGCATGAGCAAAAAGGACAGAGGAATATTTTCCTTTGTCAATGGAATATTGTGCAGATTAAACCGGGTAATCTCAAAAAATTCATTGATGAGCTGCTCCAGCCGGTAAGCCTTGTCTAACGTGATAGACAGATATTTACCCCGCTGCTCCACAGGCAGATCCGGCGCCTCCTTCATCAGATCCAGATAGCCGATGACTGAGGTCAGCGGCGTACGGATATCGTGGGCCAGATAGACCACCAGATCATTTTTGCGCTCCTCGGCCTGGCGGGCATCCCGCTCCCGTTTCTCCAGAATATTCTTGCATTCGTTCAGCTTCAGCTCCAGAAATCCCATTTCCGGGGAAAGGGAGATAAGCTCCGTTTTTTCGTCCAACAGCGCGTCGCAGCCTGCAGAAATCTCGTCAAAATATTCGGTCATCCAGCGGATGGAATACCGGAATACCAGAATGATTGCGATGATGATTGCTCCGGCAATGATCACATTTAAATTATCCCGGAAAATCAGTTCGTAGATATAGAGGGCGTCGTCGTAATCCAGGCGGAACAGGCCGGTCAGAAAGCCCACCACCGTATTTCCGAAGCGGCCCCGGATCAGCTCCCGCAGCAGGATCACAGCACAGATGGCCACCAGCACCAGCGACAGGATTTTCCGCATCAGCTTTCGTTCAAAGAGGACATATTTACTGCCCCGCGACTGCTTCTTATTCAATTTTATACCCCACTCCCCAGACGGTCTTGATGTACTTGGGCTTCTCACTGGAATCGTTCATCTTTTCCCGGAGATGCCGGATGTGTACCATGATCGTGTTGTTATTACTGCTGTAATATTTTTCACCCCAGACGTCGTAGAAGAGCCGGTCGGAGCTTACTACCTGGCCCCGGTTCTTGCAGAGGCTCCAGAGAATCGAGAATTCCGTAGGCGTCAGCGCCAGCGGCTGCTCGTTCAGGGTACAGGTATGATCCCGCTTGTTGATGGTAAGGCCGGAGATGGTGACAGAATCCGGATCTTTTTCCTGGACAGGTGAATTGTTATACTTGGTAAAACGGCGCAGCTGGGCCTTTACCCGGGCAATGAGCTCCAGCGGGCGGAAGGGCTTGGTCATATAATCGTCGGCCCCCAGGGTGAGACCTGTGATTTTGTCGATCTCCTCGTCCTTCGCAGTCAGCATGATGATGGGAAAATTCTGTGTCTCTCGGATTTTCTGGCAGATGGAAAAACCGCTCATATCCGGCAGCATCACATCCAGCACCGCCAGATCCGGCGATTCCGTTTCTATATAACGCAGCGCATCGGTTCCATTATAAAAGGTATGAACTTCATAGTCCTCGTTGGTCAGGTACAGGGCGATCAGATCCGCGATTTCCTTCTCGTCGTCCACGACTATAATCTTAGCTTCAGCCATAGTAAAAACTCCGTTCTTTTCACAATAGAATGTAAAATTCTGGTAACTATCAAGCAGAACAGATTGCTTTCACTTAAGTATACCAGAAAACCGCGGAAAAGGATTTAATCTTTTGTGAAAAAAATTTTAAGAAGCCATAAATTTGTTCAGCAGCTTCTCATAGAGCAATCCGGTCAGGAACCACACCGGTGCGTAATCCAGTCTTATGACGCCATTTACATTAAGTTTCGCATGGCTGTAATCCCAGGGACATAGCCCCCGTTTCTTCAGAAACATGCCGCTCAGATATTCCGTCAGAAAGATCCCGCCCGCATACACGCTGCCCCGCACCCAGACACTTTTTCCATTCAGCAGCCGGGAAATGGGCGCGAAGAGAAACGCCATCCCGTAGATGGGGAACATCCAGATGGAGGAATGTCCCATCAGCTTCATCTGCCGCCGCTGGAGCGATTTCAGTCCCGTCCAGAAGATTTCCAGACACCAGCCCACCAGGCCGCAGAAAATAAATCGTTTTTTCATATTCTTCACCATAAAAGAGGATGTGCGGAATTTTAGAAAATTATACAGAAAAGTACTTGCAGAAATCCCGTAACAGGCTTATAATACACATCAGAATATGGTTAATTCTTCAGGGCAGGGTGTAATTCCCGACCGGCGGTAAAGTCCGCGAACCGTATCTATAGGAGATATGGCCGAATCGGTGAGATTCCGATACCGACAGTAAAGTCTGGATGAGAGAAGAAAAACAGAGCGTAGTTTTATTTGCTTTGCTTTTTTGCCCTGAGCATGGTTGTGCTCAGGGCTTTTTTTCGAAGAATTATCCTTTCTAATTTTTATTCAGAAAAGGAGAATCTGTAACATGTCAAATCTGATGCAAAGTGTAAAGGACAACGTAGCGTTTCTGGGAGTCTGCCTGCTGATTGCAGTGGCTATTTTTGTGGTGGCCAGCGTGATGGAGAAAGCTCTTCGCAAGAAAAACTCCATGCCCCGGACCAATTCCCCGGCTCGCCGGGTGGCATTGGTAGGCGTATTTTCCGCAATTGCGGCAGTACTGATGCTCTTTGAGCTGCCTCTGTGGTTTGCGCCCAGCTTCTATGAGCTGGATTTCAGTGAGATTCCGGTACTGATCTGTGCCTTTGCCATGGGACCGGTGGCAGGTGTGGCGACCGAGCTCTGTAAGGTGCTCTTAAAGCTGGTGCTCAAGGGAACCACCACAGCCTTTGTAGGAGATTTCGCTAATTTTGTAGTGGGCTGCAGTCTGGTGCTTCCGGCGTCTATTCTCTATTACATAAAAAAGAACCGGAAAATGGCGATCGCAGGCCTGGCAGTGGGTACAGTGGTAATGACAATTTTTGGAAGCGGATTCAACGCCCTTTATCTGCTGCCGAAATTCTCAGAGCTTTTCGGAATGCCCATGGAAGCTATCATCGGAATGGGAACTGCGATCAACAGTCATATCCAGAGCGTCTGGACCCTGGTATTCTTTGCAGTGGTGCCGTTTAACATCCTGAAGGGCGTGATCGTATCCGCTATTACCATGCTGCTCTACAAGCACATCAGCCCGATTCTGAAAAAGCATTAGGGAAGAACTGGACAGTAGAAAAGGGAAATGCTATAATAAAGCCGCAGAAACGGCTGAAAACAGCAGTAAAAAGAGCCTCGCAGTATCTGCGGGGCTCTTTATTGCTCTATAGGAAATACTGCGTCACATTAAAGCGTGAAAACTATGATTCCTATAGAGCAAAAAGCCCCTCCGGGGGATCGCACTGCGGCGGAATGGAATCGTGTCGCTTATGCGACCCGCCGCAGGCGGAGAATCCTGCTTCGCAGGATTCTTTCTTACGTGAGGGAGTTTTAGATGGAAACTCCCCGGATAGATTTTATGACGAGGTAAAAACATGATCACAGAGACATTTTCAGAAACAGACACCAGAGCTCTTGGTGAAAAGCTGGGCCGGGAAGCCCTTCCCGGAACCGTCTACACCTTGACCGGCGACCTGGGCGTGGGCAAGACCGTATTTACCCAGGGCTTCGCAAAGGGACTGGGCGTCACCGAGCATGTGAACAGCCCTACGTTCACGATTGTGCAGGAGTATGAAGAAGGACGCCTTCCGTTTTATCATTTTGACGTATACCGGATCGGTGATATAGAAGAAATGGATGAGATTGGTTATGAGGATTATTTTTATGGGGACGGCGTCTGCCTGATTGAGTGGGCGGAGCTGATTGAAGAGCTGATTCCCAAAAAGCATACGGCGATCCGGATAGAGAAGGATTTGGAGAAGGGCTTCGATTACCGGAAAATAACCCTGGAGGAGAGAGAATAAGATGAAGATATTAGGACTGGACAGCTCCGGACTGGTAGCGTCCGTAGCGGTGGTAGAGGACGACGGAGTGAACAGCAATCTCCTGGCGGAGTACACGGTCAATTATAAAAAGACCCATTCCCAGACGCTGCTTCCCATGCTGGATGAGATTGCGAAAATGATCGAGCTGGATCTGAACACCATCGACGCCATCGCCGTGGCGGGTGGCCCCGGATCCTTTACAGGCTTACGCATCGGTTCCGCCACAGCCAAGGGACTGGGGCTGGCACTGGACAAGCCGCTGGTACACATTCCTACGGTAGACGCCCTGGCTTATAATTTATATGGAACAGACAAAATCATCTGCCCGCTGATGGACGCCCGCAGAAATCAGGTCTACACCGGTATTTATGAATTTCAGGGTGAGAAACTGGTGGCACTGGAGCCTCAGATGGCAGTCGGCATTGAAGAAATTGCGGAAAAATTATGTAAACTTGGAAGAGACGTGATTTTCCTGGGCGACGGTGTACCGGTGTTCCGTCAGGTATTAACGGACGAGCTTATGAAGGGAGTCGCCTTTTCCTTCGCCCCGGCCCATGTGAATAAGCAGCGGGCAGCGGCGGTAGCCATGCTCGCGGTTTCTTATGTCCGCGCCGGAAAGACAGAGACAGCGGCAGAGCATCGTCCCGATTATCTGCGTCTGTCCCAGGCAGAGCGGGAACGCGCGGAGCAGGAGAGATTGAAAAGAGAGCAGAAAACGCAGGCATCAGGAGAGCAGGCATGAGCGAGCCGGAAATCCGTCTTATGGAGGAAGCAGATCTGGCAGAGGTAGCGGCTATTGAGCGGGAAGCGATCGCTCCGCCCTGGTCAGAGGAAGCCTTCCGGGAAAGCCTTGGATTGCCCCACACGATTCTGCTGACAGCGGTAAAGGACGGCCAGATTGCAGGCTACTGCGTCTGCTATCAGAGCTTTGAAGAAGGGGAAATCACCAACGTGGCGGTAAAGAAGGAGCTGCGTGGGCAGGGAATTGCCGGAAAGCTTCTGGAAAAATTAGGTTCATACGGAAGAGAACGGGGGCTGGAGCGCTATATCCTGGAGGTGCGCGCCGGCAATGAACCGGCCATTCATCTGTATGAACGGAGCGGCTTTACCCGGGTGGGAATCCGGAAGGGCTTTTATGAGCAGCCTGTAGAGGACGCTGTGATTATGACAAAAGGTTGACATAAGATTGACAGCCATTTCCACTAGGCAGAAAAAAACGGATTATGTAGAATATTCACGTAAAATAAAAACGTAGAGTCCGGTCGTGCGCCAGAGGATAGCGCGGCGGAATGACACAGAGCTGCGAAAGCGGCGGGAGGAATAAGATGCGTGAGTATAAGACAACAGAGACAAGAATTTTAACCAGACTGATTTGCAACTGCTGCGGTAAAGTCGTTGCCCTGCGCGGCGGTATTCCCATGGAGGGAGTCTGCGCTGTGCGGCAAAGCTGGGGCTATCCGTCCGAAAAGGATGGAGAACAGGACAGCTTTGACCTGTGCGAGGCATGTTATGACTGCATTACCGGGCAGTTTAAAGTCCCTGTAACGCGGACAGAACAGATCGAATGGTTATAAGATAGGAAGATTAGGAGACAGGAATGTTAGATGTATGTTTACTGGGAAGCGGAGGCATGATGCCGCTGCCCTATCGCTGGCTTACAGCGCTGATGATGCGATATAACGGAAGCAGTGTACTGATAGACTGCGGAGAGGGAACGCAGATAGCGGTAAAGGAAAAGGGCTGGAGCTTTAAGCCCATTGATGTGATCTGCTTTACCCATTTCCACGGGGATCATATCAGCGGCCTGCCGGGGCTTCTGCTTACCATGGGAAATGCGGAGCGGACGGAACCTCTGACGTTAGTGGGACCCAAGGGGCTGGAACGGGTGGTCAACGCCTTACGCGTCATCGCGCCGGAGCTTCCCTTTCCCATTGAATTTATCGAATTGACAAAGGCGGAAGAGGAGCTGGAGCTGAACGGTTATCACATCAAAGCATTCCGGGTCAATCATAACGTGACCTGTTACGGTTATTCCATTGAGATTAAACGGGCGGGCAAATTCAATCTGGAGCAGGCTCAGAGCCTGAACATTCCGAAAAATTTCTGGAATCGTCTGCAGAAGGGGGAAACCATCGAGGCAGACGGAACGGTGTATACGCCGGATATGGTTATGGGAGCGCCCCGGAAGGGTATTAAGCTGGTATATTGTACGGATACCCGGCCTACAGAGTCCATTTCCAGAAATGCGAAGAACGCGGATCTTTTTATCTGCGAGGGTATGTATGGCGAGAAGGACAAGCAGGCCAAGGCCGTGGCCAACAAGCATATGACCTTCTATGAGGCAGCCCGTCTGGCAAAAGAGGCAGACGTGAAGGAAATGTGGCTGACCCATTACAGCCCGTCCCTGACCCGCCCCGAAGAATATATGGACGAAGTACGGAAGATATTCCCGCGCGCAGTCGCCGGAAAGGACAGAAAATCCGTAGAACTGGATTTTGAGGATGATGAAAAATGAGTGAGACGATGAATACGAAAAAAGATATCTATATCCTGGGAATTGAGAGCTCCTGTGATGAGACAGCGGCTTCCGTGGTGAAAAATGGCCGGGAAGTGCTCTCTAATGTGATTTCCTCCCAGATTGATCTGCATACCCTCTATGGCGGCGTGGTTCCGGAAATCGCGTCCCGCAAGCATATCGAGCGCATCAATCAGGTCATCGAGGAAGCATTGACCACAGCGCATATGACTCTGGACGATCTGGACGCCATCGGCGTCACCTATGGTCCGGGGCTGGTGGGCGCGCTGCTGGTGGGCGTGGCCGAGGCGAAAGCCATCAGTTATGCAAAAAAGCTGCCGCTGGTGGGCGTACATCATATTGAAGGACATATTTCCGCCAATTATATCGAAAATCCGGATCTGGAACCGCCCTTTGTGTGTCTGGTAGTATCCGGCGGTCACACCCATCTGGTGGTGGTACGGGATTATGGAAAATACGAGATTCTGGGACGGACCCGTGACGACGCGGCCGGAGAGGCCTTTGATAAAGTGGCCCGCGCCATTGGCCTCGGTTATCCGGGCGGTCCGAAGATTGATAAGATTTCCAAAGAGGGCAATCCGGAGGCCATCACGTTTCCACGCCCGAAATTCGAAGATTCTCCCTACGACTTCAGCTTCAGCGGCCTGAAGTCCGCCGTGTTGAACTATCTGAATGGCTGCCAGATGAAGGGAATCGAGGTCAACCGCGCCGATGTGGCGGCTTCTTTCCAGAAGGCAGTCTGCGACGTACTGGTGGAGCATGCCATGATCGCAGTGAAGGAAAGCGACCTCAATAAATTTGCCATTGCCGGCGGCGTGGCGTCCAATTCCGCTCTTCGGGCGGCCTTCGAGAAGGCGTGTGCGGAGCGTCAGATCGAATTTTATCATCCGTCTCCGATTTTCTGTACGGACAACGCGGCCATGATCGGCGTGGCGGCTTACTATGAGTTTATCGCCGGCAAACGGAACGGTCTTGACTTGAACGCAGTTCCGAATTTGAAGCTGGGCGAGCGGTAATGTATGTTGCTGTCTGTTTCATTGCTGAGAGATAGTATCGTATGATACGGGTCCTGTTTATAGAAAAAGGTGTTTGTAGAGTATAGATATAGCTACATGAGAGTATGGTAGGAGATATGATATGAAGAGAAAATCATGCGCGGCCATCGTCCTGGCAGCAGGTCAGGGAAAACGGATGGGTGGCCAGATTCACAAGCAGTTTCTGGAACTGGAGGGACACCCCATCGTCTATTATTCTATCCGGGCTTTTCAGGAGTCCCCGCTCATCGATCAGATTCTTCTGGTGACCGGCGAGACAGAGATAGACTATGTAAAGCATGAGATTGTAGAAAAATACCATTTCGACAAGGTGAGTGTTGTCGTGGCCGGCGGCCATGAGCGCTACGCTTCGGTCTGGAACGGCCTCAAAGCGCTTGAAAAAAGCCTGAGTGAGGAAGAAAAGGATGGCTTTGTATTCATTCACGACGGCGTGCGTCCTTTTGTAAATGAAGAGATTCTGCGCCGCGCCTTTGACGCGGTAGAAGCATATCATGCCTGTGTAGTCGGCATGCCCAGCAAAGATACGGTCAAAATTGCGGACGCCGACGGCTTTGTATCCGAAACTCCGTCCCGCAGCCGGGTATGGAATGTGCAGACCCCGCAGGTATTTGATTTCCGTCTGGCTTATAAGGCCTACGCGGCTCTGGAGCAGAGCGGCCGCAGTGATGTGACGGATGACGCCATGATTGTGGAAGCATTTACGGATACGAAGGTGAAGCTGGTGGAAGGCTCCTATGAGAATATCAAGCTGACCACGCCGGAGGATCTGAAGATCGCCGCGACCTTTTTGCATA
The DNA here is from genome assembly GCF_025567165.1 of Laedolimicola ammoniilytica. Taxonomy (NCBI): domain Bacteria; kingdom Bacillati; phylum Bacillota; class Clostridia; order Lachnospirales; family Lachnospiraceae; genus Laedolimicola; species Laedolimicola ammoniilytica. The sequence continues at coordinate 63,380 of NZ_JAOQKC010000020.1, forward strand.
ATCGGAAATAGGGTATTCGTAGAAGCAAAGGAAACTTATATTCGGAAAATCAGGAGAACAGGACAGTGATGAAATTTTTGTTTGCGTCAGATTCATTCAAAGGAACGTTATCCAGTGAAGATACGGGAAGGCTTCTGACCAGAGCCGCAAAAGAGGTATTTCCCTCCTGCAGCTGCGAGAGTATTCCGGTAGCTGACGGTGGGGAAGGGACAGCGGATGCAGTGATCAAAGCAGTACAGGGAGAAAAGCTTTATGTCGAGGTTTCGGATCCCCTCATGCAGAATCGAACCGCTTATTATGGAAAGCTGGATGAGAACAGGGCAATCATTGAGATGGCGCTTGCATCCGGCTATGCCCTTGTGCCGTCGGAAAAGAAGAATCCCCTGTATACAAGCTCCTACGGAACCGGCGAACTGATTCGTGACGCCCTGGACAGAGGCTTTCGTGATATCACCATTGCCATCGGCGGATCCGCCACCAATGACGGCGGCATGGGCTGTATGCGCGCGTTGGGCATCCGTTTCCTTGACCGGGAGGGTCGGGAGCTTATGGGAAATGGTTCCGATCTGGAACATCTGGCTGAGATAGATGACAGCGGACTGGACAGCCGGCTTGCGGATACCCGTTTTACAGTTATGTGCGATGTGACGAATCCTCTCTGTGGAGAACAGGGGGCTACCTATACCTTTGGTCCGCAGAAGGGCGGGACGCCGGAGGTACTGGAACGTCTTGAGCGCGGCATGGAGAATTACCGGGATATCCTTATCCGGACATATGGAATGAATCCGGATACCATTCCGGGGTCCGGCGCGGCAGGAGGACTGGGCGCTGCGCTGCTGGTGTTCCTTCGCGCAGAGCTTCGTTCCGGCATCGAGACCGTACTGGATTTGATCGGGTTTGACAGCCGACTGGAGGGTGTATCTCTGGTGGTAACCGGAGAGGGCTGTACCGACTGGCAATCCTGTTATGGCAAAGTGGTACAGGGAGTGGGTGATCGCTGTCTGCGCCGCAGGGTTCCAGCAGTAGCTCTGGCGGGAGGTATGGGAGAAGGCGCGGAACAGATCTATCAGCATGGAATTCTTTCTATATTAACTACGGTAAATGGTTTCATGTCTGCCGAGGATGCCTTTGCCAACGCGGAAACCCTGTATTATCAGGCCGCTTTGCGCCTGTTCCGCCTGCTGAAAGCAGGGCAAAAGATAGGTTTGTAAAGAAAATATAAAAAAATTGAAAAAAGTTGTTGACATTGTCGACTAGTGATGATAGAATACATTTTGTCGCCACGCAAGGGCGGAAAACACGTCAGAGTGTGGAGAGGTATCGAAGTGGTCATAACGAGGCGGTCTTGAAAACCGTTTGTCCGAAAGGGCGCGTGGGTTCGAATCCCACCCTCTCCGTTAGTTACCACTGATACAGCGGTGGCATATAAAATATCGATTTAAAAGAAATCGAGCATCTTGGAGAAGTACCCAAGCTGGCCGAAGGGGCTCCCCTGGAAAGGGAGTAGGTCGTTAATAGCGGCGCAAGGGTTCAAATCCCTTCTTCTCCGCTTAGTTTTGAAAATATCAAAAACAATCGAAAAAAAGTTGAAAAAAGTACTTGACAATCGGTTGCAAACATGATAATATATCAAAGCTGAATCGCGAGAGCGAGTGCAACGAACCTTGATAACTGAACAGTGTAAAACCTTGAAAATTCTAAGAGAATGAATTCAAGAACAGTTCGGTCTTAGAAATAAGATTGAACACCTTTTAACAGTAATACGGGAAAGAAATTGCTAGTTGTGATTTCTGGACCGGATTCAAACACTTAAACATGAGAGTTTGATCCTGGCTCAGGATGAACGCTGGCGGCGTGCTTAACACATGCAAGTCGAACGAAGCGCTTAAATTTGATTCTTCGGATGAAGATTTTTGTGACTGAGTGGCGGACGGGTGAGTAACGCGTGGGTAACCTGCCTCATACAGGGGGATAACAGTTAGAAATGACTGCTAATACCGCATAAGCGCACAGGGTCGCATGACCTAGTGTGAAAAACTCCGGTGGTATGAGATGGACCCGCGTCTGATTAGCTAGTTGGTGAGGTAACGGCCCACCAAGGCGACGATCAGTAGCCGACCTGAGAGGGTGATCGGCCACATTGGGACTGAGATACGGCCCAAACTCCTACGGGAGGCAGCAGTGGGGAATATTGCACAATGGGGGAAACCCTGATGCAGCGACGCCGCGTGAAGGAAGAAGTA